>SLLM01000081.1 GCA_007134055.1 Ectothiorhodospiraceae bacterium | reverse complement strand
GTGGACGAGAACGGCGAGTTGCACGGGCTGTTCTGACGGGCTGCGGATCGCTTCCCTGCCGCGACCCTCCCAGACGGGAAAACTACCTGTACGGCGTGCGCCAACCGTGACCGCGATCACGGCAGCGACACGCCGTCACGGTATGGTAAGGGCATCGGGTCAACGGGAAGCGGAGACATGCCGGAACGTCGCCAGGAAGAACGCCTGCCCTTCGACACCCGGCTGATGCTGGTGATCAGCGACACGGGCCGGATGCTCACGGTCCGCGGCCTGGATGTCTCCGGGAGCGGACTGGGCGTGATCACCCGCTCCCTCGTGGAACCGGGGACCATCTGCAGTCTCCGCTTCCGTCTGCCAGGGGCGAGCACCGGCCGCGCGGCGATCATCGAACCGTCCGCCGAGGTGGTCCGCGCACAGCCCACGGATGACGGACATTACCTGCTCGGCATTTCCTTCGCCTACATGCCACCGGAGCAGTCGGCGGCCCTGCGGGAGTACATCGACGCCTGGCTGGAGGAAACCCAGGGCGCTCGCCTCGCCCGCGCGTAAGCGGGAGCATGCCGCCGTTCAGTCGTGCCCGTCGGGACCCCCGACCTGGTCCAACGGTCTGTCGGTGAACAGCCACTCCCGCAACTCCCTGTCGAACGCCGGGTCATTACGCCGTATCCATTCCAGGGTCATGGCCGCATGCTCCTTTTCCTCGTCCCGGTTGTGGATGAGAATGGCCTTAAGCGCCCTGTCCCGGGTGGCGTCCACCCGCTGCGAGTACCAGTCAACCGCCTCCAGTTCCTCCATCAGTGAGACGATGGCCCGATGCATGTCCCGGGTCTTCTCCGAGAGCTGATCCTCGGCCTCGTGGTAACCCATGCTGCTACCCGTCATTACCTGCCTCCTCCCGGTTGTGCGCCGCACCGGCCTTGCGCCGCCGGTTATCCCACGCGGCCGCCGCCGCCTCACCACGCTTCTGGCTCACCCGGAGGCAGATGACGATCGCCGTCAGGAACAGTGCCGCGCAGAACAGAATCGAGGTGTGCAGGCCCACTGCCACCTGCAGCAGCCCCAGTCCGAGTATACCGATAACCCCGGCGAGCTTGTTCGCAAGGCCCCAGAACCCGAAGAACTCCGCCGCCTTCGCCGTGGGCGAGAAGATCCCCACCAGGGCGCGGCTGGCGCTCTGGCTGGAACCCAGGCTCAGCCCGGCGAGTACGCCGACGAACAGGAACAGGTGCTGCGCCTCCCAGCCCAGGTCGAACACCCGGTCCAGGAACGCGGTCAGCTGCGGGGTCGCCCAGATCGCCAGTACCGCCAGGACCCACAGGGAAAGGGTGCCGATGTAGGTGACTTTCGCCCCGATGCGGTCCTGGATCAACCCGAAACCGATGGCGCCCACCGCCGCGGTGATCTGCACGATGATGAACATGATGTTGCGGATGGACTCATCCCAGCCGATCACCTGGGCGCCGTAGATGAAGGCGAAGGCGATCACGATGTAGATCCCCGCCATGGCGAACAGCACCGAAAACAGGAAGATGGCCAGATCGCGGAACTGGCGCAGCTCCAGCCATGTCTCGCGCAGCCGGCCGAAGGCCACGGTCACGTAGTTTTCCCCGGGAGGCAGGGAACGGGGCCGGCCTCGCTCCCGCAGCCAGGTGAAGGTGGGAATGGCGGCCAGCAGGAAGAACGCCCCGGCGAAGGGTCCCACCCAGCGAATCCGGTCGAAGTTCTCGGCGCTTGCCGCTCCCAGGAACACAAGAGTGAATCCGGCCGCGAACAGCCCGCCAACGTATCCCAGCGCCCAGCCGAACCCGGAGATCTTGCCAAGGTCCTCCGGCGGTCCGAGCTCCGGCAGGAAACTGGCAATGAACGACTCGCCCAGGGAGTAGGCGAAGTTGGACACGATCAGCAGCACCATGCCGAGCACGACGTAACCGGGGGCGACGAAGTACAGCAGGCACGTGCTGACGACGGTAACGAGGTAGCTGCCGAACAGAAAGCGCTTCTTGGCGGCGCTGTAGTCCATTACCGCGCCGCAGACCGGACCAGCAACCACCACGAGAAAGTAGCTGGTGGCGAGGGCCACGCTCCACAGCAGGTTCCCCAGGCGGTAGTCGTCGTTGCGGTCACCGACGATCACCGTGGTGAACAGCTCGTTGAAGATTACCGTGATGATCAGCAGGGTGTAGGCCTGGTTGGCGAAGTCGAACATCGCCCAGCCGAAGATCTCCCTGCGCGGCGCACGGACCCGGCGGTTCCCGGCATCGGCCGGCTGCGGGTACACGCTCACAGGGCCCTCGGTCCGCCGCGTTCCAGCACGTGCAGCGTCCAGTCCGTATCCACGGGTCTGCGGCACATGCCGTAAATGAACGGCGAAGTCAGTCCCTCGAGACGGAAGCGGAGGTCCTGGAACCAGACGCAGGTTCCATGCTCGTCATGATCGACTACCTCGCGTACCGCCGGCAGGTGGGCGAAGCGCCGGAAGAAGGCGAAGCGCTCGTTGGACCAGACATCCCGGGCCAGCACGTCCTCATGACCGCGGCCGAACTGCCGCAAGACCTGCCACTGCGGCCGGTCCGCCGGCCGGTAACTCGCCAGGATCCGCCGCCACCAGGGGGCATCCTCCGGAACCTGCGCCGGTGGCGAGTGCCGGCGCAGGTTGACGGTGGCCAGGTGGTGTCTCTCACCGGCGGTAATCGCCAGCTTCCAGTTCCAGACGGAGAAAGGTTGCGGATAGGCTTCCACCCGCTCGGCATCCAGCTCCGCCGCAGCCACGTGGCCGCGGGCCACGTCCAGGGCTTCCCGGTACTGGTTGCCCTGGTAAGCCACCAGCGCGGTGGCGGCGATCAGGGTGATGGTCGCCAGCGCCCGCGGGTACCAGCGCAGGGACGCCAGCAGCCCCACGACCAGTATCGCGGAGAGATACGGATCGATGATGAAGGTGGTATTGAGGCCCGGCGACCAGTCGCTGAACGGCGCCAGGATGCGGGTGCCGTAACTGGTGATGAGATCGCCGACGATGTGAATGCCGATCGCCAGGCAACAGACCCCGTAGTACGCCCGCCAGGAATAGCGCCGGCGGCGCAACAGACTAAACGCCACCGCCAGCAGCAGTGCCCACGCCGGCAGCAGCAGCAGGGAGTGCGTGATGCCGCGATGCTGCTCCAGGTAGGCCACCGGCCCGGCGAGGGCCACGACGAAGTCCAGATCCGGTGCGGCGCCGGCGAGAAATCCGACCACGGTACGCTCGCGCAGGGAAAGCGTTCCGGCGCGCCGCCGGGGCGCCGTGGCACGGGCAAGCACCGCGCCGCTGATTGCGTGAGTGAGGGTATCCAGCGATTGCTCCCTTGTGCGCGGCTACCAACGCGTTCGCAACCACACCGTCCCGGGCCCGTGCAGTCAGTGGTTCGGGGTTGCCTGTCGTTGCTCCACGGACGATACCGGATGTGCGCTCTCCTGCCTATCCGGAGGGGGCAGGAGCCGGCGGTCGACGCCGGAAGCGTACCCCGGAACCCAGCGGGAGAGCCGACGGGCGGTGCGCAACCCCCGCCGCAGATAGCCCCGTGCCAGGCGCCGGCCATCACTGGGGTCGCGCAGCCAGAGCAGGAAGGTGGACACGAACAGGCTGGTCAGCACGGTCTCCTCCAACCCCCGGTGGATTCCTGCGGCATCCCGTCCTGCGGCCTCCCGCAACCACTGCACCGTGCGACTGATACGCAGCACGGCCGGAATCTGGACATGCAGGTGGCCCGCTTCCAGCTTGCCGGCGATCATCTGCCGGGTCAGTCGCCGGTGGGGGGCCAGTGCCTGCAGCCAGGCCCAGACCAGGGTCTCCAGACGCTCCGCCGCCGGCATGGCGGCCACCGCGGGCGTGGCGGCCACCTGCAGCATGGCCTGGTCGGCGCGGTCGAACCATGCCTCCACCAGGTCCTCCTTCTCCCGGAAATGGCAGCGGATCGCCTCCAGGTCGGTCCCCAGTTCCGCGGCCACGTCATGCAGGCGCACGGTCTCCCAGGAGCGCACCTCACCCAGCCGCAGGGCGGCGTCGACTATGGCATCGGCAGATACGTCCATCGCTTCCTCCGCACCGTGTCGGTTGGCCATTTCCCCAGGCGCTGTTTTCCACTCCGGCGAACGGACCGCTGCCTGGCATTTCCTCTGACAGGAGGATCTCCTGCGCGCAGCGAAGTTCCCGACAACTCTCGCCATGCAGACATCTGCGCAACTACAATGCGCCCTGAAACGTCGTATTGCCAATCGCCACAACCCGCCCCGGTACCGTGCGGCGGACGGGTACGAGGTTCGCATAGATGACCACCGACGCAACGATTCCCGCGTACGGCCCCAGGTCGCTGCCGCTGCTGCACATGGTGCTGACCCTGGTGGCGATCACCGTGCTCTACCTGCCGGTGGTCACCCTGGGAGACGGTGCCCAGCCCACGGTGATGGAAGTCGCCGGCTTCTGGGCGCGGACGAGCCTGGGCATCATGACCTTTCTGCTGCTGGCCTCGGTTACCCTGGCGGTCACGGGCCGCACGAGCTGGTCCAACCTGCTCGTGGTGGATCTGGGGATCCTGCTCAGCCTGGCACCGGCGGTACTGGGGCTGCTGGTGCGCTGGGAAACCCCGGAATCCGGAATCGCCAACCTCGGCGCGGCCTTCTGGCTGGCAATGGCGCTGATGATCGGCCGTATTCCGCTGAGCGTGTATATCCGCGGACGGGCTGCCCGGGCGGGCGGGCGCTAGGGTAGCGAAGCATCGATCAATGCTGGAATGGCTCCTTGTACATCAGGCGGTTCTGTGGTGGCTGGCGGCCTCGTCCGTGGCGCTGTTCGTGGCCGCGGCGATCCTGGTGCCGGTTCTGGTGGTCCATATACCGCGGGACTACTTCACCACGGAGCGCCGGCGCACGCTCCCGTGGTCGCGCTACCATCCGCTACTGCGTGGCATGCTGCTGGCGCTGAAGAATGGTTTCGGGCTGTTGCTGCTGCTGGCGGGCGGGCTGATGCTGGTACTCAGGGTGTTCTCACCATCCTGGCCGCACTCATGCTGCTCGACTTCCCTGGCAAGTTTCGTCTTGAGCGCTGGATCGCAACCCGGGAGCCGGTTTTCCGGAGCATCAACTGGCTGCGCCGCCGGCGCGGGTATCCGCCACTGGCGCCTTAGCAGGATACTTCAGCACTGTCTGAAACGCTCCATCCCGGAGCCGTTTTCGGCTCGCAGTCCTGCGGTGCCCAGTCGCAGGCCACGCATCCTTCATGACATACGTGCATGACGGATGCGTGGCAGAGGTCCATGCGCCGAAAGGGAAACCGGCCCCCTCAACGCTTGTTCAGCGACAGCACCCCGGGCCCGGTGAACATGACGACAAGCCCGGTCATGAGGAAGAAATACTGCAGTTCGAGCTGCAGCACTCCCTGGGCGTTGAGCATGAAGATCTCATGGGAGTGGGCCAGGTAGATGGCAAAGATCATGTTGATCACGATCAGCAACCCGCCCCATCTAGCGTAGAAGCCGATGATCAGCATGATCGGGGCAACCACTTCGCCGATATACACGCCATAAGCGAGCAATTCCGGCAATCCGGCATTCGCCAGCATTCCCTGGACCCCGCCAACGCCGCCGAACAGTTTGGAGATTCCATGGGGCAGCATCAGCAGCCCAAGGGTGAGACGCAGGATCAGCTTGCCAACATCGTCGTCCAGCGCATGAAGCATGCCCTTCTCTCCTTGCAGGTTTTTGGTGCCCAGCAGCACACGGGTTCATTCTGACACGAACGCGGGGCACCCTGGATCAGGGTACCATGGGCACCGTGCCCCCTGAGCTCCCTAGGCGTGCCGGCGATCACCGATCATCCACGCGCAGTTGCCGGCGCATGCGCTGCAGCCAGTCGCCGGGCGCCGGCGCATCGCCATCCCGTGCACCGGAGAGATCATCCGCCGGGTACCGGCAGTCTTCCACCCGCACCGGCTGGCCGGCCTGCACCTCATCCAGAAACCGCGACACCGACAGGGTTGCCGGCCCCTGTGCCGACCCGGGATCAGCCCGCTCGGCATGATGCAGGACAAGCCGTGTACCCGCCCGGGTCATGGCGACATAGGCAAGTCTGCGCTCTTCGGCGAGGTTCCCGACCGCGCCTTCCCGCGCCATGGGGATGAGGCCATCGCTGAAGCCGAACAGGTGCACTTCCGACCATTCCAGCCCTTTCGCGGCATGGATGGAGCAGAGTGTCACCAGCGAACGATCCGGTTCGGCATCGTCCGCGGAGCTGGTAATCACCTCCAGCGCAGTCGCCCATCGCGAGGCCGCATCCTCTCCGGCATCCAGCGCACCCATGCGCCGGTCCATGGCCCGCTGCAGGGCCGCCATGCGCGCGCGGGCCGGCGCCAGGGCAGCATCCAGGGCCGCGGGCGATGACGGCGCCGGGCCGGAGCCCGCAGCGCGGCGGGCCCGGTTCCGCAACCAGCGCAGGAACTGTGGTGCACCGAGGCACCAGTCAGACAGCGCCGCCGGCCCGAGCCTTCTCAGCCCGGCAATACCGTCGGCCAGGGATTGCAGGGCGCCGGCCGTGGCGGGAGCCAGCCTGCCGGACTGGCCAAGGGGATCCCCGGCGTCGGCCTCCAGCAATCGACCCACGCCGCGCGCACCCAGACCGGGAACCAGATCCGCCAGACGGGACAGGGCCCGGCCATCGGCCGGATTGGCGGCAAGCCGTCCCACGGCGAGCATCATCCGTACGTCGGCAAACCCCAGTAGATCCGTTCCGGCCCGGATACGATACGGGACACCGTGCCGCAGCAACGCCGGCTCAAGGGCCCGGGCCAGGCGATTCTTGCGGTAGAGAACGGCGATGTCGTCCGGGTCGCCCCCCGCGGCAAGCCGCTGCGCCAGCATGGCCGCCACCCGGTCCGCCATGGCATCGACATCGGCATGCAGCAGGAGCTGCAGGCAGTCACCGTCGGGCGCACCGCGCACCGCATAGGGATGCTTTTCCAGACGCTCCCCGTTATGGCGCACCAGCGCCGTACCACCGGTGACGATGGCAGGCGTGGAACGGTAGTTCCGCTCGAGGCGGAACACCCTCGCCTGATAGCCGGTGATGAAATCCCGCATGTTCCCGGGCCTGGCATGCCGCCACTCGTAGATGGCCTGATCGTCATCCCCCACCAGCAGCAGGGTCCGGGTGGCGGGAACCAGGTATTGCAACAGGCGAAACTGGGCGGCATCCGTGTCCTGCGCCTCGTCCACGGTGACGTCACGCAGGCCCCCACGCAGATCCCCGGCCAGTCCGGGCTCGCATCGAAGCAGGCGGATCGGCAGGAGGACGAGGTCGCTGAAGTCCAGGATCCCAGCGGCGCGCTTGTCGCGGTCGTAGCGGCGCAGGCACTGCAGGAACCGGGCAGTCGCGCCGGGCCCGAAACCGCGCTCGTCCAGCAGGTCCCTGATCGCCGGAAGGTCCCGCGGCTCGGTCACGTCCAGGCCGCTGGCCGCCACCAGTTCCTGGAGTGCGAGGATCCGCTGCCGGCGGTCGCGGGCGGGGAACGGACCCGCGAACAGTGCATCCAGCATGCGCCGGGCATCCTCCGGATCCATCAGCGTGGCGTTGGCCGGAACCCCGATCGACCGCCCATGCAGGCGCAGGAGTCGACTCCCAAACGCGTGAAACGTGCCGATCCAGGGCAGGTCGACGCCATCCGGCAACCGCCCCCGGAGACGTTCCCGCATTTCGCCCGCGGCCTTGTTGGTAAATGTGAGCAGAAGCATGGCGGAACCGGCAATACCGCATTGCGTGAGCCGCCGCAGCGCCCGTTCGGTGGTACAGCGGGTCTTGCCGGAGCCGGCGCCGGCCAGCACGGCGGCGGGGCCGTCGTCATGGGCGACAACCCGCGCCTGATCCTCATCCAGCATGGGTCTTCCAGGTACGGAACGTATCAACGTGGGCCCGGACGAAATCACCAGGAATCCGGCAGTGGACGCACGGGGCGAAACGGCGGATTATTCACATCCGCAACCCCGTGTCCAGAGGCGTGACCGGGCACAGGTGCATCGCGGCCCGCGATCGGTGTAATCTCACGAATTGTGCAAGCGGCCGGGCAGGACCGCCACCGGACCCGATCCAGCGAGGCCCTTCCATGGCAGCCACCATCTACTTCGCCCACGGCAAGGAAAGCGGCCCCTGGGGCCGCAAGATCTCGGCCCTCGCCGCCGTGGCCGACGCCCGCGGTTATGTCGTGGAGAGCCCGGATTACCGCTTCACGATGGACCCGGACCAGCGGGTGGCGCACCTGCTCGAATTGCAGCCGCAGCGACAGGGACCCCTGATCCTGGCGGGCTCCAGCATGGGAGGATACGTCTCGGCGGTGGCCAGCGGCAGCCTGCGGCCCGCCGGCCTGTGGCTCATGGCACCGGCCGTGGACGTACCCGGTTACGACGCGGACACCACCCCGCTGGCCGACGTGGTGGAGGTGGTCCACGGTTGGCGGGACGACATCATCCCCTGCGACCTGGTGATCGCCTGGAGCCGCCGCAACGCAGCCCGGCTCACGCTGCTCGACAGCGGCCACACTCTCAACGACCATGTATCCTGGCTACAGCGGCGTTTCGCTGCATTCCTGGAGGAACTGGAGCAGATGCCATGAACCTCTCGCCTGTCATCCCGGTACTTGTGCTGGCACTCGCGGCGCCTGTGCTGCTCGCTGAAGACAACGATGCCGACGACACCAACGGCAGCGACAACGAGGCGCCCGATCTGGCAGAACTCGTTGAAACGAAGGCCTTGTTCGGCCATGTGGAAAGGGTGCAGCTCGAACCCGGAAGCATCCAGGTCGACGCACGGGTGGACACCGGAGCCGCCCGCAGCTCGCTCAGCGCCGTGGACATCGAGACGTTCGACCACAACGGTGACTCCTGGGTACGATTCCGCTTCCGCACGGGAGACGACGACAACGACAATGGTGGCAGCTACGGCTTCGAGCTCCCGGTGGTGGAGGAGATCACCATCATCCAGGCCTCCGGTGATGAAACCCGTTACGTGGTCCGGCTCGGCCTGTGCATCGGCGAGCAGTTCGCGGAAACCGATTTCACCCTGACGGATCGTACGGATCTGACCTACCCGGTGCTCGTCGGCCGCAGTTTTCTGGCCGATATCGGGCTCGTCAGCTCCCGGCGCGAATACACCATGGAGCCGAACTGCACGACCAACGACGAGGACTGAAGCACCGTTCCGGAACACGCAATCGGGTTCAGCGCGATGTCAGGCGCAGTTCGATGCGCCGGTTGCGGCGCAGTGCCTCTTCCGTACCACCTTCGTCCACCGGGTGATACTCGGCGAAGCCCGCGGCGCTCAGTCGCTCCGGCGGCACGCCCCGCTCCACCAGATAGTCGACAATCGACTGTGCACGGGCGGTGGACAGCTGCCAGTTGGAGGGGAATTCCGCCGTCTGGATCGGGCGGTGATCCGTGTGTCCCTCGACCTGCAGCACCCAGGGCAGCTCCTCCGGAATCTCCTCGGAAATCTCCAGCAGTGTCGAGGCCACCTGGTCCAGCTGGTCGCGACCCCCTTGCTCGAGTTCCGCCGAGGCCGATGCGAAGAACAGCTCCGACTGGAACAGGAAGCGGTCGCCGACAATGCGGATATCCTCCCGATCCCCGAGAACCTCGCGGAGGCGACCGAAGAAGTCCGACCGATAGCGGCTCAGCTCCTGGATCCGCTCCACCAGTAGCAGGTTGAGTTGCCGGCCCAGCTCCTGGATTTCAACATCCTGCTCCGCTACCTGTTCTTCCGCGAGCTGCAGTGCCGAGGCCACCCGCCGCAACTGTTCCCGCAGCGCGGCCGCCTCCTGGGTAAGCCGCTCGATACGGGACTGGGCCGCTTCGCTCAGCGCCCGCTCCTCATCCAGGGCACGGCGCTGTTCCTCGATCAGCAACTGCATGTCCCGCACCCGGGCGTCACGCTCCTCGATCTCGCGCTGGGCCAGGCGCGTGGTCTCGTCTGCATCCGCCAGTTCCGCCTCCAGCCGCATGGTTCGGTCGCGAGCGACCGCCAGGGCCTCGTCCCGGTCCTCGAGGGTCGCGGCCAGATCGCCGACTTCCTCTTCCAGGCTGTCCCGCAGCTCCCGCAGCGCGGCGATGTCCTGCTGCAGGCTGGCCAGCTGGAGCTGCTGCACCCGAATGGTTTCCTGATCCTCCTCCATCATCTCCCCGGCGCCGGCCAGCTCCTGCTGCAGCCGTTCGGATTCCGTGAGCGCCTCGGAGAGCTGCGTGCGCAGGGTATCGCGCTCCTCGATGGTGACACTGAGCTGGGCCTCCAGCGCCTCGCGCTGGCGTTCCTCCATGGCCAGCAGTTCACCTAGTTCGTTCAGACGCGCCTCGAGGCGCGCCAGCGCCCGTTCCCGCCCACTGAGCACGTCGCTGAGCACCGACTGGGCGAGCATGAAGACAGTCAGCACGAAGACAAACAGCAACAGCAGCGTGGACAGCGCATCCACGTAGCCGGGCCAGATGTCGATGGCGTGACGACTGCGGCGACCGTTACCAAACACGCGCTTGCCTTCCCTCAGTTGCCGTCGGTGGGCATTGCGTCAGCCGTACCTTCACCGGTCATCGTCCCGGTACCGGGCCACGGTCCGGGTGAGCAGCCGGACTTCCTCGGCCAGCCGCTCCGCCAGGTCACCCCGCTCGCTTTGCACGCTCTGTACCACGTGGCCCATTTCCTGCTCCAGGCGTGTCAGCGCCTCCACCAGTTGGACCTGTTCGGAGCCCTTTGTGTCCAGGGATTCCGCCAGCCGGGTCAGCACCGGCTGCAGGTCCGCGCTGCCCCGCACCAGATTCAGCACCGCCTTCTGTTCGGTGCGGGTATGTTCGGCCAGGCTGGCCACCTGCTCGGTCAGCGCAATGATATTGCGATCCGCCGCGCGGCGCTCCTCCTCACCCCGCGCCATCGCGCGCTGCAATCGTTCCAGGCTGTCCGCGGTCTGCTCCAGCAGCGCCTGAATGTAGGTCGGAATGGTGGTGTCGCCGTCGGAGCTGCCGACACCGCCACTGCCGTAATGGGTGACTCCCGAGAGCCATTCCTCCAGGTCGTTGTAGAAGCGGTTCTGCGCATGACCGGTCTGCAGGTCCACGAATCCCAGCACCAGGGCGCCGGCGAGTCCGAACAGAGAGGAACTGAAGGCGGTGCCCATGCCGGAGAGCGGCGCCTCCAGCCCGACCCGCAGCTCGTCGAAGACCTGCGGGGCATCCGTCCCGGTAATACGCAGGTCGCGAATCACCTCGCCGATCGCCCGTAGGGTGTCCAGCAACCCCCAGAAGGTACCGAGCAGGCCGAGGAAGATCAGCAGGCCGATGAAGTAGCGGGTCAGGTCCCGGGACTCTTCCAGGCGGGACCGGATGCCGTCCAGCAGCGCCTGGGTGCTGACCGCGGACAGCCGCAGACGGTCGTCGGCGCGGTCCGTGAGCAGTTGCACCAGGGACCCCAGCACCCCGCGCCGGGGCGGCGTCGGCGTCACACGGCTGGCCTTGTAGGCCCGGATCCAGGCCGCATCCGGGCCCAGCATGATCACCTGGCGAAGGTTGATGATGATACCGATGACCAGCACCGACAGTATCATGCCGTTGAAAATCGGGTTTGCCATGAAGGCTTCCTGCAACGGCACCGCCAGCAATGCGGCCACCGCGAGCACACCCCCCAGGAACAACCCGATCCAGAGCAACACCTTGGTCGGTCGTCGCAACTCTACCTCCCGAACCGTCTATCGGCCTCTGTTCTTGTAGCCGGGCCACGCCAGGCGCGGTCGCCGGACATCGCGGCCGCCACAGCCAGCATGGCCCCACAGGTCCGACGCCATGCGGCGACGCCCCCCGCAGCGCTGAATGATACTAATCCCGCGGCAAACAATGCCATGTTCCGGCGGAATTCCGAATCCCCGTGCGGCTTGCGGTCGATGTGCCGTATCCGCGACGCGCGACGATCACCCCTGCCAGCGGCGGTTCCCGCCGCTGTCCGATCGGGCGCAGCCACCGGCATCAGAGACCGGATTCCCCGTGCCAGTTGCTGACGCGCTTGCGCGGATGACTCTGGATGATCCAGTGCAGTTCCAGTTCGGCGTCGTCCCGGCTTGGGAACGGGCCCCGCACACCCTCCCGGGTTTCCACGTACCAGCCGCTGGCGACACCCTGTCCGGCGCCAATGTGAAAGAATCGATCATGGATGAACTGGCTTCTCTTGCCGTTATGCATGGACGTCATATGCCTTCTCCGGCACGGCTGGCTCCCCTTCCCGCGCGTTTCTGTTGACATCCGGGGTGATTGTGCCCGCAACATGACGCGGCAGAGGGCGAGGGCTCGCATCACCCGCACCCCGGCAACCGGCCACGCAGCGCCACGACCTGTCCGCCGCGTCTCAACCGCGCAACCATAGACCATACAACAATCCGGGCGACGAGTGGGGCGCAGAACCGGTTTCGATGGCTGGCGGCTCACTCCACACCCCGCTGGAGCGCGTCGTCATGATCCCCCGCACGCCGGTGACTCAGCACGCGTCACGGCCGGATCCTCCGGGAGGCAACTCCAGCAGGTGCTCCAGGGCGACGATGTCCAGATTGGCCTCCAGGGCATCGGCAAGCCGGTCAAGCTCCCGCAGGCGGTGGGCACGATAGTCCACGGCACCGCCGCTGGCGCCGAGTCCGGCGTGCCCGAGCAGGGCCGCACAGGCCTCCGGGCGATCGAACAGGCCATGTACATAGCAACCCAGCACCTGCCCATCCGCGCTCACGGCACCGTCATGCCTGCCGTCCACTTGCAGCATGGGCCGTTCCAGAGCCGCCCCGGACGTCGTGCCGTTGTGGATCTCGTAGCCCTGGACCGGGGACCGGTCCGGAAGCAATCGCCCGGTAACGTTGCGGAGCTGCTTGCCGGGTACCAGGCGCGTCTCCATGTCCAGGAAACCGAAGCCGGCGCTGCTGCCGGCAGCGCCCTCGAGCCCTTCCGGATCGTGAATGGCCTGCCCCAGCATCTGAAAGCCTCCGCAGATGCCCAGCACCGTGCCACCGTAGCGCAGGTGACGGCGGATCGCCGTCTCCCAGCCCTGGTCGCGCAGCCAGGCCAGGTCACTCCGCGTACTCTTGCTGCCGGGGAGCACGATCAGGTCGGCCGCAGGAATGTGGCGCTGCGGGCCAATGAAACGCAGGTCAACCCGGGGATGCAGGCGCAGTGGATCGAAGTCATTGTGATTGCTCATGCGGGGCAGGGCCGGGACCACCACCCGAAGTGCGTCCGCGCCGCCCGCGACGCCGCTCAGGCCGACGCTGTCCTCTGCATCCAGGATCAGTCCCTGCAGGTACGGTAGTACACCGAGCACCGGCCGGCCGGTGCGCTGCCGCAACCACGCCAGACCCGGGTCGAGCAACGCCTGATCCCCACGGAAGCGGTTGATGATGAATCCCCGGATCCGTTCCCGCTCCGACGC
>SLLM01000324.1 GCA_007134055.1 Ectothiorhodospiraceae bacterium | reverse complement strand
TTCCAGCCCCTCCTCGAAGGGCAGATCGGCACCCACCGCTTCGTAGCCGAGCTGCAGGTTCTCGCGAACCGTCAGTTTCGGGAACAGACGCCGCGCTTCCGGCACCAGCCCGACTCCCAGGGACGCAACCTTCTCCGTACCGGTTCGTGCAATATCCTGATCCATGAGGCGTACCGTACCGGTGGTCGGCCTGACCAGGCCGGTAATGGCACGAAACGTGGTCGTCTTGCCGGCACCGTTCGGGCCGAGGAGGCAGACCAGCTCGCCCCTGGCCACCGTCAGATCGATATTCCGGAGCATGGGCACCCCGTCATACGCCGTGGACACGTCTTGCAGTGCGATGAATGCCATGTCACTTCCCAAGGTAGGCTTCCTGGACTTCCCTGACTTCCCGGATCTCCTCGAACAGGCCCGTGGCAATCTGCCTGCCGTGGTCGAAGACCGTGACCCGGTCGGGCAACTTCGCCGCCAGGTGCATGTCATGTTCGATGACGATCACGGCCATCTCCGGTCGCCCGGCCTGGACCTTGCGGATATCCTCGATCAGGGTCTCGGTTTCCCGGTCGTCCATTCCCGCCGAAGGCTCGTCCAGCAAAAGCAGCCTTGGCTCGCTGGCCAGGGCACGTGCGATCTCGAGGCGACGGCGGTCCGCCTGCGGCAGTGTCGAGGCGGGCTGATAGCGCTTGTCGAACAGCTCCGTGGAAACTGCCTTCAGCAAGGATCCGGCCGTCGCGGCCGCCTCCGCCAGCCGTCTACGGATCAGGCCGGGGCGGAACACGGCGGCAAGGACGTTGCCGCGGGTCCGCGAGTGCATGCCGATCAGCACGTTGTCGAGGACGCTCATGTCTCCGAACAGCCTGCTGTTCTGGAAGGTACGCGCGATTCCAAGGCCAACGATGCGATGGGCCGGCTTGCCGATCAGGGAGCGTCCCTGGAAGTCGATCTTGCCGGAGGTGGGGCGAAATATGCCTGTCAGCAGGTTGAACAGGGTCGACTTGCCCGCCCCGTTGGGGCCGATCACGCAGAGGATCTCCCCCGGGGGCAGATCGATACTGATGTCCTCGAGGGCCGTCAGGCCACCGAAGGTCTTCGTCACCCCCTGGCAACGCAACAGGTACTCGCCATTCACGCTCATTGCCCGCCCTCCGGATAGGCTCGCAAGCGTTTCGGGAAAAGTCCCTTCGGCCGAAGGATCAGCATGGTGATGACCGCGGCGCCGAAGAACAGGAGCTGGAAGTCGGCAAAGGCCCGGAATTTCTCCGGCAGCATCGTCAGCAGCATGGCACCGACTATTACCCCGAAAATGTTGTCCATGCCGCCGACGATCACCATGGCCATGATCATCACGGACACGAAGAACGTGAAGTTGTCCGGGGCGATGTAGCTCACATAGAAGGCGTAGATGGCCCCTGCCACGGCTGCCATGAAGGAGTCCACCACGAATGCGAGCACCTTGTACCACATCACGTTGATGCCCTGGCAGCTGGCGGCGAGCGAATCCGCCCGCAGGGCATTCCACGCCAGCCCCACCCGGGAGTGGTGGATACGCCGGGCGATGACGATGCTAAGCACCACGGTGAGCAGGGAAAGGTAATAGAAGTTCGCCTGGGCCGGCAGCACGAATCCGAACACGTTGATCGGATCGTTGAAGGAATGTCCCAGCAGGCTCGGGGTCGGAATCCCGGGAAGGCCGTTGGACCCGCCGGTCCAGGACAGGTTGTTGAGCAACTGGTGCACGATCACCGCAAAGGAGATCGTCACCAGCGCGAGGTACGACTCCCGGGTGCGCATGCACGGGATACCGATGAGCAGGCCGAATACCGCCGCAACCGCTGCCGCAATCGGCAGTGTGAGCCAGAAGTTGATGCCGAAGTGGATGGCCAGCAGCGCGGACGCGTAGGCGCCGATGCCGTAGGAGGCGCCGGTGGCAAAGTTCGGCAGATTCGCACTACCGAGCTGGAAGTTCAGGGCCAGCGCCAGTACCGAGTACAGCAAACCCACGATGAGCAGATGGATCGCATAGGTATTGTCGGCGAGTACGAATGGCAGGCCCAGGAGGAGTATCGCCGCGATGGCTATGCTGAAGCGGGGACTCGTCTCGAACAGCGCGTACGTCTTCCGCTCCAGAGCCGGGCGACGCTGCGCGACAACGAAGCCGACCACCGGAATGGCCAGAAGCATAAGCAGCCAGAAGATCCCGTCCACCTCAAGGAACGCGTACAGCCAGGCGGCCATTGCGAACTGCAACCCGAAGATCATGGCCTGGCGAAGAACCCCGTTCCCGTTGACCGCGGCTGTAGCCATCCCGGTCGCATTGTCTTGCATTGCCATCGCCTTACACCTTCTCGACCGTGACCCGGCCCAGCAGGCCCTCGGGCTTGAACAGCAGGAACAGAACCACCACGACGAACACGGCCACCAGCTTGTAGGCGGTGCCGTCGGCAATGGTCGCCTGGGCGAGTACCTCGACAGCGGCGATCAGCATGCCGCCGACCGCGGCCCCGAGGATGCTGCCCAGACCACCGACCACGGCGGCGGAGAACCCCATCAGGCCAAGAAAGATGCCGAAATCAAAGCGGACTGCTCCGACATAGGAGACGTAGAACAGGCCGGCAATGGCTCCGGTCACGGAAGCCAGGACGAAGGTGACCCGGAAGATCCGTTCCGGCTTGATTCCCATCATCCGGGCTGCCTCGCGATCCTGGGATACGGCGCGGATCCGGACACCCAGCGAGGTGCCCTTGAGGAACAGGAACAGCGCTGTCAGCAAAGCCACGGTAAGGCCGAGCTGGAGCATGACGGTACCGGTCAGGTTGACGCCGTTGATCACGATCGCCTGGCCGTCCAGGGGGGATGAGAAGGCCTGCGGGTTGCTTCCCCGCGGGTAGATGTGGCGGATCAGTTCGCGCAGGACAATGCCAAGCGCCACCGTCGCTACCAGCGGCATCATGATCGGCGCGTCCCCGAATGGTCTGATCACCACCCGTTCAACGATTAACCCGACTACCCCCACCAGCCCTATGGCCACCAGGACCGCAAGACCGAACGTCGCCGCCGGGTTGAGCGCCGGGAACGCTTCGAGCAGGATCATGATCGCTCCGAGGGCGAAGAACGGCGCCAGCAAGGACACATCGCCGTGGGAGAAATGGATTACATTCAGAACGCCGAAAAGCAGACTGAAACCAATCGCTATCAGGCTGTAGATGCTACCCAGGACGACCCAGTTGATTAACTGTTGCAACACCCCCGCATCCATATGAAATTCCCCTCGCGTGGTGATACTTGATCCTGTAATAGACTCCGCTCCATGAGAATGGAAATTTCTTTAACTATGGAGCGCTGCGTGATGCTTCAATATGACAAATGCGGCTGACCGGAATGCACGGCACCGTGATTGTCTCCAAACGGGTCTAATTCGACCCTAGCCCACGGTTCCGGCGATGAGAAGAAGCTTTTTTATTGAAGCGAAGCATAAAAAATATATTTGGACTCCGCGGGGATTCGTCTAGTTTTTCAGGAAGCTCTGAACGAGCCCAGTGGCCGGAACACAGAGCATATGCAGGAAGGACTGGAGGGGCAAGGGGACCGGAAACGGGACCTGCCAACTG
>SLLM01000294.1 GCA_007134055.1 Ectothiorhodospiraceae bacterium | reverse complement strand
CGCTGAGCTTCTGGATGGCCGTGAAGTGCGCGGTGGTGGGGCTTCCCTATGGCGGAGGCAAGGGCGGGGTACGGGTGGATCCGAAACAGTTATCCCGCCTGGAACTGGAGCGCCTCGCCCGCGGGTACGTCCGGGCGATCGCCGACGTCATGGGCCCGGACCGGGACATCCCGGCTCCCGATGTGAATACCAATGCCACCATCATGGGCTGGATGGCGGACGAGTACGAGCAGATCGTCCGGGCACAGGTTCCCGCCTGCATCACCGGCAAGCCGCCGGCGCTCGGCGGTTCCCTCGGGCGGGTGGCGGCGACCGGCCGGGGCGCCCTTCAGGTACTGGATCTCTGGGCGGAACGGAAAGGACGCAAGCCCGGGGAGACCACCGTTGCCGTGCAGGGATTCGGCAATGCCGCCTATCACTTCGCCAGCCTCGCGCGCCGGCGGGGGTACCGCATCGTCGCGGTCTCCGATTCCGGGGGCGCAATCCACAACGCCGACGGCCTTGATCCCGACCTGCTGAAGGAGCAGAAGACCCGCAATCAGCGGCTGCAGGATCTGGTTTACTGCGACGCATCCGTATGCCACGCCGAGGGCGCGACCCCGATCCGTCAGGACGAACTGCTTGCGCTTGATGTCGATGTGCTCGCCCTGGCGGCGCTTGAGGATCAGATCCATGTTGACAATGCCGGTGACGTCCGCGCGGCCGTCGTGCTGGAGATCGCCAACGGCCCCGTGACCAGCGAGGCGGATGAGTTCCTGGAGAAGCACGGCATTCCCGTGCTGCCGGACGTGGTGGTCAATGCCGGTGGGGTGATCGTCAGCTATTTCGAGTGGGTGCAGAACCGCACCGGGAACTACTGGGACGAGGAGAAGGTAAACGCACGGCTCGATGAGCGTCTGGGGAGGGAAGCCGGGCACGTCCTGGGCAGGGCCGAGGAGGACGGGATATCCTATCGCAAGGCGGCGTACCGGCACGGGGTTGGCCGCATCGCGCGCGCCATCCTGCAGCGGGGCAACTGCCGGGACAGCGACTGAGACCCCGGCAGTACCCGCCGGAGCGATTCGATGGCAGGGCGTTGCGAGACGGAGGTGGATTCTGGCCAGGCTCAAGCTCGACCTGCATGATATCTACAACCGCGGTTCCGAGATCGACCGGGAATTGCAGCGCGTGATCCGGGACGCGGTGGACAAGCGCATCAAGCTGGTGGAGATCATTCCCGGTAAGGGGGGCGGTCAGCTCAAGAAGCGGGTGTTGAAGTTCCTGGAGCGTCCGGAAATCAAGGCGCAGTATCACCGCATCGACAAGGACAGCCGCAATTCCGGACGGCTGTTCGTCTGGTTCCGGCACTGAGGCCCGCCCGGCGCCCCGTCTCCGCGGCAAGCGGAAGGCTACCAGGTGCGCACGCGGCCCACATCCAGGTGCAGGAATCCGGAGCGGGAGTAGTATCCGACGCCGCCTGCCCGCAGGGCGGTCGCAGCCCGTCGCATCTGCTTCAGGTTCTGCCCCGGTACCCGCACATCGATGGCCTTGCCCTCGGTATGCATGCTGCGTTTGGCGACCGCGCGGCCTTGCCGGCGAAGCATCTCGTTGGTTTCCGGGGAACGGTATGCGGAGATGACCTCATAGGGTGCATTGAACTCGAGGCTGCTTTTCAGCGTGCTCAGGGTGTCCAGCAGCCCGGTGTCAATGGGGTGCACGTCATTGGAACGGTGATCCCGTAGCACGCGGTAGATCTCCTCCAGCCCGTCCGGCAGGTATTCGCCGTGTTCCCAGTAGGTGACGGCAGCCTGCTCGCCGGTGTGCAGATTGCGGAACGCGAGGCTGCGGTGGGTTGCCCGCGAGGCGCGCGCCAGGGCGGCTGGAGAAACAAGCGACGCCAAAGCGCCGACAGAGCAGGCAATGAAACGTCGGCGGGTCATGCCACCGGTGAATTCTTCCGTACACATGATTCTGGATACCCCGGTCAAGCAATGAATCCGGCCGCCTGCCGTGCCCGGCATCTTCGCACGGCGGACAGGAGTGCGAACCAATGATTGCGAATGGTAGCCAGCTCCCGGGGCCAGGGAAAGAAAGAAAAGCCGCTTCCGTGAGACAGTTCGCATGGCCGGTGCTCCCGGATCCTGCCTGGCTGTTCGCGCACGACGGGGCACCACGTTGGCGAAATTGACGGTGGCAACCGTGTTGTGGCATTGAGGATAGGCCAGCCAGGCATGGAGACGGGAGCAAACGCTGGATTGCGGCAGGGAGGGCACCAGGACCATGGACGTGATCAATCTTTCCGCAAAGCTTGCGGGATTCGACGGCCACTGGGCTCCGCGGGTGGTGGCGGAGATGAACGACTACCAGCTCAAGGTGGTGAAGATCCGTGGCGATTTCGTCTGGCACGCCCACGCCGACACCGACGAGGTCTTCCTGGTGCTGGCGGGCTCCATGGGTATCGCCTTTCGCGACCGCACCGTGCACCTGTCGCAGGGGGAACTGCTCGTCGTCCCAAGGGGAGTCGAGCACAAGCCCTTCGCCGAGGAGGAGTGCCACGTACTGCTGATCGAGCCCCGGGGCGTGGTCAACACCGGTGATGCCGGGGGCGACCTGCGGGCGGAGAACGACGTCTGGGTGTAGTCCGCCCCGGTTTACCGGCCCCATTGCTCCGGTTGACGCCGTGCTCAGTCCGCGTCCTTGACCAGCCAGACGTGGTCGACCACGGAGAGCGGGCTGCCGGTGCTCGTGAAACGGATGTTGTGCCGGTCGTTGGAGATGTCCCAGTACCCGTGGAAATCGCTGGACGGGTCGTAGAGCGTTGAGCTGGTCATGAAACGTCCACCCGGGAAATCGGGAAATACCTCGGGATTCACTGCCCAGCAGCGGTCCTCCCGGATTGAAGCCAGTTCCTTGATGTTCGGCAGGCGCCATTCCGCAAGGCCGGCGGCGTAGTCGAGCGCGGCCTGCCAGGTCGTGAAGCCGATGCTGGTGTCGCCGGTACAGGTCTGCGCATCCGCGTCCCACTCCATTCCGCGAACGCAGCGTTGCCAGACAAGTCCGGTCGGAACATGGGTGGCCTCGTCGCCCTCCAGGATAAAATCCTCAGTGGGTGTCGAGGTCGGGATCTCGGCGTGACAACCGTCGGCATCGTCGTCAACCAGGATCGGGTCGGCATCGTTACCACGGACCAGTCGGACGTGGTCGGGCAGGCCCTTGCCGCGATCATCCATCCGCCCCCACCGGAAGCCCACGGCATAGGCTGTGTTCGGGCCCGGATAGCGGGAAGTGGCGGTCACGTAGAGTACCGGCTGCAGATCCTCCGGGTATTGGGTATTGGGAAAGAACTCCGTGTCGATCGCCGGTTCGATCCGCCCGTAATGGACGATGGAGAGCAGTTCGTTGCGGGTCGGCAGGTGCCAGTCCTGGGCGCCGCACAGGCCCTTCTCGTTCACGGCGTCCACGTATCCGGCAGTATCACAGCGGGCGTCGATGCAGTCGCCGCCATCCTCCAGACCCGCGTGTTCGGCGTTGATACTGTCGTCCGGCTGGTACCAGGAGTACGTGTGGGCACTGTCCCGCAGCCCGCCGTCGGTGCGCTTCACCTCCCAGATGAGACCGGTGTGGTTGTCCCTGGTGCAGGCCCAGGGGCCACCGTCGTCAACGTGGGCCGCATCCGCGGGCAATGCTTCACCTTCGGTACCGATCTTCGTGAAGTCGAACCCGGCGGCGCCAGTCCCGGCTTTCGTCAGCTCGCCTTCGCGTGCCTGTGCGTCGCGGCCGGAATCACCGTCCTGTCCCGGGTAATCCGGCAGGGGGCAGTCGGTCCAGCCACCAGACGGGGAGGAACACTGGTCGATTCCGGTGTCATTGAGCCGATAGGTGGCCAGAATTTCTGGAATGTGGCCATGGACCTCGTTGCTGGCATCCGATTCTTCGTCCGCCGAGACGCTCGTGACCACGAAATAGTACCGTGTTGCGGGCGTCAGCTCGTCGAAGATCGCGGTCGTGCCATCGGCTGCAACCTGGGTCTCGTACGAGGCCGCAGTATCCGGATGGATGTCCGCTTCCTTCCCGAAATAGACGTGGTAGCCGTCGGCACCGTCCGTAGCAGTCCACTCCAGCTCCACTCCGTCCTCGGTGGACCAGGCCTCAAGGTCGGCAGGTGCCGCGATGCTGGCGGAATCGCCGCCCCCTTCGTCCCCGGCATCGGTATCGTTGCCGTTTCCGGTGCCGTTACCACCACCACCGCCCGAACCCCCGCCGCCAAGACATCCGGTTCCGGTCAGAAGGAGGGCAATCAGCCCGGAGATGAGCAGTTTCGCCATTGGCGGGTTGAAGGGTGACGCAGATGTCTGCATTTTCGCGTTCCCCATCCGGTGTCCGCTGGCTGCGGTCTCCCTGACCTCCTTTCACCGACGATGCAACAACCTCATCTGGAAGCATAGTCCGCGCGTGGCAGGTATCGGTATCCCGTATTCAGGGGAGCCCGAACGGGTTGTTCGTGTCCTGTGCGGGTTTCGGCCGCTCTCCCGGCGAGGGATTGCCCGGCCAGCATTCCGGCGGGCGGGATGGCAGGCGACGGCGCGACGGGGATGGCTCCACGACAGCGCGGGCGGACCTGGGTATCAGGAGGTCGCGGTACCCGTCTCCCGGATGCAGTCCCGCAAACGTGGCCTCGTCCACCGGGCGGGGGAAGCAGAAATCCTGCGCCAGGTTGCAGCCAGGGTTGCGGGTGATCTCCACCTGCCCGGGGAGTTCCACTCCCTCGGTGGTTACTTCGACTCCAGGCCGCTACACCCGCTGCCCTGGCGATTCCCGTCGTGCGGGGGAGTGAACCGCGGGCGGATCTCCGGATCAAACAGGTACCGGTGAGTCGCCGATGCGGTCGGACGGGTTCGCGGGGTATGACAAGCTGCAGTCGGGAGATTACGTTGATGGCAGATCGACCCGAACCCGGTTCCCTGGCCAGCTTGCAGTGGAGCGCGCCACCATGCGGGGCGGATGCCGCGGCAGGGAGCCGGTCAGCCACGACTCCGGAGTGCCCCGGGCCGGCGATCACACCGACACGGGCATGACCAGGAGAATGAATGACGAACAGGTGAATCGTGGCCAGCGGGAGTTTGCACATTCCCTGGTTGCAGCGATCCACGAGGCATCCCCCGACGGTATCCTGGTCGTGGATGAGGCCGGGATGATCGCTTCGCATAACCAGCGTATGTTCGAGATATTCGGCATTTCTCCGGACGAGGTTGCGGGGTTTCCGGACGGCGACCTGGTCGGAGCACCGGATCGGGTGCTGCTAGTGCCGGCCCTGGAGCGGATCCAGGATCCCGACGAGTTCTTGCGGCGCGTGGAGGCTCTGTACGCCGATCCGACGCTCGAGGACTTTTGCGAGGTCCCGCTGCGCGATGGACGTACCCTTGAGCGGCACTCGAAGGCGCTTCAGGGCGCGTGCGGTCGGTATATCGGCCGCGTATGGTTCTTCCGGGACATCACGCAGCGCAAGCAGCTCGAGCACACCCTTGCGGAGCTTTCGTTGCAGGACGCTCTCACGGGGATCGGCAACCGCAGGCATTTCTTCCGGCGCATGGACCGGGAATTCGCCCGCCAGCGGCGCACGGGCAACGCCCTGTCCATGATCATGCTCGATATCGACTACTTCAAGCGCATCAACGACCGTTGGGGGCATGCGACGGGCGACCGGGTGCTGCGGGAGTTTGCCGCCTGTGTCTGCGCACTGCTGCGGGAGACCGACCTGTTCTGTCGCCTCGGCGGAGAAGAATTCGGCATACTCGCCGCGGATACGGACCTGGACGGTGCCTTCGCGCTGGCAGAGCGAGTGCGCCGTGGGGTGCGCACGCAGGAGCTGATGGAAGGCTCTGACGTGATCCGGTATACCGTCAGTGCCGGGGTGGCGACCGTGGGCCCGCTGGATGAGTCGGCGGAAGACTCGCTGAAACGGGCGGATCACGCGCTGTACGAGGCCAAGCGGGCGGGCCGTGATCGCGTGGCCCGGGAGACGACGACGCGGGCGTCCTGACCTCAGGTTAAAGGTGACGAACCGCGACGGCATTGCTGCCGGAAGTGCCGTGCGCGTCCGGGAGCTCGGCAAGGGCCGAACAGACAGGAGTACGCCCGGCTCGGATGGAACTGCCATTGCCGGGCACGGGAAGGAATCGGGGGAACGCTGACTTGCCGGAAGGGGCCGCCGGACGACTGGGCAGGGCCGGCGTACTGACGCTGGTGCTGCTGGTGGGGGCATTCGCTTCGGTACCGTTCCTGCTCTCGCCATTGCTGCCGGATATTGCCCGCGGCTTTCAACGCACGGCCGCCGAGGCCGCCTGGGTGGTCAGCGTGTTCGGTGCCACCCTGGCTGTCGCCGCACCCCTGGTCGGCCTGTTCGGCGGACGTTTCTCGCGGCTGTTCCTCATCCGTTGCGGACTGGCGGTTTTTGCCCTGGGTCTAGCCACTGCGGCACTGGCCCCGGGGTTCGGCTGGCTGCTCCTGGCGCTGGTCGTGACCGGCGTCGGCGCCGGCATGTACGTGCCGACCGCGTATGCCCTGGTCGGCGATCATGTGGCTATGGCCCGCCGGGGACGGGTGATGGGACAGGTCATGGCGGGCTGGGGCTATGCCATCATTTTCGGTGTCCCCCTGGGCGGCTGGCTGGCCCACGTGGCCGGATGGCGCTGGGCCCTGGGCATGCTGGTCGTGGTTGCCGGTGTCGCTCTCCTGGCCACTCACATGCTGCCAGCCGGGCAGCCGCGGTCAGCGCGGCATCACCCGGTGCCGAACCTGTACAACCTGTCGGCGGCCGTGTTCCTCGATCCCGGTGCACGTCTGATCCTGCTGGTGAACGTCTGCAACATGATTGCCTTCTACGGTCCCTACACGTACCTGGGGACCTGGTTGCGGGGCGAGCTGGGCATGGGCAGTGACGGTGCCGGGCTCGTGATCCTCGCCTACGGAGCGGGCCTGGCGCTGTCGACGCTCAACAGCTCCGTGCTGGATCGCTGGGGCCATCGGCAGGCCCTGTATGTCTGCCATGGTGGCCTGGCGCTGGGCTGGATCGCGGTGGCAATGGCAACGCACCCGGCCGGGGCGATGCTGGCGCTGTTCTGGGTCGGCATCCTCCAGGGCGCGGCTCTGGTGGCGCAGTCCACGCTCTGCAGCCATCAGAGCGAGCACGGACGCGGTGCCATCATGGCGTTTTTCACCTGCACGACCTACATCGGCGTGTTCGCCGGTGCATCCCTGTTCGCCCCCGTATTCACCACCAGTGGCTACCTGGCCGTGACGCTGCTCGCGGCCGTGCTGAACGTGCTGGCCTCCGTAATACTGCACATGGGCCGCGATCGTCTTCGCCCCCCCTGATGGGCCTCCGGCCCGGTCTGGCTCAGAGCGCAGCTGCCGGATTCGGGACCTGCTTCAGGGAATTGCCGCGTTGGCGGGGATACCGTCTCGGCGCCGCCGCGCGGGCTGCCCTGATTCATCTGTTGCCCCGCCGGGTCGGACGACGCATCCACAGCCCCGCAAGCGCCAGCAGCGCCAGCAGGGAGAGCAGGTGATCGTGCCCGGAGGCCAGGCTGCAGCCACCCCCGCTCCCGCCGCCACCGCCGGATTCGGAGTCGTCATCCCCGCTGTCTGTGCCGCCGTTCTGGTCCCCGTTGGCGCCGGAGTCGTCGTCCGGATCCTGCTGCTCCGGAGTGTCATTCGCAGTGGCACTCAGCCGATGCAGGAAGATGGTGCCGTGATCGTCCACCTGACCCGCGAAGGCTCCTTGCGTGAGCCCGAAGAGGTCGCCGTTGCTGGCCAGTATGACACTCTTGGTGCCTATGGACAGGGATGGCCCCAGGCCCTCCACTTCGCCGTCCGGCGTGCGGCGGTAGATCCGGAAGGCGGTGCCGTAGAGTGTGCCGTCCTCGTCGAAGACCACACCACGCTGGGGTGTAACAACGGGAGTGAAGCCTGTGCTGATGAACTCGTGTACGAGTTCCAGGCCCTCGCCACTGGCGTAGCGAAACAGTGTGCCCGAGGCTCCCGAAGCCTGCGGACCGCCAAATGGGGCGACCCCGTAGATGGCTCCGTCCGGGCCAACGGCCAGGGGCGCCGAAGGCGAGCGGCCCGACACGTCACGGTCGAAGTGGTGTAACACCGTGAACTCCCCGTCAAGGGTGACCCGGAACAGGGTGCCATCCCCGTGCGCGCCCGCGAACCGGGCAACACCGTACAGGTGACCGTCTTCCCCCTGGATCAGTCCCCCTTCCGTGCCGCGCCCGTGAAGTTCCGAATCCTGCTCATGCAGTATCGTAACCGTGTCCTCGCCGTCGTAGCGGAAGATCGTGCCGTTGACTGTGGGGTGCGGCAGGCTGGTGCCCGTGCTGGTGCCGTACCAGTTCCCGTCGGACGCCAGCAACAGTGCGCCGCCGGGAGAGCGGGGGCTGTCCAGGGTGCCGAAATGGTGCACGGTGGCAATGGTACCGTTCTGGTCGACCCGGAAGATCGTGCCGTTGTCGTTCTCCCCACCCTCACTGGCGGTGCCGAGGAAGGCATCCTCCCCCGGAATTACCGCGAGCCCCATCACCGGTGCGCATCCGGTCTGCGCCAGAATCAGGTCAATGCGCCAGGCAGTGTCGAAGTCGCCGTCCAGGGACATACGGAAGACGCTGCCACAGTTGTCGGCGCCGCCGGCGCTGGTGACACCGTACAGATAGCCGTCCGTGCCCTCGACCAGGCGTCCGACCGGCTCGGTCCCGTCCTGCCCGTCGAACTGGTGCAGGATCTCGGATAGCACGATCTGGGCCGGCACTGTTGTCGGCGCAAGAAACAGGGGGATGGACAACAGAAGTGCAGCTGCACGCGGTTCCATGGGCCTGCCTCCCGGGGGTGAGGGCCGATAAGGGTCCGGGCAGGTTGCAATTTCCGTGCGCGAGAACGTTTGTCCCACCATTTCAGTTGGTTGTGCGGTCCTTTGCGGCGGCGGCATGGGGCGCCTGTGAGCGCCGTCGGCACTATCATTTGATAGGTGTGACGAAGCAACGGGCTGTCTCCTGGATTCCGACCGCGCCCTGTGTGTGCTCGCGCGCCCGGACCAACGGCTGTGTCGGCCGAACGGGATATGCCGGGACAGATGGTGGACAGCTATCGGAACCGGCGGCCTGTGGCACTGGATGCGGCACGCTTTGTCCGTAACCTGCCAGGCAATTGCAGAGAATCTGCTCCTGCACGCAACTTTACGCAGGTAAGAATCTGCAGGAAAAGATCCCCGCAGGGCATGTTAAAACAGTATTTTACAGGTGTATTTTTTGCTGATTTCTGAGATTTCCGTCTGAATCGTCCACGAGACATCCGAAGCTTGGCGCCCAGGAGAATCGACTCCCGGCAATTCCAGTCCCCGTTCAATCGGCAACACCCGTTAGTGGCGGAACCGGCGGTAAACGAGCCACGCGATCACCGGGGGCAACAATGTCCCCTGCATCAACAACAGCAACGCCGTACCAGGCAGGGCGCGATCGCCTTCTGCTCCGCGTTGGTCCAGCGACCGGCGATTCGAGTCTTGTTCAATTATCCGACAATCCATCGCCGGGGCCACAGTCCACAGGCTGACGCCTCGGATCAGGTTTCGCGGGCACCCTGAAACGCAGCGTTCCTCCAGGGTTGTGACAGCACAATCTCCGGGAAGCTGTGCCATGCTGGCCTTGGGTGGATTCACCTCTACTCCACTTCAGCACAGAGGCAATTCTATATGGCACAGATGATGAAAGCCGCCGTATTCGTCGAGCCGGGGCGGATCGAGATTGATGAGAAGCGGGTTCCGAACATCGGCCCGAACGATGCCTTGATACGGATAACCACCACGACGATCTGTGGTACCGACGTTCACATCCTCAAGGGTGAGTATCCAGTGGAAAAGGGTCTTACCGTCGGGCATGAGCCGGTTGGCGTAATCGAGAAGCTCGGTTCCAGCGTCACTGGCTACCACGAGGGTCAACGCGTGATCGCCGGTGCCATCTGCCCAAGCTTCACTTCCTATGCCTGCCAGGACGGCTGCTCCGCCCAGGACGGAGGCCACGGGGGGCATGGCTACAAACCCATGGGCGGCTGGCGCTTCGGGAATACCATCAACGGGGCTCAGGCGGAGTATCTGGTGGTCCCGGACGCGCAGGCCAACCTGGCCCCGGTGCCCGATGCGTTGAGCGACGAACAGGTTCTGATGTGTCCGGATATCCTGTCGACCGGGTTCGCCGGGGCAGAATCTGCTGGTATCCGCATTGGCGACTCGGTCGCGGTGTTCGCCCAGGGCCCCATAGGACTCTGTGCCACGGCCGGGGCCCGGTTGCGTGGTGCAGGGATGATCATTGCGGTGGATGGCGTCGATGAGCGGCTAACCATGGCAAAACAACTGGGAGCCGATGTCACTCTGGATTTCCGCAAGGTGGATGTGGTGGAGGAGATCCTCAGGCTCACGGGCGGTCGTGGCGTCGATGCCTCGATCGAGGCGCTAGGGCTGCAGAGTACATTCGAGGCAGCGTTACGCATAATCAAACCTGGCGGTACGCTGTCCAGCCTCGGGGTTTATTCCGAGGACCTGCGGATTCCGCTTGGCGCCTATGCCGCCGGCCTGGGTGATCACAAGATCATTACGTCACTCTGCCCCGGGGGCAAGGAGCGCATGCGTCGTCTGATGCAGATGATCGAGTCCGGACGCGTGGATCTGGGTCCGATGGTGACTCATCACTACACGCTGGATGATATCGCCGAGGCCTATGAGCTCTTCTCCCATCAGCGCGATGGAGTCCTCAAGGTGGCGATAAGGCCAGGAGGATGAACGTGCATCATGCGTACCCTGCCCCCGGTGGCGCGACGAGGGCTGCTCAACAAGCGGGATTCAGGACTGGCGTGGGCACCGCTCGGAGCAGATGACAGCACATTACGCGCGGGTACA
Organism: Ectothiorhodospiraceae bacterium; assembly: GCA_007134055.1. Classification (GTDB taxonomy): domain Bacteria; phylum Pseudomonadota; class Gammaproteobacteria; order Nitrococcales; family Aquisalimonadaceae; genus Natronocella. The sequence goes on along the minus strand of SLLM01000294.1, from coordinate 25,848 downwards.
CGAGCGGTGGGATGAGGGCCGTATCGAGTCGCGGATTCTGAGCGATCCTTCAAGACCTTTCAGGAAAAAGGTTGGCGACTAATCGCCAACCTTTTGATTGTATTGGTCGGGGTGAGAGGATTTGAACCTCCGACCACCTGCACCCCATGCAGGTGCGCTACCAGGCTGCGCTACACCCCGAATTGACTGTGCATGGTACACAAAAGCGGTTGGCGCGGGAAGGTCTCTCACCGGTTCAGGCGTAGTGGGGAGCCGTCTCCGTCACGATAGCAGATCAGGTCCAGCGGCCGACCCGCGGAGCGGGCGGCGGGTCGGACATGGGTACGGATCCGTTCCCCCGGTCCGTCCTCCCGGGTCTCCACGAGGGATCGGTCGGGCTCGAAGAGAAGGTCAGTGCGTCCGAGCGGGCCGAGCGTGTGGCCGGGGTTGTCCCGATGCGCCTGCAGGCAGCTTGCATGCGGTTCCGGAAACGGGCCGGGCTGGGCACGGATGATCAGCACCATGGCCACGGCCAGGATACAGGCGAAGGCGATAAAGCCGCTGAGACGCATCATCGTCAATCCCCGGCTGTGGGCAGCAAGGTCCGGTGGCAGATCATGCCCGCATGCGAACGCCGGGTCCAGCGCGCCACCGGCCGGCGGACTTGGCTTGTCTGGTCGCCGTCGGCATCATGGCGACATTCCGGGCGGCGGGGCCGCCCTTCGTTTCCTGTTGCGAGCCTCGCCATGAACGTCGTTTTCCTCTGTATCGTGCTGGTGGCGTTTCTCACCGCCGCCTGGCGCGAGATCGGGCACGATGCAGCGGACGGCGATTCCCCCATGCAGGAACTCACCGCCGCCGTGGTGGATTCCGCCGGCGGTGCCGTGGAGCTCGCCATCGGCCTGGTGGGGGTGATGACGCTGTTCCTCGGGCTGGTGAAGGTGGCCGAGGAGGGCGGCCTGCTGGTGATCCTGGCGAAACTGATCCGACCGGTGATGGTGCGCCTCTTCCCGGAAGTGCCGGCCGACCACCCGGCCATGGGCGCCATGATTCTCAATTTCTCCGCCAATGCCCTGGGGCTTGGCAATGCCGCTACACCGTTCGGCATCCGGGCGATGCAGGAGCTGGACAAGCTCAACCCGCACAAGGGCACGGCAACCAATTCCATGGCGTTGTTCCTGGCCATCAACACCTCGAGTATCACCCTGTTGCCCACGGGAGTCATCGCCCTGCGGGCTGCGGCCGGGTCCAGCGAGCCCGCAGCGATCCTGCCCACGACTCTATTTGCAACCGTGTGTGCCACCACGGTGGCGATCATGGCTGCCATGCTGTATGCACGCTGGTTTCCGGTACGGCCGTTTCCGATGGAAGCGGCACCCGCGCGGCGGGAAGAGGCGACTGCCCGGGAGGAGGAGCTTCCTGCCGAAGCCGGCGAAGCCTATCCGGGGTGGGTGTCCGTACTGGCGCTGCTGGGGGTCGTGTCACTGATTCCACTGTCGATCCTGTACGGGCGGGCCGTGGCTCCGTGGATCATTCCGGGGCTGATTGTCGGGTTCCTGGTTTTCGGCGCCTCCCGGGGCGTGCGAGTGTACGAATCCTTCGTCGAGGGCGCCAAGGAAGGTTTCCAGGTTGCGCTGCGGATCATCCCGTACCTGGTGGCAATACTCGTGGCAGTGGGCATGTTCCGGGCCAGCGGCGCCCTGCAGGTCATGGTGGATTTCATCGGCGGCTACACCTCGCGCCTGGGACTGCCTGCGGAGGCGTTGCCCATGGCGCTGCTGCGGCCCCTGTCCGGCTCCGGGGCCTATGGCGTCATGGCGTCCATCATCAACGATCCGCAGATCGGGCCGGACAGCTATACCGGGTTGCTGGTCAGTACACTGCAGGGTTCCACGGAAACCACCTTCTACGTGTTGGCGGTGTACTTCGGCGCCATCCAGGTACGCCGTATCCGCCATACCCTGGCGGCGGGACTGACCGCTGATCTGGCCGGCGTGGCCGGGGCGGTTCTTATCTGCGTATTGCTGTTCGGGTGATGCCGGGGCAGCCGTGCCTTCAGACCGGGTGGAACGGGTTCCGCGCCCGCTGCAGCCCGGGCAGTGGCGCCGGGAACCGGGGTTGCACTCCGGGTCGTCAGCAGGAATAATGAAACCGTACGAATTTGGTACGGTTTAAGCGGTGCGGCTCGCCATGTTACGGATCAATCGGGAAACGGATTATGCGACCGCCATCCTCAGTCTGATGGCGCAGGAGCCGGACGAGTGCTACAGCGCCGCCTGGCTTTCCGCCCGGCGCTGCCTGCCGGCACCGGTGGTCAGCAAGATTCTCAAGCAGTTGGTACGGGCGCAGCTGCTGGTCTCGCATCGGGGAGCCAAGGGCGGGTATAGTCTCGCGCGGCCGGCCGAGGAGATTTCCATTGCGGCGGTGATCAACGCCATCGAGGGGCCGATTGCCCTGACGGATTGTATCGAGGGCGGCAACTCCGCGTGTCAGTACAGCGCCCATTGCGCTGTCAGCAGTAACTGGTCGCGGATCAACGATGTATTTCAACACGCTCTGGAAGCGGTGTCCCTGAAGGACATGAGCGAACCACTTGCAGCGGAACATCCGGGACTGCGGGCCCTTGGCGAACGGGTCCGGTCGGCGGTTAACTGAGCGGAGCAGCATGGTATGTCAGCAAGTACCCGAACCATCGAGGAACTGACGCAGAAGCATGGTTACAAGTACGGCTTCGTTACGGACATCGAGCAGGAGTCCCTGCCGCCGGGCCTGGACGAGGATACGGTGCGTTTCATTTCCGCCAAGAAGGGCGAGCCCGAGTGGCTGCTGGAATGGCGTCTGGAGGCCTTCCGGGGGTGGCTGGAGATGCCCCATCCCAACTGGGCGCACGTGCACTATCCGCCGATTGATTTCCAGGCCATCAGCTACTTCGCAGCCCCCAAGGATCAACCCAAGAGCCTGGACGAGGTCGACCCCAAGTTGCTGGAGACCTACGAAAAGCTGGGGATCCCCATGCACGAGCGGGAGATGCTGGCCGGAGTCGAAGGCAGTCGCAACAACGTTGCCGTGGATGCGGTGTTCGACAGCGTTTCCGTGGGTACAACCTTCAAGCACAAGCTGGCCGAGGCCGGGGTGATCTTCTGCTCCATGTCGGAAGCGGTGCGGGAACACCCGGAACTGGTACGCAAGTACCTGGGTACCGTCGTGCCGAAGGGCGACAATTTCTTCGCGGCGCTCAACTCGGCGGTGTTCTCCGACGGTTCCTTCGTGTTCATCCCCCGGGGGGTGCGATGCCCGATGGAGCTCTCCACCTATTTCCGGATGAACGCAGGGCACACGGGTCAGTTCGAGCGTACGCTCATCATCGCCGAGGAGGGCGCCTCGGTGTCGTACCTGGAGGGCTGCACGGCGCCCATGCGGGATGAGAATCAGCTGCATGCCGCCGTAGTCGAGCTGATTGCGCTGGATGATGCCGACATCAAGTACTCAACGGTACAGAACTGGTATCCCGGGGACGAGAACGGCAAGGGCGGCATCTTCAACTTCGTCACCAAGCGCGGCCTGTGCGCGGGCAAGCGTTCCAGGATTTCCTGGACCCAGGTGGAGACAGGTTCCGCCATCACCTGGAAGTATCCAAGCTGCGTGCTCCGTGGCGACGACTCCGTGGGCGAGTTCTATTCCGTTGCCGTCACCCGCGGGCGCCAGCAGGCGGATACCGGCACCAAGATGATCCACATGGGGAAAAACACCCGCAGCACCATCATTTCCAAGGGCATCTCCGCCGGGCGCGGCGAGCAGAGCTATCGCGGCCTGGTGCGGGTGCTGCCCACGGCGGCGAACGCCAGGAATTATTCCCAGTGCGACTCCATGCTGATCGGCGATCAGTGCGGCGCCCACACGTTTCCCTACATCGATGCCCAGCACCCCGGCGCACAGATCGAGCACGAGGCGACCACCTCCCGGATCAGCGAGGATCAGCTGTTCTACTGCAAGCAGCGCGGCATCGGCGAGGAGGAAGCGGTTTCCCTGATCGTCAATGGCTTCTGCAGGGACGTGTTCAAGACCCTGCCGATGGAGTTCGCGGTCGAGGCGCAGAAGCTGCTGGAGGTCACGCTGGAGGACAGCGTCGGCTGAGATGGATCAGCGGTATTCCCGACGGCAGCGCCGTCACACCGACAGCGCGTGGAGCAACGAAATGGCAATGCTCGAGATCAAGGATCTGCACGCCTCCGTGGAAGGCGAGGAAATTCTCAACGGTATCAACCTGTCCATCGAGCCGGGTGAAGTGCACGCCATCATGGGACCGAACGGTTCCGGCAAGAGCACGCTGGCCAAGGTTCTGGCCGGTCACGAAGGCTATGAGGTAAGCCGCGGGGAGGTGCTCTACCAGGGGCGCAATCTGCTGGATATGGCCCCGGAGGAGCGGGCCCGGGAAGGCGTGTTCCTGGGGTTCCAGTACCCGGTGGAGATTCCCGGTGTGGCCAACACCTACTTTCTCAAGGCGGCGGTGAACGCCATTCGCAAGCATCGGGGTGAGCCGGAAGTCGAAGCGGTGGAGTTCCTCAAGCTCATCCGGGAACGGATGAAGCTGGTGAACATGGACGAAGCGCTACTGAAGCGGCCGGTCAACGAGGGTTTCTCCGGTGGTGAGAAGAAGCGCAACGAGATCTTCCAGATGGCGGTTCTGGAGCCCGCCCTGGCGGTGCTGGACGAAACGGACTCGGGACTGGACATCGATGCGCTGAGGACCGTGTCCCACGGAGTCAACACGCTGCGCAGCGCGGACCGGGCCTTTCTGCTGATCACCCATTACCAGCGGCTTCTCAACTACGTGGAGCCGGATCACGTGCACGTCCTGGTACGCGGGCGCATCGTGCGCTCCGGCGGCAAGGAGCTTGCCGAGGAGCTGGAGAAGTCCGGTTACGCGCTGTTCGAAGAGAATGCGGCCTGAGGTGCATTGATGTCTGCGGTGGTGGAACAGAAGAACGCGTACCTGGCGGAGTTCGAGAACCGCGGCCCCGGCAACGAGCCGGAGTGGCTGCGCCAGCGCCGCCTTGCCGGCATACACGCCTTTGAGGCCCAGGGGTTCCCGGGTCGTCGCGTCGAAGCGTGGCGCAATGCCAGACTGATGCCGTTGGCGCAATCGCATTACGTAAGCGCCGCCGTCCGCGGAGCCCTGCCCATGGCGCTGGCGCCGACGGCGGCGGTCGTGCCTGACGCATACCGGCTGGTCTTCGTCGATGGCCACCTGAGCCCGGATCACCGGGCACTGGACGATCTGCCCTCGGGGGCGGTCGTTCGCAGCCTTGCGGAGACTGTGCGCCAGGAGCCGGATGCGCTGGAGGGTTCCCTGGCCGCGCATGCCGAACTCGACAACCATCCCTTCGCGGCACTCAATACGGCCCTCTGGGGCGATGGCGTAGTCGTCGACCTGGCGCCGGGAACGGTCCTGGACAGGCCGCTTGTGCTGGTGTTCATGAGTAGCGAATCGGCGGATGGCCATGCCAGCTACCCCCGGGTCCTGGTGCGGGCGGGAAGCAGTGCCGAGGCGGACCTGGTACTGGTACATTCCGGCCCGGACGACGTGTCGTACCTCGCCTGTCCGGTCACGGAGGTGGCCGGTGGCCCCAACAGCCGGATCAGCCTGTACCACATGCAGGAGGAGGGCTCGGGCGCGTATCACCTGGGGGTGATCCATGCCGATCTGGAGCGGGACGCCCGGTTCCATCTGCACAGTTTCAGCAACGGCGCGCGGCTCGGCCGCACCGACGCCTATGTGAATCTCCTGGATCAGGGCGCCCATGCCGATCTCGCCGGCCTCTACCTGGTGGGGGAGGGGCAGTACAGCGACTACCACACCTGGGTGCGCCATCGTGCCGGTCACTGCACCAGCCAGCAGCTATTCAAGGGCATACTCGACGGCAAGGCGGAGTCCGTCTTCGACGGTCTTATCCATGTTGCCCCGGATGCCCAGAACACGGATTCCCAGCAACAGAACCGCAATCTGGTGCTGAGCCCCCGGGCCCTGGCGCATTCCAATCCGCGCCTCGAGATCTATGCGGATGACGTCAAGTGCGCCCACGGCTCGACGGTTGGTCAGCTCGATCGCGAGGCGCTGTTCTATCTCCGGTCACGGGGCATCGGCGAGCGGGACGCGACCGGGCTGCTGACTTTCGCGTTTGCCAACGAGATGCTGGAGGCGCTGCCCCTGGAGGCCGTACGGCAGTACCAGCGGGAGCGCCTGTTCGGGCTGCTGCCCGGGGACGAAACGGTGAAGGAACTGTTATGAGTTCGGTCAATCCACTGCAGCACGAGGCGGGGCGGGGGCTGGATATCCAGGCCATACGACGGCAGTTCCCGGTCCTGGCGCAGACGGTCAACGGTAATCCACTGGTCTACCTGGACAACGGTGCCAGCGCCCAGAAGCCGGAAGCCGTCATTGACGCGGAACTGCGCTGCTACCGGGAGTATTACGCGAACATTCACCGGGGTGTTCACTCGCTTTCCCAGCGGGCCACTACCGAGTTCGAAGCGGTGCGCGGGAAGGTGAGGACGCTGCTCAACGCGCCCTCGGAGAAGGAGATCGTCTTCACCCGGGGCACCACCGAGAGCATCAACCTGGTGGCATACAGTTTTGTCGAACCCCGGCTGCAGGCGGGGGACGAGATCCTGATCACCGCCATGGAGCACCATTCCAACATCGTTCCCTGGCAGATCCTTTGTGAGCGAACCGGCGCCAAACTGGTGGTCGTGCCGATTTCCGACGCCGGCGAGTTCTCGCTCGATGATGTGGAATCGCGGCTGACACCGCGGACCCGGATCGTGAGCCTGCTGCAGGTGTCCAATGCCCTGGGAACGGTGAATCCGGTGCGGGAGGTCGCGCGTCTGGCGCATGCCCGGGACATTCCCGTGCTCGTGGACGGAGCCCAGTCAGCCCCACATATGCCGGTGGACGTCCAGGAACTCGATTGCGATTTCTTTGCCTTCTCCGCGCACAAGCTCTACGGACCCTCGGGAGTCGGAGTGCTCTGGGGCCGCCAGGAACTGCTCCAGGCGATGCCCCCCTGGCAGGGTGGCGGCGACATGATCCGTACGGTGAGCTTCGAGAAGACGGAGTTCGCCGAGCCTCCGGCCCGCTTCGAGGCCGGCACGCCCAATATCGCCGGCGTCATCGGTCTGGGGGCAGCGGTGGACTGGTTCCTTGCCCTGGATCCGGCCGCCGTCGCCGCCCACGAGGCCGACCTGCTCGCCTATGCCTCGGAGCAGGTCGGCGGGATACCGGGTGTGCAGCTCATTGGCAACGCAGAAAAGCGCGCGGGGGCTCTGTCCTTCATCATGACGGATGCCCATCCCCATGACATCGGCACGATCCTGGATGGCTATGGCGTGGCCGTGCGGGCCGGGCATCACTGTGCCGAACCGGTCATGCGCCGTTACGGGATTCCGGCTACTGCCCGTGCATCCTTCGCCGTGTACAACACCCGGCAGGAGGTGGACCGGCTGGTGGCGGCGATCCACAAGGTCCGGGAGCTGTTCGGGGGCTGATGGACCAACCGCAGGATCCGGCACGGCTCTACCAGGACGCGGTGATTGCACATAACCGCGCGCCGCGCAATTTCCGGAAGATACAGCCTTGTACCCATCGGGCGGACGGGCATAACCCGTTCTGCGGCGATGAAGTGCAGCTGTACCTGCGGATCACGGATGAACGGGTGGAGGAAGCGGGCTTCCAGGGTGAGTCCTGTGCGATCGCCACCGCCTCCGCGTCCATGCTGACGACCGTGGTGCAGGGTCGGACCCTGTCGGAGACGCGTGAACTGATCGCAGCGATGAAGGCGCTCATGGCCGACGCGGCGGCTGCGGAACGCCTTCCGGAGACCGCTGCCGAGCTGCGCGTGCTCGCCGCCGTTCACCGCTATCCCGGCCGCATCCAGTGCGCCGGCCTGCCGTGGGATACACTGGATCAGGCTCTGTCCGCCAGCGGCTCCACGAACACCGACGCGGAGCCGTCGGTCAGGGTCGGTAGATGACCCGCGCCGCCCCCCAGTGCGTTCCATTGACCATCACCGGTGCCGAGGCATCCATGGTCAGCACAAAGCGATCCCCCATGTTGCGCCGGTAGGCCTGCAGCAGGAAGGGTTCCCGGTTGCGGGCCGCGGCCAGGCCGACCGGATCGTTGAACAGGCGCCGGTTGCGGCAGTTGGCGGCGTTCCAGACCGGGTCATCCTGCCGTTGAGGCCGGGATACGTGCCGGTTGTGGGTCGCTATGTAGCCGTGGTCATCGGTGGTGCAGCAGCCGAGGACCTGGTCGGCTGCCTCGTAGTGTGGTTCCTGGATCGGCGGCAGGACTTCGTCGGTAAACCCGGTGTACTGGCTCAGGTACTGCTGCGGATTGGTACCGTCGATCGGCTGGTACTCCCGGTCGAAGAGGGCTTCGCGACTGATGCGACCATCGCGCAGCGCTTTCTCGAATGTCTCGCTGACCTCCCGGGCGGCATCCATTGCCCGCTGGATCATCTCCCGGTCGGGGGTCTCCAGGGTGCCGTCATTGGTAACGTTGAGCAGCGCCTGTGCCTGTTGCAGTGCGCGCGCCGCGGCTTCCTGCAGCGCCCCGAGCTGGTCCGAGGAGACACCCGCCTCGTTGCGCAGGCGGCTCAGGTCGGCAGCCATGCCGTCGCAGAGCCTGCTGATCGCCTGGACAGCCTCGACGATCTCGCTGGAGTGACGGTCCACGCCGCCCATGGCCGTGCCGATGCGATCCACAACCTGGTCCAGGGACGCGGTCGCCTGCCGTACCTCGTCCGCCCGGCTGCGCCCCACGGCACCGAGGTCGACGAGTGCGTTGGCCTGTTCGGAGAGCCCTTCCAGCGTGGTGCCGATATCCATGGTGGCATCACTGGTTTGCTGTGCGAGCTGCTTGACTTCATCCGCCACGACGGCAAAACCCTGGCCGGCGTCGCCGGCGCGGGCCGCCTCGATTGCGGCGTTCAGTGCGAGCAGGTTGGTCTGCTTGGCAATACCATCGATTCCCTGGGCGGCCTTGCTGACACGGGCCAGGACTTCCACCAGGCCGGTGAGTTCTTCGTGGATGCCGGAAACCTCGTCCGCCAGTTCCCGCATGGTGGTGATCGATGCGTGGACCGTCCCGGCGGAAGCCTGCATGTCCTGGCTGGCGGTTGCTGCCACGTGCTGGGCGCCGCGAGCCGCTTCGTCCACCTGCTGATGATTCTCGCTCAGGGTGCCCGCCTGCTGCTGCAGTTCCTCGAACATCGTGACCTGCTGCGCGACCCGGTTGACTACCATATCCACCGCACCGGCGATGTCGGAGCCCTCGACGGCGAGCTGCCGGCCGTGCCTGGCCGCCTGCACGACGGCACTGGCACGGGACCCGGTATCAGCTGTGTTCATCGCCTCGAGGGCTACGGCGGTATCGCGCAGGGTCCGGGCCCGCTGCCGGGCATCCTGCAGTGCCTGATCCGCGGTGTCGATGTCCTGCTGCATGCCGTTCAGGCCATCGACCGTCGTCCGGCACTGGTCGTCGATGGCACTGACCGCGGTGCCGATCCGGTCCGACTCCCGCTCCACGTCCTCCATCGCGACCGCGACCGATGACATGAGCCGGGACAGCAGATCCGTGCCCTCCCGTACACTGTCGGCCCGGGTCGTACCTTCTGCTCCACGCTGCATGAGGTGGTCAATGCGACTGGTCAGCTCCTCGAGGAGTTCGCGAATCCCTCCGGTGGCCTCCGAGGTCTGGCGGGCGAGTTCCTTGACGTGTTCGGCGACCACGGCAAATCCACGGCCGACTTCGCCGGCACGCGTTGCCTCGATGGTGGCGTTCAGCGCCAGCAGGTTGGTCTGCTTGGCGATGCTGGTGATCCCGGCGGCAACCTCCGCAACCCGATCCAGGGCTCCCTTCAGGCTGCCGACCTGCTGCTCGATGGTGCCGACGGATTCGGTCAGCTCGTTAACGGCGTTCACCGCCAGGTCGATGTCCCGGCGCCAGTCCCGGACCTGTTCCGACGCCTCGGAGGCCGCTTCCCGGGCGCGGCCCGCGGCGCCATCGACTGTCCGGTTCGACTGTTCCAGATCCGCCGTCGAGGCGAGCAGTCGCCGGTACTCCTCCGCTTCCTTCTCGACGCGGGTCGACGCCTGTTCCAGCCCCTCCGACATCGTGGTCGTGATCCGCCCCAGCTCCTTGCCAAGGTCCGCGACCTCGACCAGCGTGGACGTGTAGTCACGCTGCTCCCCGGCCCGGGAGCCGGCGTCGAAACCGGCATCCTCCGCGTGGGTGCGGAATATGCGAAATAGATTCATGAACCACCGTCCCCTGTCTGTGTGTCCCCTCGTCGTGGGGGATTACTGCCGCCATTCGGAGTTGTCGACCGGATTCGCAACAACTTGAACGGCCGGGTGACGATCAATCTAGGGGCATGGCGTAGCGGAATTCCGTGCCCCATTTCACAGGCATGATCGGGCGACGACGATATGCGGCAACGGTCAGCGCTTGCCGCGACGCCTGGCCTTGCCCGGCAGCATGCCGTCGGGATCGAACTCGTCGACTGCGATGGCTGCTTCCCGGGCGGCCTCAGCGGCGCGCAGCGCTTCGGCCTGGTTCCCGTCCAGCACGCCCGCTTCCCGCGCCAGGTCCGGCAGATCATCCCAGGGGCGGGGATTCAGCTCACCCGTCCGTATGGCCTGCTGCACCCGGTTCTCCAGGGGGGCCGCCTCGATTACGTGGGCGAGGGCGTGCAGCACCGCGCCGGGTGCATCATCAGGGTCGTTGTTTCGATAGATGCCGGCAACCAGGCGGTCCAGAGCCGGACCCGGGGAGGTGAGCAGGCGAGCCACCCGGTTGCCGGTCTGGTCATCCGGCGCTGTACGCCGCCGCCCCAGGGGGAACAGGACGGGTCGCAGCAACAGGGCGAGACCACGGTTGGGGAAGTTTTTCAGCACCTCGTCCATGCGTGTCTCCACCTGGTGGAGGCAGTGATCCATGGCCCAGCAGAGCAGCGGCAGGTCTTCCCTGGGGCGGCCCTGGTCCTCGAATCGTTTCAGGCACGCGGAGCCCAGGTACAGGTAGCTGAGCATGTCCCCCAGGCGGGCGGACAGCCGCTCGTGCCGCTTCAGTGAACCGCCCAGTACCAGCATGCTGGTGTCGGCGAGCAGGGCGAACGCTGCCGAAAGCCGGGTGAGCTGGCGGAAGTAGGGCCGGGTGTCACTGTTCCCCGGGGTCCGCAGGATCCGCCCCGCGGTGAGTCCGAGCAGCAACGCGCTGGCGGCGTTGCCGGTGGCGAATCCGGCATGGCGCAGCAGCAGCCCATCGAAGTCGCGCACAGCCTGGTCGTGATCCTCGCGTTTCGCCAGCCGTATCTCCTCGAGCAGGAACGGGTGGCAGCGTATGGCGCCCTGGCCGAAGATCATCATGCTGCGCGTGAGGATATTGGCGCCTTCCACGGTAATGCTGATGGGAACATGCTGGTATATGCGGCCCAGGTGGTTCCGGGGGCCGAGGCATATCCCCTTGCCGCCGTGTATGTCCATGCCGTCGTTGATGCACTGGCGCATGGACTCGGTGAGATGGTATTTCACGATCGCCGAGATGACCGATGGTTTCTCGCCCTGATCCACGGCTCCCGCGGTCATGCAGCGTGCCGCGTCCATGAGGTAGGCGAGACCGCCGATGCGCGCCAGCGCTTCCTGTACGCCCTCGAACTCACCGATGGGTGTCTTGAACTGGCGTCGTATCCTGGCATAGGCGCCCGTGTGCAGGGCGCAGGCCTTGGCGGCGCCCGTGCTTCCCGCGGGAAGGGAGATGGAGCGCCCCACCGACAGGCAGTTCATGAGCATCATCCAGCCCTTGCCGATCATCCCCCGGCCGCCGATCAACTGCTCGAAGGGAATGAACACATCCTTGCCGCTGGTGGGGCCGTTCAGGAAGGCCGCGTTGAGAGGGTAGTGACGGCGTCCGGTGCTCACTCCCGGGGTATCGGCGGGTACCAGGGCCAGGGTGATCCCCAGATCTTCCTGATCCCCGAGCAGACCATCAGGATCGTAGGCCCGGAACGCCAACCCGATGAGAGTCGCCACCGGTGCGAGCGTGATGTAGCGCTTGTTCCAGGTGAGCCGCAGGCCGAGTACGGACTCTCCCTGCCACTCCCCGTGGGTGACGATGCCATAGTCGGTCATGGAGCCGGCTGCATCGGATCCTGCCGCGGCGCTGGTCAGGGCGAAGCAGGGGATTTCCTCACCTTTCGCCAGGCGCGGCAGGTACTGTCGGCGCTGCTCCTCGGTCCCATACTGAATGAGTAACTCGGCGGGGCCGAGGGAGTTGGGCACCATCACCGTGGAGCCGAGGTCGCCGCAGCGAGCCGTCAGTTTCATCGTAATCGCGGAATGGGCGATTGCCGAGAAGCCCATGCCGCCGTAGTCCTTCGGGATGATGAGTCCGAAAAAGCCCTCCCTCTTGATGTAGTCCCATACCGTCGGGGGCAGGTCCATGCGTTCGAACGTGACTTCCCAGTCGGCGGTCATGCGGCAGAGTTCCTCGGTCGGGCCATCCAGGAAGGCCTGTTCCTCTTCCGTAAGAACCGGCTGCGGATAGCGCATCAGGACGTCCCAGTCCGGTTCGCCCGAGAACAGTTGTGCTTCCCACCACACCGTCCCGGCTTCGATTGATTCCTGTTCCGTATCCGACATCACCGGCAGTACCGTCCGGAACCAGTCGAACATGGGTGCGCTGATATACTTGTGACGCAGCTCCGGGACGTTCAGCGGGATCGTGACCGCAAGGAATGCCAGCCACAGCAGCAACGTCACGAACCAGTGCACGGGGCTGGCGATTGACAGCAGGAGCAGGTAGGCCCCGACCGCCAGCGTGCCCGTCAGCAGGCCGCTGCGCAGATAGGCCGACCCCGAAAGGATCCCGATCAGCCCGATCAACCAGAGCAGTGTTGCCATGTTTCCTCCTCGAGCATGTGTGCATTTCCATACGCCAGCGTATCCGATTGTGCCCGTGGACGGAGCGTGCGTCACCCCGATCCATCCGTCGTGGGCCGGTGTGAAGCCGTCGACCAGCGCACGCGGGCCCGTTTGCGTATCTGTTACACTTCGGCCCCTGTGGATTGCCCGCACGCCGCTGCCGTGCGCCGGCAACTGCCCGGGGAGACGTCGGCGGCACGCCGCAGAGCCTGGAGGGACGTAACTCGGAATGGCCGTAAGCTGGATTGAATGGCGCCGCCTGCGTGGGTCGAACACACTGGGTTTTCTTGCCTGTGCGTTATTGATTGCGGTTGCCTATTATCTGGAACTGGTCCTCGGGATGGAACCCTGCCCACTGTGCATCATCCAGCGCATCGCCATGGCGGCTCTGGGCGTGGTATTCCTGCTGGCGGTTCTGCATGGGCCCCGCGGTGCGGGGCGCTTCGTCTACGCCTTCCTGGCACTGCTGACCGCGGCCGGCGGCGGAGCGGTTGCCGTGCGGCATCTCTGGCTCCAGAGTCTGCCCCCGGAGCGGGTTCCGGCCTGCGGACCAGGCCTCGATTTCATGATGGACGCGTTTCCGCTGCAGGAAGTCCTGGTCATGGTGTTGCAGGGCTCGGGTGATTGCGCAGAGGTGGAAACGCTGTTCGGCGTAACACTGCCGGCCTGGACGCTTGCCGCATTCGTTCTGATCGGCCTGTACGGGTTCTGGGTCAACATCAAGCCGCGAGAACGCCTGATCTGGTCATGAACCCGCAGCGCAACCGAGGGGAGCGATTCGGCACATCGGTTGAGCGAAGGACCGATGGCTGAGGCGAGCCGACTGCTCGAGGCAGGTGGGCCGCTCGCCGGTGCCATCGAGGGCTTCCAGCCGCGCGTGGAGCAACAGGAGCTCGCCGCCGCCGTGGAACGCGCGCTCAGGCAGCGTCACACCCTTGTTGCCGAGGCCGGTACCGGAACCGGAAAGACCTTCGCGTACCTGCTGCCGGCATTGGCCTCCGGCTGCCGGGTGGTCGTCTCTACGGGCACCAAGACCCTCCAGGATCAGCTCTATCACAGGGATCTGCCCCTGATCCGCAATGTGCTGGACATGCCGGTGCGCACGGCACTGCTCAAGGGTCGTTCCAACTACCTTTGCCTGTACAGGCTGGATCAGGCGCAGGCGGACGGGCGTTTCGACCGGGCGCAGACGGGTGCGGAGCTGCAGAGTATCCGCCAGTGGGCGGTCCGCACCCGGACCGGTGATATCGCCGAGCTGGCGGAGGTACCTGCCGCACGACCCGTCTGGAGTCGCGCGACGTCCACCGTGGAGAACTGCCTCGGACAGGATTGCCCGCAGTATGCCGAGTGCTTCCTGATGGGGGCGCGTCGTCGGGCACAGGAAGCCGACCTGGTGGTGGTGAACCATCATCTGCTGATGGCGGACATGGCGCTGAAGGAGAGTGGATTCGGGGAGGTGCTCCCCGCCGCCCAGGCCTACATACTGGACGAGGCCCATCAGGTGGCGGAGGTCGCCGCCCGGTTCCTGGGCGTTGGTCTGAGCAGCCGGCAGTTGCAGGACCTCCTGCGCGATGTCACCGCCGAGTACTTGCGTGAAGCCGGCGACGTTCCGGAGGTTCCGGCACAGGTAGACCGGCTGCGTCGGGCGGTACAGGATTTCCGGCTTGCCCTGGGTGAGGGCGGGCGCCGGCAGGCCTGGGCCGACATCGCCGGCAGGGAAGCCGTGGAGCAGGCGCTGGATCAGCTGGAAGCGGACATCGACGCGCTCGCTGCGCTCCTGGAACCCCTGGCCGTACGGGGCAAGGGCCTGGAGAATACCCATCGCCGCGCCCGGGATCTGGCTTGCCTCCTGCGCCAGTTCCGTGCTGACGAGGATGACTCCTGTGTGCGCTGGTTCGAAACCAACGCCCACACGTTCCAGTTGCGGCTCACGCCACTGGATGTTGGGCCAGCGTTGCGCCGGCATATGGAGCGGCATCCGGCTGCCTGGGTTTTCACCTCGGCGACCCTCTCCGTGAACCGCACGTTCGATCATTTTCGCCGGCGTATGGGTCTTGGCGATGTGGAGGAAGTGCGCCTGGACAGTCCATTCGACTACGCCAACAATGCCTTGCTGTATGTTCCCGCAGGGATGCCAGCGCCCGACACGCCCGCGTACGACGAAGCGTTCCTCAATGCGGCCTTGGAGGTGCTCCGGGCCAGTCGCGGACGGGCTTTCGTGCTGTTCACCAGTCATCGGGCGCTGCGCCTGGCAGCGGCTTGGCTACGCGGGCGATTACAGTATCCACTGTTGGTGCAGGGTGAGGCATCCCAGCACGTGCTGCTGGCCTCGTTTCGCGAGCGGGGTAATGCCGTGCTTCTTGGTACGGCCAGTTTCTGGGAAGGAGTGGACGTCAAGGGGTCCGCACTTTCGGCCGTGCTCATCGATCGTCTGCCTTTCGCCTCACCCGCAGATCCGGTTACCCGGGCCCGGGTCGACCACCTGCGCAACCATGGTGACAACCCATTCAGGAATTACCAGCTGCCGCATGCGGTCATTACTCTGCGACAGGGTGTCGGCCGGCTGATCCGCGACCGGAATGACACCGGCGTGTTGATGATCGGTGATCCGCGGTTGACCACCAGAAACTACGGCAAGCAGTTCCTGAACAGTCTTCCCGCGATGACGCGCACCCGGGAGATTGGCGTGGTCCGGGCGTTTCTCGCAGAGAACCGGGGACGCTGAACACCCGCGGCCGGCAACATCGGTGCGGGCGTCCGGTCGGGCCTGCCTCATGGGGTACTGACGTTGCAGGAAGGTTCGCCAGTACCCGATCGCCGGTGGAGCGACCAGTGGTCGTGTCAGCGGTCCTCGCTCGTTCCGGCTTCCGCGAGCGGACGCACGTCGGATCGCTCGCTCAGGAATGACGGCCGGGGCTTGCTGGCGCCGTAGGGCCGCCGCGGTGCGTTGGCAACGCTGTTGTAGACAAAGAACACGTTGCTGCGGGGTACCGGTGACATGTTGGCATTGGAGCCGTGGAGAACGTTGCAGTCGAAGAACAGAACGGAACCCGGCTCCCCCTTGGGCGCCTGAATTCCTCCGGCCTGCCGTACCAGCTTGGTGAGTGTCTCCCGGTCCGGAACACCGGTATCCTGCTTCTGCAGGGATGTGCGGTAGTTGTCCTCGGGCGTTTCTCCGACGCAGGGCACGAAGTGCCTGTGCGAGCCGGGGATGAGCATTAACGGACCGTTGAATTCGGTGTTCGGCGTCAGGATGATCGAGCAGCTCACCGCCCGCATGTAGGGCATGCCATCCTCTGTATGCCAGGTTTCGAAATCCGAATGCCAGTTGAATCCCTTGCCCTCGAATCCCGGCTTGTAGTTGATCCGGGACTGGTGCACATAGACGTCGCTTCCGAGGATCTGGCGCGCGGCAGTGAGCAGAAACGGGTGCCGGCACAGGTGATTGAATACGCGTGAGCGCTTGTGCACCGCGAATACGGAGCGGATCTCCTGACTGCCGGGTTCGGTGATGACCCCGTCCTCCATACCCAATGCGGGGTTGCTCATCAGCCGTTGCAGTTCGCCGCGGAAATGCTCCACGGCATCCGCACCAAAGAATGAGGGCAGGAACAGGAATCCGTCGCGCTCGTACCGGTGCAACTGCTCCCGATCCAGCGGTCCGTCTCCCGCGCCACCGTGCACCACCGGGTCCAGCCGGTCAAACATGGGCACCCGATGCAGGGTGCGGGATGGATACAGGTCCCGATTCGTGTCCACCATGAGACGTACTCCTCTGTTGCCATGGACGTCTCGGGCAGTCAATCCGGCGGGCACGCGCGAGATGCCCCAGCTCCGGCAACGTGGCCTGGCGTGCTTCAGCACGCCGCACAGACGGGCTTCCCCGCCTGTGCGCAAGATTCACTACCCGCGGTTCGGTTGTCCGGGCTCGATTCGCCGGTTCAGGGTTACCGGTCGTCTCGATAGCGCATGAGAGCACGTCTGCCGTTGCTGTGCGCCGCCAGCGAGCGCGCCGGTAACGCAAGTGATGTGGGGTCGGTGTGTCCGGTCCGGAACCGGCCTTCCCCAGTGGGAGGGTATGGGGATGTCCTGTTCCGGGTTCAAGGGGAGTATCAGGAGTGTCCGGAGGCGGGAAACGCGCCTCCGGCACGGTATCGGGGCAGGCCTAGTCTTCCACCAGTTCGTAGGCACCGTCCGCATCGTGGGTTTCCCGCCCGGTTACCGGCGGATTGAAGGCACAGATCAGCCGCATGTCCTCGGTGCCACCTCGCAGGATGTGCCGGTCGTGCTTGTCGAGGGCGTAGAGCACACCGTCGTGGATCTGGTGTACTTCGCCGGTCGCCAGATCCTCGATGCTGCCGTTGCCCCCGACGCAGTAGACTGCTTCCAGATGGTACTTGTACCACATGTGGAGTTCCCCCCCCGCCGGGATGATCGTCTCGTGGAAGGAAAATCCCATGCCATCCTGTTTCAGTAGCAGGCGCCGGCTGACCCAGCCCTTGCCTTCCACCTCGCGTTCGGTTCCGATGATGTCCTTGACGTCGACAATCTTCATGCCTGCTCCTGATCTTGCGGTTTGTGTTGGCATCCCGGTTGCGCGGAAATACCCCCGGGGCCGTGAGCCGCCCCCGGGGGTCACGGCCCCTGACAAACCATCTTACTCGCTGGCCGCCTTTCTGGTAATGCCCAGATCCTGGAGCGCGCTCGCCAGGCTCTTGTCGATGATTTCGAGGCCCTTGCGCAGATCGTCGTCGGATGTCGTCAGCGGAGGAAGCAGCTTCAGCACCTCGTCGTCGGGACCGGCGGTTTCGATGATCAGCCGGTTGCGGAACGCGATTTGGGAGACCTTGCCGGCAAGGTCCTTGTTGCCGAACTCGATGGCCTGCATCAGGCCGCGTCCCCGGACAGTGCCTTCCGCTTCCGGATACTTGCGGCAGATTTCCTCCAGCGCCTCCTCGGTGATGCGGGTGCGCCGGGCGATGTCGCGCTCCAGCGAATCGTCGGACCAGAACAGCTCGATCGTGCGCTTTGCCGTAACGAACGCCATGTTGTTGCCGCGGAACGTGCCATTGTGTTCCCCCGGCTCCCAGACGTCGTATTCCGGCTTGACCAGGGTCAGAGCCATCGGCAGTCCGTAGCCGCTGACCGATTTCGATACTGTGACGACGTCGGGCTTGATGCCAGCTTCCTCGAAGCTGAAGAAGCGGCCACAGCGGCCGTTTCCGGTCTGGATGTCATCGACAATCAGCATAATGTCGTACTTGCGGCAGACCGCTTCCAGGCCGCGCAGCCAGTCATCGGTGGCGACCTTGACGCCACCCTCGGCCTGGACTGTCTCCACGACAGCGGCTGCGGGCAGGTCCATGCCGGAGCCGGAGTCCTCCAGCATTCGGTCGATGTACTCGATGGTGTTGTGCGCCGGCCCGAAATAGTCGCAGTAGGGCATGGAGTCGCTGTGGGTCAGGGGCAGGCCGGCGCCCTGGCGCTTGAAGGAGTTACCGGTGATCGAGAGCGCTCCGAGGGTCATGCCGTGGAAGGCGTTGGTGAAGGACATGATCTTCTCCCGCTCCTTCACCTTGCGGGCGATCTTGAGTGCCGCCTCCACCGCATTGTTGCCGGCCGGCCCCGGGAACTGGACCTTGTAATCCATGTTACGTGGCTCGAGGATCAGGCGGTGGAAGGTTTCCAGGAATTCCGCCCGGGCTACCGTTGCCATGTCGAGACTGTGGGTAATATTGTCGCCGGCGACATAGTCGAGGAGGAGCTGTTTGAGTTCGGGATGGTTGTGCCCGTAGTTGAGCACGCTGGCTCCGGCAAAGAAGTCCAGGTAGGCATTGCCGTCAGTGTCGTAGAGCCAGGATCCCCGGGCCTTCTCGAATACCGCGGGGAAGTTGCGCACGTAGCTGCGCACCTCGCTCTCGTGTTCGGTGATTGACTTCATCTGGTCGGACGTCATGGTCTGATTACCTCTTCAGTAGTCAAGCTGACTGAGACGGGGCGGATCGATCGGACCGATTCGATAGAGTTCCTCGGCCTCGTGTCCTCCCTCGGGAAAGTGGTCTGCGCGGAAACCTTCGGTCAGGTCGATGCTGGCTCCCAGATCGCGGGCTACCGCCGTGAACAGCGCCCTGGAGGCGTCGTTGGAGGGGGAGATGGTGGTCTCCAGGAGCCGCGCGCCGCGGGCGCCTGGCGTGCGGAGGAATGCCGCCAGCAGGCTTTTCCCGAGGCCTCGGCCCCGTGCGGCGGCGGAGACTCCCACCTGCCACAGGAAAATCGACTCCGGTCGCTGCGGCGGACGGTAGCCTGTGACGAAACCCAGCAGTTCATCGCCATCCTCGGCGACCACGCAGGTGTCGGCGAAGTCCTTCGCCAGCAGCAGGTACATGTAGGCGGAATTTACGTCGAGTACCCCGGAATCCCGGACCAGACGCCAGATTGCGCCTCCATCGTCGGTCGTGGTCGTACGGAAGGTGGGGGTGGAGCTGTTTGGCTGGTCCGTCATTCGCTTGATCCTGGTCCGGAAAGTGTTACCGCCGCCGGAACTTCATTGCCCGATTATAAGATAAAGTGCGTTGCGGATGGTTCATCGGGGGTGCATGGAGGCGAGTGTCAGGCCCCGTACGGCAACGAGAGTGCCGATTGCAGGGGGAGCATCCGGTGGATCGCGGGATGTGGCATGCAGCAGGCCTAAGCCGTTTCCTCCTGAGGGTAAATCGGCGCAGTATTTAATCATCCGGGGCACAAGAAATCAAGTTTCCTGGCGGATGTGGGCGATTCCATGGCTGCCCGCGTGCGGGTTAGCGGTCGACGCCGTGGCGTTGACGGCGCACGCGCGCAGAGCGACCATGCGTCCACACGGGAGGAACCCGCTGGAACCGTAGGCTGGACCATGGACGCCGGATGACGCGAACCCTTGCCTCGCTTGCCACCCTGTTCGTTTCCATGGGCATATTGCTCCTGGGGGGCGGTTTGCTCGGTACGTTGCTGTCCGTGCGGATGGGTGTGGAGGGTTTCCGCTCGGAGACCATCGGCCTCGTGATGGCGTGTTATTCCGTGGGGTTCGTGGTGGCGACGCTGGTTTGCGCCCCGGTCATACAGAAGGTGGGGCATATCCGCTGCTTCGCGGCGTTCTCGGCGATCGCCTGCTGCGCCGCCCTGGTTCATGGCCTGCTGGTCGATCCGTGGCTGTGGGCGGGCATGCGTATCCTGTTCGGTTTCTCTCTGGCGGGCATCTATATGGTGACCGAGAGCTGGCTGAACGACAGAACCCCACGCGAGTACCGGGGTCGGGTACTGAGTATCTACATCATCGTGACCTCGGTGTCGCTGGGCAGTGGCCAGTTTCTCCTCAATGTGTGGGATGTGACGGACTACCAGCTGTTCAGTCTTGCAGCGATCCTGATGGCGGCGGCCCTGGTGCCGGTGGCGCTGACCCGCGCGACATCGCCGGAACTCCAGCCGACCCGGCGGGTGAGCCTGCGTCGCCTCTACGGCATATCGCCGCTGGCAACGGTGACGGCGTTTGCATCCGGACTGACGAACGGTGCCTTCTTTGCCCTCGGTCCGGTATTCGCGGTGGCGGTCGGATTCTCCATCACCCAGGTGGCGAAGTTCATGGGTGCGACCATCCTTGGTGGATTGTTCCTGCAGTACGTGATCGGGCGGTTGTCCGACCGTTATGACCGGCGTCGCGTGATCATGGTCGTCACCAGCCTGGTGGCAATGGTCAGCGTGGCGGTGGCCATGGCCTACCCCCTGGGGATATGGTTCGTGGTTGGCCTTGCGGTGATCTGGGGCGGGCTGAACTTCACCGTTTATGCCCTGGCGCTGGCGCTTGCCCACGACTTCATGCAGCCGGATGAACGGGTGCCCGCCAGCGCCACGATGCTGCTTACCCATGGTATGGGCATGATTGTCGGGCCGATCCTCCTGGCCCGGATCATGGGACTGGTGGGCCCGCAGGGCCTGTTTCTCGGCTTCGCCATTGTTGCCGTGACGATCGCCATGTTTGGCTGGTACCGTAGCCGCGTCGGCGAGGCGCTTCCGGTTGATGCGCAGGGCGCGTATCGGGCGGCTCCGCAGACCATGACCGCCACGCAGTACTCCGTAGGGCTGCAGGTAGACGTCGAGGACCCGCAGCTGGAGTTCGATTTTTCGGGCGATACCGAACAGCATCCGCCCATCGTCCGGGGTCCGGAGCAGACTGGGTGAATGAACCACTGATTCTCGCCGTCGATGCCTCTACGCATGCCTGTACCGTGGCGGTCGGTCACGGTGAATGGGTCGTGCAGAGGCATCAGGTCGCGCCACGCGGCCATGCCGGGTTGGCACTGCCGATGGTGGAGGCGGTGCTGACGGAGGCGGGAGTGGGGCGGCGGGATATCGGACTCATCGCCACTGGCCATGGTCCGGGAGCGTTCACCGGGGTGCGTATCAGCGTAGGGCTCGCGCAGGGTCTGGCCCTGGCCCTTGGGGTTCCCGTGGTGGGTCTGTCCACGCTGGCGGTGCTTGCCCAGGGATGCCGCAGACGCCTGGGTACCACACGGGTCTGCGTGGCTCTGGATGCCCGTATGGGGGAAGTCTACTGGGGGGTATACGAGCTCGATCCCGAATCCGGGTTGATGGTAACGACCATTCCGGATCGGGTCCTTCCACCGGAGCAGGCTACCGTTCCGGCAGCGTGGCGAGCGTACGCCGCGACGGGACCTGGCTGGGCCGTTCATGGGGATGCAATCGGAGCGGCTGTACCGCGCGCGCCGGAGCGGATCGAGGAGGACGCGCTTCCCGAGGCACGGGATATGGTGGCACCGGCACGGGAGGCTTACCGCCGCGGTGAATCGAAGAGTGCCATGGACCTGGCTCCCGCGTACATACGGAACCGGGTCGTCTGAGTTGCCCGATTGGCTGCGCGGCCGGGCGGATGGTTGAGCGCCGTGGTAGCCCCCGTCGGGGGCCGCCCGAGAGTGTCCACGGCAGCTGGTTCAGCTTCGGTGCGCCTGCTCCAGGCCCTGCTCCAGTGCCTCGGCAACGGCGAGGAAGCCGGCAAATGTGGCGCGATCCAGCCTGCAATACTCCGGTAGACGATCCGCGTACAGCAGACCCAGAAGCTCGTCACCGGCGTGGATGGCGGCGAGAAACGATGAGGCGGAGAAAAAAAGCTGGCGGCCGCGCGGCGGCAGGTCACGCCGAAGCTCGTTCATGGCGACCCCGTCCAGCCATTCTGGTTTCGGTGCGTGCAGATAGCGGAACAGGCCGGAACGCGGCAGCGTGGAGAGGCGCAGATCCGGAAGGTGGGGGTCCCCCTCGCAGCCAAGGGCCATGTAGGGCACGCAGAAATCCCTGTCGCGGCTGAGCCGCAGGAAGATCGCCCGGGACAGGCCGTGGCCATGGTGCAGGCATCGCAGCGCCAGACTCAGGGGTACATCCAGGTCTTCCACCCGTCTGTGCTTGAGTCGGAGTTCCGCCAGTGTGCGCCGGTTGTGGCCGGCGACGCAGCGCCTCAGCAGCGCCTTCGCAATGGTGGGCCGGGGAACGATACAGAAGTCCCGCCCGGGGCTGGTGGTTGCAGCATCGGCTTCGGGATCCTGCAGCAGCCCCTCCCAGGGGCGCGGCAACTCGTCGGGGCATTCCTTCATCGCCAGGAGAACCGTGTCCCGGATATGCTCGATGGCAACGTCCGGCTCCATTCCCAGGTAACTGCTGACCGTGGCCAGGACGTTCTCCATGGCCCGGTGGCGCCAGCCAAGCGTTCCCAGCTGGGAGAGGTACGCGGCCAGGGCCAGGCCGAGGGTGCGCCGGCCGGTGACCTTGTCCGGAATCAGGTGCTCGAGCACCAGCAGGGGAAGGCGGCAATGGCGAACGAGGCCGGCACTCAACTCGCCCATGGTGACGCCCAGCACGATGTACTGGGCTTGCTGCGTTGCCTGTGGCAGATCCCCCCCGAGTTCCCGGGCTTCCTGCATGTGCAGGGGTAGTGCCTGCCACATGGCAAGGTCCCCGACGCAGCGTACCAGTGCGGCGGTGGCAACCTCGGATGGGAGGATGTCCTGGCGTCGTTCCGCCCACCCTCTGGCCTGGATGGCGGTATGAAAAGCGTGGCTGCATGTCGTCAGGTACCCCTCCAGAGCTTCTTCCGCCAGGGTGCCCTGGGCCGTGGCATAGCCGGCCACCAGTACCTGCACCCGCTCGAGGCCCAGCATCATGATGGCCTGCTCGACAGAGACGGTCCGGGTGTCCAGGTGCAGGTGGCGAAGGCGGTTGGCCGTGTGGAGGAGATTGATGGCGAGCGCGGGATCACGATAGGCGATCCGCGCCACATCCCTGACTCCGGCATCCTGCGCCGCTGCAAGCTCTTCGCAGGCATATCGGCTTGCGGCGAGGATGGGTAACTCGTTGCGGCACAGGCGCCTGACCCAGTCCTCCAGGCGACGCGCTGGTCCCGTGGTCTTGGCTCCGGTTCGTGCTTCCACCGCTTGCTCGCCCTTGGTGCAGGTATTCCCGGGGGGCACCGGGGTCGGCGCGCGCGAAAGGCTGCTTCGACGGTGTCCCGCTACAGGCACATTGTCGTCTGGTGTGTATGCAGCTCCCGGCACCGGTGGCGTCGTCGCTCACCAGCGGCGGTTACCTCCCCCTCCCATGAATACCCGCTGCCTGCGGCCCGCCGCTTCGGGGTTGCACTGTCTAGCATGAGCCGAGGCCCGGAAAATGTGAAGCAATGGATGTGACCGGGGTCACATTACCGGCAAGGGTCCGCCCGCCCGAGAGTGCGGATGCTTTCCCGGATTGCGACGGCGTTCCCATCCGTCGGGGGTGTCGTTCTCTACCATGGGTGGCCACATGCAGTCGCTCTCCGGGCTTGAGTTATCAGCGGGTATGCCGACACACCCTTCCGGAGGCCATGTGGACATGGTTCCGGTCGAGTCCTGCCTGCAGGGGTTCTTGAACAATGCTGATCGTGCTGGGTGTACTGGTGGTGGTCGCTTCCGTCCTGACGGGGTATGCGTTGCACGGCGGCCACCTGGCAGTACTGTGGCAGCCGCTGGAGGTGTTGATCATCGCCGGCGCTGCCACCGGAGCCTTCCTTATCGCCAACCCGATGAAGGTGACCAGGCGCGTGGTGCGCTTCTTCCCGCTGCTGTTCAGGGGGTCCCCGTACGACAAGCGCATGTACATGGATCTGCTGGCGATGCTCTACGAGCTGTTCTACAAGGCCCAGCGCGAAGGCCTGCTCGCCATCGAGGCGGATATCGACGATCCGGACAACAGCGAGCTGTTCAACCGATACCCACGGGTCAGGAACGAACGCCACGCCATGGAGTTTCTTCTGGACTACCTGCGGCTCATGGTGGGCGGGAGCATGAACCCCCACGAACTGGAGTCGCTCATGGAGCAGGAACTGGAGGCCCTGCGGGAGGAGGAAGAGCAACCCGCCCACGCGATCAACCGGATCGCCGATGCGCTTCCGGGCTTCGGGATCATCGCTGCGATTCTCGGGATCGTGATCGCCATGGGGCAGATCGATGGTCCGGTGAGCGTGATCGGCGAACTGGTGGCCGTGGCGTTGATCGGCACGTTCCTGGGAATTCTCTCCGGGTATTCGTTCGTGGGTCCGATTTCCGTGGCGATGGAGCACCATGCGCGGGAGAAGGTGAAATTTCTGGAAACCATCAAGGTAACGATCGTCGCGATCCTCAATGGATACAAGCCCGTGCTGGCAGTCGAGTTCGGGCGCAAGGTCATGTATGAGGCCGAGCGCCCCAGCTTCCAGGAGCTGGAAGATTTCGTGAAGAACCGGAACTAGTGTCGTGAATCATGAGTTCGCGCCCTTTCCGGATGCCGGTTTCCTGCCAGCAGGGCGCCGACCAGGGATAGGCGCCGGAAGGGTTCGGCGCCCGAAGCATTCATCCGGGAGGAGTCTTGGAAGACAGAATCCAGCCAGTCATCATCAAGCGCGTCCGGAAGGTCAAGGGCGGCGCTCATGGCGGCTCCTGGAAGGTGGCCCTGGCCGATTTCATGACGGCGATGTTCGCCATGTTCCTGGTGTTGTGGCTGGTGACGGCCCTGGATGAATCCCAGCGCCGCGGCATCGCCGATTATTTCCGTGACCCCACCATGGTGCAGGGCCCGGACGGGCGGGGGCCGCCGGCGCTGATCGATTTCGAGGGCGGCTCCGAGATTGCCTTGGACCTGGGTGAAATTCCGATCCGGCCTGATGACGCCTCCATTCTGGACGAGGCGCGCAGGGTGCAGAAAGAGCAATTGGAGAACCTGCAGGTGGAACTGGAAGCCGCCATCGAGCGTAGCCAGGCACTGGAGCCGTTCAAGGACCAGCTGCTGCTGGACATCACGCCGGAAGGACTGCGTATCCAGCTGGTGGATCGGCGCAATCGTCCGATGTTCGATCTGGGCAGCGCGACGCTGCGTAGTTACGCAGCCCGCATCCTGGCGGAACTTGGGGAGGTGGTGAACGCTGTGCCGAACCGGATCGCGATCAGCGGGCACACCGACGCGGTAGGCTTCGCAGGCACCACCGAGTACGACAACTGGGAGCTTTCTGCCGACCGTGCCAATGCCGCACGCCGCGCCCTGCTTGACGGCGGTGTGGAGAAGGACCGCATTGCCCAGGTGGTCGGGCTGGCGGATCGGGTGCTGTTCGACCGGGAGAACCCGACCAATCCCATCAACCGGCGGATCAGTATCACGGTGCTCAATCCGGAGGCCGAGGAGGCGATCACGCAACGCGAGGGGTCGACCGAGTTCCGGGGCCTGGGGGGTGTTGAGGGTTGATCTGCGTCAACATACCCGGCTGGGAGGTACGTACTGTCTGTAGTTATGGCCGGTGAGGAAGCCGGTACCCCTCCAGGAGACGGACCATGGTCATCGCTGCGT
>SLLM01000337.1 GCA_007134055.1 Ectothiorhodospiraceae bacterium | reverse complement strand
TCGCTGTCACTTCCGTGGGACATTACGGCGTCTCTCCTCCCCGGGAGCTCCGCCCCCGGATCACCGCGGGCAGCAGTTCCAGCAGCTTCCGGACCTCGGAAACGTCCGCCAGCGTAAAGTCGGCAGCCGTCCGACGATCCTCCCGGTGACGCACGGCGATGCAGATGCCCCAGCCCGCCAGAACGCGAAAGGCATCCTCATCCGTGAGATCGTCGCCGATGTACAGGGGAACGGCCCCGGCGTGGTCGAGGCCCTGCTCACGCAGGATCCACTGGACGGCATGCCCCTTGCCCCAGGAAACGTCGGGGCGGATCTCGAACACCTTCTTGCCATGGCCAAGCCGCAACTGCGAATGCATCTTGAGAACTTCATCAACTACCGCACGCAGGGCGGCCACGTCACCGTCGGCTACCTGCCGGTAGTGAACGGCGATGCTGAACCGCTTACGCTCCACATCGTGACCGGGGATGTCCGCCAGCCGCCGGCGCAGCGTCCGTTCCGCCTGATCCAGCAGCGGCAGGAACTCGGATCCCTTCTCAAGGCCGCCCCCCCTGCCCTCGGGCAAGGTGATCTGAAATCCATGGCTGCCCGCCAGCGTGACCGACTCCAGCGCCACCAACTCATGCAGGCGAGCCAGATCCCGACCGCTGATGATGGTGACCGGGCAGCAGCGGGCGAGCCGTACCACCGCCGCCCGCATGGGCGCGGGAAGGCAGGCCCGGGTGTGGTCCTGGACGATGGGGGTCAGCGTACCGTCGTAGTCGAGAAAAACCGTCGCCCGCCGTCCGGCCAGACGCCGGCGAACCCCGTCCTCCCGATCCAGCGCAGAGGGCAAGTCGGCCAGCCGGCGGCACTCCAGCCCCCGGCCGGGGACGCAGCGCAGTTCGCCGGAATCATCCACCACCAGGTGCGCACCGGCGGTGTTCAAGGCGTCATGCCCGGCCCCCCGGTCCACCCCCACCACCAGACCGAAACCGCCAGTGCGGCCCGCCTGAACACCGGCTATGGCGTCCTCCACGATCACGGTCTCCGCCGGCGGGGCGTTCAGCCGCCGCGCCGCTTCCAGCAGCATGTCCGGCGCGGGTTTTCCGGAAAGCCCCAGCCGTGACAACTCTGCACCGTCCAATCGTGCATCGAACAGCTCCAGAACTCCCGCGCTGCGCAGGACGACCTCCGCATTGAGACTGGCCGAGAATACGGCGATGGGGATACCGGCCGCCTGCAACTCTCCGATCAACCGCAAGGTTCCCGGGAATGCGCGCACCCGGTGTGTCTCAAGCCAGGCGTGGAAATAGCGATCCTTGCGATTGCTGAGACCCCACACCGTCTCGCAATCCGCCCCTTCATCCGGTGCCCCACAAGGAAGCTCGATACCCCGGGATCGCAGAAAGCTGACGACCCCCTCGTTGCGCGGCTTTCCGTCCACGTATCGGGTGTAATCCGCTCTGCTGTCGAACGGGAGAAACGGTTTTCCCTCCCGTTCCGCCCGGCGCTGAAGATATTCGTCGAACAGGCGCTTCCAGGCCGCAGCATGAGCCGCTGCGGTATCGGTCACTACCCCGTCCATGTCGAACAGGACGGCAGCGGGCATGAATCCCCGCCTCGTTCCCCGGGCCATGACGGCGTCCGCGGCCGCTGCTCAGCCGACCAGCCGCAGGGCCTGCCGGACCATCTGTGCGGCATAGCCCCATTCGTTGTCGTACCAGCTCATGATCTTCACCAGATCACCGTCCACCACCTGCGTGAGCGATAAATCAACGATGGAAGCCCGCGGGTCCTGGATTATGTCGGAGGAGACAATGGCATCCCGCGTCACACCGAGAACCCCCTGGTAACGCGGGGTGGCCGCCTCTTCTTCGAAGATGGCGTTGACCTCCTCCGCACTGGTGGGCTTTTCCGTGACCAGGGTGATGTCCGCCATGGATCCCACTGGTACGGGAGCCCTCACCGCCACGCCGTCGAATCGCCCCTCGTACTGGGGAAGCGCCCGCGTGGTTGCCTGGGCTGCACCGGTGCTTGTGGGCACGAAATTGATCGCTCCGGCCCGGCCCCGGCGGCGCTTCTTCGCGGGTACGTCCACCAGCGGCTGGGACACGGTGTAGGAGTGGATGGTGGTCATGATGGCCTTGCGCACGCCGATCCGCCGGCCCATCACTTCGATCACCGGCGCGATGCAGTTGGTGGTGCAGCTTGCACAGGAGATGATCTGCGCATCTGCCTCCACCTCGTTGACGCCGTAGACCACGAAGGGCACATCCTCCCCCTTGGCCGGAGCCGACAGCAGCACTCGTTGCGCACCGGCATCCAGGTGTTTCTGCAGCTCCTCCCGCCGGGTGAACTTGCCGGTGCAGTCGAGTACCAGTGCCACACCCAGTTGCGACCAGGGCAGGCGGGCAGGATCCGCCTCACCCAGGACCCTGCACCGGGTCTCACCGATGATCAACGCATCGCCTTCATGGCGCACGGGCTTGTGATAGCGACCGTAGAAGGAGTCATAGTGCAGCAGATAAGCAAGATCCTCCGGGCTGGCCACATCATTGACCGCGACCAGTTCGAATTCTTCATGTTCCTGCAGGATCTTCAGCACGGCGCGGCCAACACGCCCAAGACCATTGATCGCAACTGGGACCGGCATACGTCTTCTCCCCCTGATTCCGGCACTGAACGATTGACACCCAGCCACCCTAACGCACCACCGGCGCTGGCGGGTTGACCGCCGTCAACGGATGGTCGTTAGGAAATCGTTCAGCGCTTCCTTAGAGCCAGGTCATCCGGCCCATCTCGAACCGGTGTAGCAGTTGGGTATGGAAGGGGTACATGCGGACCCGCATACGGAACAGGCCGCTGTCCGGAGGGGGAAGGTCCAGCCCGAACTGATGCGCCCCGTCCTCCCCGCCCGTGCAACTGAAACGGTGCCGGTGCAAGAAGCCCGGATCGGTTCCGTCCTCCTCCAGCAGGCATTCAACCACCACATCGTCCGGTGTCAGCCCATTGAGCCGGGCCGCCACACGCAAGCATACCTGACGACCGCCTGACACCACGGAAGGGGGCGGCTCGCTCCAGCCGAGGGCGACTCCGGACCACGCGTCACTCACCCGGGCTTTCCACTGCGCCAGCTCCTCCGCCCCCTTGCCCTCCCCGGCGGTAAGAAGCCGGCCCTGACGGGCCGCCGGGACGTACATCCGCTCCGCGTAATCCATCACCATACGCTCGGCATTGAACCGTGGCAGGACCGTCCACATGGACCGCTTGCAGCGCGCGACCCAGGCCGGCGGATACCCCCCCGGCCCCACGTCGAAATATTCCGGAATGATCTCGTACTCCAGCAGATCCAGCAGTTCCTGCGCCTCCACCCGGTCCCTTTCCTCCGGCGGGAGGTCGGTACCGTGGGGTTCGATGCCCCAGCCATTGCTCCCGTCGAACCCCTCCCTCCACCAGCCGTCAAGAATGCTCAGGTTCACGCCGCCGTTGATGGCCGCCTTCTGTCCCGACGTGCCGCTCGCCTCCATGGGGAATTCCGGGGTGTTCAGCCAGACGTCGACACCGGTCACCAGCTTCCTGGACAGGGCGATGTCATGACCCTCGA
Organism: Ectothiorhodospiraceae bacterium; assembly: GCA_007134055.1. Taxonomy (GTDB): domain Bacteria; phylum Pseudomonadota; class Gammaproteobacteria; order Nitrococcales; family Aquisalimonadaceae; genus Natronocella. The sequence goes on along the minus strand of SLLM01000337.1, from coordinate 33,272 downwards.
TGAGAAAAACCCGGTTTAGGAACGGTTCTCGGGAAGCGAATTCATGCACCCGCCGGATCAGGGTCTGGCCAGGCATATCCTGGGGATGAGCCTTGCCGGCGAACAGCATGATGACCGGGCGTTCCGGATCCTGAAGCAACCGCGCCAGGCGCTGCAAGTCCTGGAATATCAGCAGGGCCCGCTTGTAGGTTGCAAAGCGCCGGGCGAATCCCAGAATCAGCGGCCGGGTATTTTCCGACGAGAATGTTTCCCGAATGGCATTGATCCGTGCCCGGCTGAAGTGATTCCGCTCGTACTGGGTCAGCAGGTACGGGGCGAGGTCATCCAGCATTTCGCTCTTCAGCGATTGCACCAGACTCCAGTAGCGGTGGTTGGGAATCGCCTCGATGGCCTCCCGCCAGAAACCGTCGTCATTCAGGTGCTGACGCCAGTCGGGGCACCGGCCGTCGAACATGGCCACCCATTCCCGGGCAAGAAACGTGGGCAAGTGGACTCCGTTGGAAACCGAACGCAGTGGGCTCTCCGCCGGCGAAACGTCCGGCCAGACGTGGGCTTCCATTTCCGCCGCCACATGACGATGTACCGCGCTCACCGCGTTCTGCTGGCGGGAACCCCGCAGTGCCAGGGCCGTCATATTGAACATATCCGCCCCCTGGGGTGAGGCTCCCAGCGCCAGCAGTCGCCCCTCGCTGATGCCCAGCTCCGCCGCCAACGGCCCCAGACAATGTGTCGCCAGCGCGTGGGAAAACAGATCGTGACCAGCCGGAACCGCGGTATGGGTGGTGAAAACCGTCGGCGAGGCCACTGCCTCCAGCGCTGCATCGAATCGCAGCCCCCCGGCCACCAGTTCGCGACAGCGCTCCAGGATGAGGAACGCCGCGTGCCCCTCGTTGATGTGCCAGACCGTGGGGTTCAAGCCCAGCGCACGTAGGGCGCGAACGCCGCCAATCCCGAGGATGATCTCCTGGGCAATACGTACGGATCGGTCGCCGCCGTAGAGCTGGTACGTGATTCCCCGGTCTTCCGGCCGGTTCTCCGGCAGCTCCGTGTCCAGCAGGTACAGGCGCACGCGCCCGACGTCAGCCTTCCAGATGGCGGCAAACACCTGGCGCTCGGGGAAGTCCACGCTGATGCGGAGCCGGGCGCCCCCGGCATCGTGAACGGGGTGAACCGCCAGATCATCCAGATTAACCGGGCGGAAATGCATCTGCTGCGCGCCATCACGATCGATGGTCTGGACAAAATAGCCCTGCCGGTACATCAGCCCCACGGCGACGAAGGGCAAATCCAGGTCACTGGCAGCCTTGCAGTGATCACCCGCGAGAATGCCAAGCCCCCCGGAGTAGAGCTGCAGGCTCTCATGCAACCCGTACTCCATACAGAAATAGGCAATCAGATCGCGGCCGGGGTCCAGGCCGGGAATCACGTTCCCCGGACGATCCGGTCCCGGCTCCAGATAAGCGTCGAAGGCAGCAAGCGCGTCCTGGTACTGAAGCAGGAAGTCCCGGTCTGCGGCCAACTGATCCAGCCGCGCCTGGGAGACCCGTCGCAGAAACACTGTGGGATTGTGGCCGCAGCGTTTCCAGAGCGCCGGATCCATACGGAAGAACAGCCCGCGGACGCGGCGATCCCAGCTATAGAAGAGGTTGTCCGCAAGCTGATTCAACCGGGAGAGTGCCGCAGGCAGTTGAGGACGCACTTCCAGCGGATAGTCTTTCCCGCGCATGCGCTTCTCCTTTGGGGGGCTCCGGAAATCTTTCCGATCCTAGGATCGGAGCATTCCATTCGGCGTTGACCGCGGTCAATGCGTGGCGAAACCCGACCGCGGAGCATCCACGGCATGACGGAAACACCATGAATCGGGAGGGATGGCCATGGACATCACGCTCAGCGTCCTCAAGGCAGACATCGGCTCCATCGGCGGTCATATCGCGCCTTCCGAGGCGCTGCTCGCGCGCGTACGGGAAGTCCTCGCCCGCCAGGGCGCCGGTCTGCTCCTGGACAGTCACGTGAGTTCCACCGGTGACGATATCGCACTGCTCATGACCCATGTCCACGGCAGCGGCCACCCGGACGTACACGAGCTTGCCTGGAACGCCTTCCAGGCGGGCACCGACACGGCCCGCCGCCAGGGCCTTTACGGCGCGGGTCAGGACCTACTGACGGACGCCTTCTCCGGCAACGTCAAAGGCATGGGTCCGGGGGTCGCGGAGATGACCATCACCGAGCGGGAAGCCGAGCCTTTTGTGTTCTTCGCCGCGGACAAGACCGATCCGGGTGCCTTCAATTTCCCACTTTACGCCGCCTTCGCCGATCCCATGAACACTCCTGGTCTGCTGCTATCCCCCGCACTGACCGAGGGGTTCACCTTCGTGATCATGGACGTGGCGCACACCGAGGGAGACCGCATCATCGAGCTGAACGCGCCGGAGGATCTTTACCGGATCGCCGCCCTGCTCCGGGATCCGGAGCGTTACGTGGTGGAATCGGTGTCGTCACGGAAATCCGGCGAACAGGCTGTTGCGGCGTCAACCTCACGACTCCACAACATCGCCGGCAAATACACGGGCAAGGACGACCCGGTCATGCTGGTGCGCGTACAAAAGGATTTCCCTGCCACCGGGGAAATCCTGGCCCCGTTTGCAACCGGTCACTACGTGGGTGGCGGCATGCGCGGCTCCCACAATATGCCGCTGATGCCGGTCCCGCTGGGATCCGGAATCAGCTACTTCGATGGCCCGCCCATCATCACGGGTGCTGCTTTTTGTGTCCATGAAGGCAAGCTTACCGAGCCGCTGGATGTCTTCGCCCACCCTTTCTGGAAAGGGGTTCGGCGTCAGGTGACCGACAAGGCGATCACCATGCGGCGACAGGGATTCTTCGGCGCCGCCATGCTGCCCATGGATGAGCTGGAGTACACGGGCATCACCGCATTGTTGGACGACCTGGATCAGCATTTCAAGGTGCGGGAGGTGCCCAAGGAACCGCGACGAACGGAAATGCGCTGATCCGCAACACCCTCCGGCCACGTCGCGGCCGGGCCTGCATGCCAGCCCCCCACGGGATGGGGCTTGGGCAGGTGCGCCCTGATCCGCTCCCCCTGATTTGTACTAGACTGAATCCTGCAGCCAAACGCTGGCTTGGGGGCTGCGTGTACGGTGGGGGGCGCAATCCACGTCTCCTGGAGACTGTGATCACCAGTATGGGAAGCTGCCGGGAATGGAGGGGTTCACTGCCGCCAACCCACATCCCGACCGGGATACCGGCGTACTCCGCTGTCTGCTCCAGGTGCCAGGCCTGCTGGTGGTCGCCACCGACCCCCACGGTCGGATCGAACTGTTCAACCGTGAGTGCGAGCGGCTCACCGGCCAGCAGGCTGGCGCGGTGCAAGGCCTGCCCATCTGGGACGTGGCCGCGCTGCCCGAACACCGGGAGACGCTACGGGAGCTGGTGGCGCACCTGAGCACCGGTGCGACGGTGGTGGAACAAACCGGCTGGTGGATGAGCCGGCACGGTGATGCCAGGCAGATTCGTTGGCAATACAGCACGCTTGCTGATGACCAGAGCCGCGTGCGGCGCATCATTGCAACCGGCACACCGGACGCCATGGCCCCGTCACGGCGGACGGTGCCCCTGCATGATGAAACCCCGCTGCACCGCCTGGTGAACGGGCTGCCGATGCTGGCCGCCGAGCTGGATCGGGACTACCGCGTCCGGTTCGCGAATAAGGGCTACCACGAGTGGTTCGGGCTCGATCCCGCAGCGCAACTGGGAAAGCACATACGCGATGTGATCGGACGCAAGGCCTTTGCCGTCCTGCGCCCCCAGTTCGCCCAGGCGCTGGCCGGCAGCACCGCCAACTACCATGGGGAAGTGCCCTACGCCCGTGGCGGATCCCGCTTCATTCATGGCACCTATACCCCGCGCCTGGACGATCAGGGAATGGTGACGGGTCTGTACATACTGGCGGTGGATCTCTCCCGGCAGCAGCAGCTGCGCAAACGCCTGGCGGCAGAGACGCAGCGCAGCCGCATGATCCTGGATAATGCGATTGACGGCATCATCACCATCAACGCTCAAGGTATCGTTCTCGACCTCAATCCGGCGGCCCAGAAGCTGTTCGGCTACCGGTATACGGAAGTGGTGGGCCGGAATATCCGTATGCTCATGGCGGAACCCGACCAGAGCCACCATGACGACTACATTCGCCGTTACCTGGCGACATCCCGGCCCCACGTCATCGGGCTGGGCCGTGAAGTCACCGGACGGCACAAGGATGGACACCACATCGATGTGCAGCTGGCCATCTCCGAGTTTTTCGAGGACGGTGAACGACGCTTCGTGGGCTTCGTGCATGACCTCAGCGCGCGCAGGCAGGCGGAGCGCGAAGCTCGGGAGCACCTGACCCGGCTGGCGCACCTGACCCGGCTGGACGCGGTCAGCGAGTTCAGCGCGGGGCTGGCTCACGAAGTATCCCAGCCGCTCACCGCCATCAACGCGGCCGCCGAGGCCGCGCTCAGCCTCATCCGTGCAAGCCACACCGTGCAGGACACCCTCAAGGAAGCGCTGGAACAGATCCACCGCCAGAGCCAGCGGGCCAACCGGGTGATCCGGCAGTTGCATACCTTTGTACGAAAGGACCAGCCTCAGGATGTCGCCCCCGAGAACATCGGCCAGGTCATCCAGGACGTGCTGGACCTGCTGGACCATGAGTTGGAAAGTACCGGAGTCACTGTCAGACTCGATCTGGAAAGGATCACCTGCCGGTGCCTGATCAACAAGGTCCAGATCGAGCAGGTTGTCTTCAACCTGGTGCGGAACGCCATCGACGCGATGCGGGAAATGGAGGGCGAGCGCATCCTGCGCATTGTCACCCGCAGACAGCCGGAGGCCGGCGCCTGCACCATCACGGTAACGGATTCAGGCTCCGGCATCCGGAAAGCGGATCGGGACAGGCTGTTCGACCCCTTCTTTACCACAAAGGAACACGGCCTGGGCCAGGGGCTGTCCATCTGCAAATCCATTATCGAAGCCCATGGCGGGCAGCTCACCGTGGACAACGGCGCGGACGGCGGGGCGGAGTTCATGATTCGGCTTCCCTCGAGCGGGGACGCAGGTCATGCAGCCTGAACAGAGCATGGTCATCATCGTTGATGATGACTCCGGCGTCCGGGAAGCCCTGGGCCTGCTTCTGGCCGCTTCCGGCTACGCCACCCGGGCCTTCGCCACGGGCAAGGAATTCCTGCAGGCGGAGCTGGCGGATCACCCCACCTGCATCCTTCTGGACTTGCAGATGCCGGACATGAACGGGCTGGAGATCCAGGAGCGCCTCCGGGAGACCGGTTCGGATGTTCCAGTGGCCTTTCTTACCGGGAATGCCAGCGTTCCCGCGGCGGTGCGGGCGATGAAGCACGGCGCCGCGGATTTTATCGAGAAGCCCGCACTGCAGGGCTCCCGCCTGCTCCCCCTTGTCGGTGAAATGATCGACCGGCACCGCGGGCTCATGGCGCAGCGGCTCATGGACGACGCGATAGTCGTCAGGATCCGGCGCCTCACCCGACGGGAGACCGAAGTCGCGCGGCTGGCGGCCCAGGGCAAGGCCAACAAGGTGATCGCCCTGGAGCTGGGCATCAGTGAACGCACGGTGGAGGTGCACCGGGGGCGCGCAATGAGAAAACTGGAACTGGCCTCCGCTGCCGAGTTGGCCCGGCTCGCCGACCATCTGATGAGCTTGCCCGCTCAGCAGCAGCGCTGAGTTTTCCGCTGACGTGATCACCGTCACGACACAGGGTTGGACTATGTGTTCCAATCTCTGCTCCAACCAGCCGCATAAGTGCCGCCATGTCAGGACCCTGGTCAGAGCGAGCACACGCCGTCATCTATGTCGTCGATGACAATGAGGCAGTCCGGAACGGACTGAAACTACTGCTCGAAGTAAACGGCTTCTGCGCTGCCGCCTTCGCTTCCGGTTCGGATCTGCTGGCCGCGATCCGGGCGGATGCCGGCACGACGGTCGCCGGTTGCCTGTTGCTAGACCTGCATCTGCCGGGCCTGAACGGGGCCGAGCTGCAGGAACGTCTTCGGGCGAAGGGCCTGGAAATCCCCACCATCCTGATGACCGGTCAGCCCCATGGGCCGCAGGCAGCCCGCGCCCGGGCCGCGGGCGTTACAGAAATCATGCCGAAACCCATCGACGGCACGGCGCTGTTGACAACAATCCACCAACTCCTGCCCCGCCCCGACTGAGCGAGCTGCGCCGGTATACGGGGATCCCCTCACTACCGCCTTGCGCCTCCCGGACTATGTTTCTGGATAACCGTCCCGCCCGGACAGCCAGTCTCACAATCCGAATCGAGGTGCCACAGATGACAGCCCAGGTACTGCCTTTCGAACAACCGGACCCTCTGGGTCGAGCCCGGCCCGGGCCGAGTCAAGCCGGGGCCAGGGAGCGGGGAATCCTGCAACGCGGGGAACATCTGTTCCATGCCGGGGAAACCATCCAATACCCGCATTTGATCATTGCGGGTGTTCTCAAGAGCTATGTCACCGATGAACACGGTCAGGAGTGCGTGATCGGTTTTCACATGCCGGGCGACGTTGTCGGATTCGAGGCCCTGATCGGACAGCAGACCTTCTGCGGGGTCGTCGCCCTGGATACCACCAAAGTGCTTGCCCTGCAGCACCGAAAGGAACCAGCGGAGCCCGAAGTGCCCCACGGCCCCAACCTCATGACCGAGATGTACCGGGAGATTCTGCGTCTGGTCCATCTGCTGCAGATGGACCGGGGCAGCACCGAGGGCCGAGTGGCCCGCTTCCTGCTGGATTACGGGGAAGTCCAGGCGGAGCGGGGCTGCAGCCAGCGGAACTTCGTTTTGCCCATGGCGCGATACGATCTTGCCCGCTACCTGGGGATGGCGACGGAAACCATCTCGCGGGTGCTGAGCCGATTCCGGGATCGGGGTTGGCTGACCGTGGACCATAATCACATCACCATCCGCGACGCCGCCGAGCTCCTGCAGATCGCCGGCTCCCCGCCAGGCCGCGGACAGCCGGGCACCCACCCGCAGTGAACACGCGGGAGCACGGTAAGACCGAGGATTGACGCCAATCAACGCCCGAACCCTACCCCGGGCCTATGCTACCGAGGGACTCCGGAGCATCAGAGGGAGGGAGTGCCCAATTACCCGTCCAGACCACGATGGAAGGAGGTTGGATGCCAAGCCTTGAGGTGAATCCGGACAATGTCTGCCGGCTGATCCAACTGGCCGAGGAGTTCCACGCCCAGGAGGCGGTGGCGATCGAAGACGAGCCCAGCAGCGCGACGGAGGACTGGCCGATGCAGATGCTTGCCAGCCACGCGGGCGATTCCACGCTGGACGAGTTCCGTTCCATCATCAACGATCTGGACCGGGGACAGCAGGAGCAGGTGGTGGCGCTGCTCTGGCTGGGGCGCGGTGATTACGAGGTGGAGGAATGGCAATCACTGCTGCGGGACGTGAATGACGCCTGGACGCCCTATACGGCGGACTATCTCATCGCCCACCCGCTGCTCCCTACCTATCTCACGGACGGACTGGAGCTGCTGGGCTATCGCTGCGGATGAGCGGCATGAACCGAGAACCGGGGACCGGTACCACCCTCCAGCCGCGCTGGCGGCATTTCAACCACGGTTCCGACATCGGCATCCGTGGCATGGGCCGCAGCATGGAGGAAGCCTTCGAGCAGGCCGCCCTGGGGCTCACGGCCGTGATATGCGATCCCGATACGGTCCGTCCCCGCCAGGTCATCGAGGTGAGCTGCGAGAACCCGGATCCGGAACTGCTGTTCGTGGACTGGATCGATGCGGTGGTCTACCAGGTCACCACCCGGCAGATGCTGTTTTCCCACTTCGAGGTCCGCATCGCCGGCAACCGCCTGACCGCCAAACTCTACGGCGAATCCATTGACCGGGAACACCATCAGCCCGCCGTCGAGGTCAAGGGCGCCACGCTTACCGAGCTGGCGGTAACGCATCGCCACAACGGGCAGTGGCGCGCGCAGTGCGTGGTGGATGTGTGAGGTCGCCATGGACATCAATCTGCTGCAACGGGATTCGGACTGGATCTGGACCATTCCCCCCGGGGATGGAATGCACGTACCGGGCATCATCTACGCGGATGAAACCCTGATCCGGGACATGGATCACAAGGTCTTCGAGCAGGTAAGCAATGTCGCCCGCCTGCCGGGAATTGTCAGCGCCTCCTATGCCATGCCCGATGCCCACTGGGGCTATGGTTTTCCCATCGGAGGCGTGGCCGCGTTCGACCCTGACCAGGGCGGCGTTATCTCTGCCGGCGGCGTGGGTTTCGACATTTCCTGCGGCGTTCGCACGCTGACCACCGGCATGCAACGCGCGGAACTGGAGCCCCACAAGCGGGTACTGGCGGATGCACTGGATGCGTCCATACCCGCCGGCCTGGGCAGCCGCGGCAGCATTCACCTGGACGATCCCGGGCTGATCGCCATGCTCCAGGGCGGCGCGCGCTGGGCGGTGGAACAGGGATGGGGCGACGCCGCCGATCTGGAGCGCATCGAGGAGCATGGCTGCATGGAAGGGGCCCGCCCGGAGTGCGTGTCCTACCAGGCCCGGCACCGGCAACGCAACGAGATGGGCACCCTGGGCTCCGGCAACCACTACCTGGAGGTGCAGGAAGTCAGCGATATTTTCGATTCCGAGACCGCCGCCGGCTTCGGCCTGCGTCAGGGCGAGATCGTGATCAGCATTCACTGCGGTTCCCGCGGGCTCGGTCACCAGATCGGCTCCGAGTTCCTCAAACGCATGGCGGCCGAGGCGCCATCCCATGGTATTCACCTGCCTGACCGGGAACTGGCCTGCGCGCCGCTGCAGTCACGGACCGGAGAGGATTATCTGGGCGCCATGCGTGCTGCCACCAACTGCGCCCTCGCCAACCGGGAGATCATCACCCATCTGACGCGTCGCGTGTTCCGCCACCTGTTTCCCGATGTCTCCCTGGACCTGCTCTACGATGTCTCCCACAACACGTGCAAGGAGGAAACGCACACGATTGACGGGGGCCAGCGCCGGTTGTTCGTCCATCGCAAGGGAGCCACCCGGGCCTTGGGTCCGGGCAACCCGCTGTTGCCTCTTCCGCTGCGTCCCTGGGGACAGCCGGTCCTGATCGGGGGTTCCATGGGCACCGCCAGTCATGTGCTGGTGGGAACGGTGGAATCGGAGACCCTCGCCTTTTCCTCGGCCTGCCACGGGGCCGGCCGCGCCATGAGCCGTCGCCAGGCCTACAAGCGATGGCACGGGCGGGAACTGGTGGATCAACTCGCCGAACGCGGAATCCTGATCCGCAGCCCCACCAGCCGGGGCGTGGCGGAGGAGGCACCCGGCGCGTACAAGGACGTGGACCGGGTGGTGGACGCGGCGCACCATGCCGGGCTCGCCCGACGCGTGGCCCGCCTGTCGCCGCTGGTCTGTATCAAGGGATAGGTGAACGCCGGATCGGCCTGGAAGGCGACTACCTGTCCACGCCACAGAGGAGCAGGAACCATGGCCACATGTGAAGTCTGCGGTAACGATTACGCGAAGAGCTTTGTCGTCGTCATGGACGGCAAGGAGCACCCGTTCGATTCCTTCGAATGCGCCATCCAGGCGCTGGCTCCGATCTGCCGGCATTGTCGCTGCCGTGTCATCGGCCACGGGCTGGAAAGCGGTGACGACATCTACTGTTCGGCCCACTGCGCCCGCGCATCCGGCGTCGCCGGCTTGGTGGATCACAGCTAACCCGGAAACAGCCTGACGTTCCGGGCTTCGCAGGCCGTGGTTGCCGGCCAGGTGACAGTGCGAATCGATGACCCCGGTCAATGCCCGGTCGCCCGCGTCCGGGAGACCCTGTTCCCATCGTGTTCTGACCGACTCATCATGGGAGCAGTCAACATGGATTCATTCCGACACCCTCCGGGGACCGGGCAGCCTCATCAAAGCGGCAGCCGCAATGCGTCCAACAGCCGGCAACGCTGGCGGATTCTGCGGATGCAGATCCACCAGCAGCAGGAGCCCTGCTTCGGCACCGACGCCCGTTATCTGTGCCAGCGATACGACTGCCCGGTCAGAAGCGAATGCCTGACCCTGCGTGCCCGTCATCTGCTCTGACCCGGGAGGAATCTGCCCATGAAGACAGGTGAGGCGTGCAACCGTCATGTGATCGCCATCGATGGCAGCGCATCGGTGGGGGACGCCGCACGACGGATGCGGGAAGCCCATGTGGGGGACCTGGTGATCGTCAGGCAGGAAGGCGACCACCGCATACCCACCGCCATCATCACCGACCGGGATCTGGTGCTCGAGGTGCTGGCGACGGACCTGGACCCGGACACGGTCACCGTCGGGGATCTGTTCTGCGCCACCGATCTGATCACCGCATCGGTGGACGAAGAGCTGGAGTCAACCATCGACAGCATGTGGCTGCACGGTATCCGCCGGGTTCCGGTGGTGGACCGCAACGGCCACCTGGTGGGCCTGATTGCCATGGACGATATCCTTCGGGTTCTATCGGAACAACTGTCGAACATCGTCAGACTGATCAGACGCCAGGCGGAACTGGAAGCCAAACGACGCCTGCAGTGACCGGATGCCCTCATGCACAGGCTGGTAGCGGATATCGGTGGAACGCGGGCACGCTTCCGACTGCTGGAAGGCGATGGTCGCCAGTGGTGGATCCGTCATGAAACCATTTGGCCCAGCCAGGATTTTCAATCCCTGGCGGAAGCCATCCGCTGTTACCTGGCCCAACTGTCCAGGACGGAGCGGGCCCCGATCGACAGCGCCTGGCTTGCCGTTGCCGGACCGGTGCGCGACGGTGCGGTCCGTTTCACCAACCTGCCGTGGCAGAGCGATGCGGAATCCCTGCGCAGCCAGTTCGGTTTGCCCCGTGTTTACCTGGTCAACGACCTGGAGGCTCTGACGCACGCGGTCCCGCAGTTGCAACCGGAGCAGTTGCTGCCCGTCCAGCACGGAAACGCCGGCAAGGGTTGCCGTCTGGTCATCGCATCGGGAACCGGGCTGGGCGTGGCCGGCTGGCACGGTTCCGGCGCGGACATCCACGTCCTGCCGTCTGAAGGCGGGCATGCCGACCTTGCTCCGGTCACGGAGCGCCAGGCGGCGCTCCTGCACCACCTGCGCCGGGATCTCGCGCATGTGAGCTACGAGCGCGTGCTCTCCGGCCCGGGCCTGGTCACACTATACGCGTTTGCCACTGGCCAGGCGACGGGCCGTGCGACCATTCACCCGGAACCTTCCGATGTGTCACCCGCACGCATTCTGGAACTCGCGGAACATCGGGATCCGGAGGCGCTCACGGCCGTTGAATTGTTCTCGGAGCTGCTGGGCTCCTTCGCGGGTAATGCCGCTCTCCACTGGGCCGCCACCGGAGGCGTGTATCTCGCCGGCGGGGTGGCCATCCAGCTGCACCCCTATATTCTCTGCGGCCCATTCACCAAGGCGTTTGCCGACAAGGGGAGGATGCGTCTGCTACTGGAGAGCATTCCGGTGAGTTTGATCACGGACCATCAGGCCGGGCTTGATGGGATATCCCGGTTGGCAACCAATCCATCTGGTCAGGGCCTCCGGAATCGGAAGACATCTTGAGGTCAGCGGGCCGCACGCCGGCCACGGACTGGATGAGCCCGGCTGTGTTGCAGCGGTTCCGGTGCATGTATCCCCCATGCTGGGTTGCAATGTGCGCGAGAACGGGTCCGGGCACCACGGCCGCCCGTCGGCAACGTTCGCGCTTTCCGGCATCACTTGCTTGGACGTTCGATATTATCGCCATGTATTCTTGCCGGGACGACCCGCTGCCAGAATCCCATGGGAACCATGTAGGCCGGAAGGGTCGGAATCTGCCGACACGACGCGGCCGGATGGCGTGGTCCTGTCGGCGAGGTGGATGCCGGAGGCGGTCATGGACTACAAGCTCATACTCGCGTTCGTCGACGACGAGAAGTCGGACGGCGTCCTGACCGCAGCCCGGGCGGCGGGTGCCAGTGGCGCAACAATCATCCCCAACGCCCAGGGCCAGGGCAGCGAAAGGCAATTCGGCATCTTCGGGCTGGAGGTTCTCTCACCCCGGGAGATCCTGCTGTTCCTGGTAGAGGTTCCCCGCGCCGCCGAAGTGCTGGATGCCGTGTGCCGGGCAGGCAGACTGGACGAGACGCTGGACACCGGCATCGCGATCGAGCTGGACGTCGCCCGGGCCGTGGGCCTGTCGGAGCACATCAAGGCCCTGGCCCGGCAGCATCCGGTCACCTGGCGCACCTGATCCGTTCCCAGGGAGCCGGTCCGTGCCGCTCACCGTTTTCCCTTGACGTGGCGCAGCAAACGACGACGCCGCTCCTGTTGTCGCGGTGACAGCACATTCCTGCGGCCCGCATAGGGGTTGTCGGTGGTACGGAACTCCAGGCGGACCGGGGTACCTTCCAGGCGCAAGGCGCGGCGGAAGGCATTGACCAGGTAGCGCCGGTAGTTTTTCGGTACCCGTTCGGCCTGATTGCCGTGGATGACGATCAGGGGCGGGTTCTTTCCCCCCTGGTGTGCATAGCGCAGCTTGATGCGCCGCCCGCGCACCAGGGGTGGCGGATGGTTTTGCACCGCGTCCTCGAGGATCCGGGTCAGACGGGTGGTGGGAAGATCCAGCAACGCCGATCGGTGCGCGGCGTGGATGGAATCGTAGAGCAGACCCACACCGCTTCCGTGCAAAGCGGATACGTAGTGCACCTCGGCGAAATCGACAAAACCCAGCTTTACCGCGAGCAGCCGCCGAACCTGCTCCCGCTGGTCAACTTCCAGACCGTCCCACTTGTTGACCGCTACCACCAGCCCACGCCCGGCATCCAGAATATGCCCGAGCAGATGGGCATCCTGGTCGGAAACCCCTTCCCGGGCGTCGACCACCAGAACCACCACCTGAGCTGCTTCGATAGCCTGCATGGTTCTGATGACGCTGAACTTTTCCACGGCTTCACTGACGCGCGCCCGGCGCCGCACACCAGCCGTATCGATCAGCGTGTAGCGCCGTCCGTCCTTCTCGAAGGGGATGAACACGCTATCGCGGGTGGTGCCCGGCATGTCGTACACCACCACCCGCTCTTCGCCCAGCAGACGATTGATCAGGGTAGACTTGCCCACGTTGGGCCGTCCCACGACGGCAACCCGCGTGCTGTCGGCATCCTCTCCGGCACTCTGCCCTGCTTCCCCGGTGCCGGGGGTGCGATCGGGAAGCATGGCGAAGGCATGCTCCAGCATTGCGCTGACACCCTGACCCCGCGTGGCCGCCACGGGGTGGGGCACACCCAACCCGAGGACGTGAAAATCCGCAGTCGCCACATCCGCATCGAGGCCGTCCACCTTGTTGACCAAGAGGATGATCGGCTTGCCCAGGCGACGCAGCTGGACGGCGATCTCGTGATCCGTCGCGGTGACACCGCTGCGTCCGTCCACGAGGAATGCGACCAGATCCGATTCCCCCACAGCCGCCAGCGCCTGCTGCTGCATGCCGAGCTCGACACCTTCCGGATCATCCCCCAGACCTCCGGTATCGACCACCATGTAGGCGCGTTTGCCGACCTTGCCACGACCGTAGCGCCTGTCCCGCGTCAATCCGGGATAATCGGCGACCAGGGCATCCCGGCTCCGGGTGAGATGATTGAACAATGTCGACTTGCCCACATTGGGCCGGCCGACCAGGGCAATGACGGGATGCATGCGATCCGCTCGAGTGTGTGCAGTGGCGGGAGGATAGCAGATCCCGGGCGCTCCGGGATGGACATCGAGCCCTCAGGGCGCATCCCGTACCGGGCGCAGGGCTGCCTGCAGCAGATCCCGTGTGTAGCCGTGCCGGGGGCTGCGGAATACTTCATCCGCCGTGCCCTGCTCCACCACCACACCATCCTTCATGACGATAATCTCGTGGGACAGTGCCCGTACCACCTTGAGGTCGTGACTGACGAACAGGTAGGCAAGCTGGTAGCGTTTCTGCAGATCCCGCAGGAGATTGACCAGCTGTGCCTGTACCGAGCGATCCAGCGCCGATGTGGGTTCATCCAGTACGATCAGTGCTGGCTTGAGCACCAGCGCACGGGCCACTGCGACGCGCTGTCTCTGACCGCCCGAGAGTTCGTGGGGGAAACGTTGCCCGAGCCCGGCGTCCAGGCCGACCTCCTCGAGCGCCTCAACGATCAGCCGGCGCCGCGCGGCAGCATCCAGAGCCCGCTGGTGCACTTCCAGACCTTCGGCGACGATCTGTTCCACCGACATTCTTGGGCTGAGGCTGCCGAACGGATCCTGGAAGACCACCTGCATCTGCTTGCGCAGGGGGCGCAGCAGGGCAGGCCGGGTCGCGCTGATATCCCGTCCAAGGAAGACGATCCGACCCATGGCGTGCTGCAGTCGCAACAAGGCCAGCACCAGGGTGGTCTTGCCGGAACCGCTCTCCCCCACGATCCCCAGTGTGTGTCCCGGCGTCACCCGCAGCGAGACGCCATCCACGGCGCGAACATAATCCCGCACGCGGCGGAACAGCCCCCCGCGTATCGGAAAATGCACCTTGATATCCATGGCATCCAGAACCGGAGCAGAACCGGCCGGTGCCGGGTGCGGACGCCCGGACGGCTCGGCGTCGATCAGCACCCGGGTATAGGGGTGGGACGGCTGCCGGAAGAGCTGCTCCGACGGCGCGTCCTCCACCACTTCCCCGTAGCGCATCACGCATACCCGGTCCGCCATGTGGCGGACCACGTTCAGATCATGACTGATCAGCAGCAGCCCCATCCGAAAGCGTTGCTGCACGGTGCGTATGAGTTCAAGAATCTGTGCCTGCACGGTAACATCCAGCGCAGTGGTCGGCTCATCGGCAATCAACAGCTGCGGCTCGTTCGCCAACGCCATGGCGATCATGATCCGCTGCCGCTGTCCGCCGGAGAGCTCATGGGGGAAGGAACGCAGGCGCCGTTCCGGCTCCGGCAGCCGCACAAGATCCAGCAACTCGAGTATCCGTTCGCGGGCCCGCTCCGGGTTCAGTCCCTTGTGGATGCGCAGCGTTTCGCCGATCTGCTTTTCCACCGTATGCAGTGGGTTCAGCGAACTCATCGGTTCCTGGAAGATCGTACCGATACGGCCGCCGCGAAACTCCCTGAGCAACGCCTCCGGCGCACCCAGCAGCTCCTGCCCACGGAAGCGGATACTGCCACCGGGATGCCAGGCCCGTGGATAGGGGAGCAGTTGCAGCACGGACATGGCGGAGACCGATTTCCCGGATCCGCTCTCCCCCACCAGTGCCAGGGTCTCCCCCTCCTTCAGGCTCCAGGACACGCCCCTGACCGCCTCGAGTACACCCTCCTCGGTGCGGAAGTGGACGTGGAGGTCGCGCACATCGAGCAGCATGTCGCTCATGCCTTGACCTCACCCAGCGTCTTGCGTGGATCGAAGGCGTCACGTACCGCCTCGCCGATGAAGATCAGCAGCGTGAGCATGATGGCCAGCACGAGGAATGCGGTCAGTCCCAGCCAGGGCGCATGCAGGTTGGCCTTGGCCTGGGCCAGCAACTCGCCTAGGGACGGCGACCCCGGGGGTAATCCGAAACCCAGGAAATCGAGTGCTGTCAGCGTGGTAATCGAACCGCTCAGGATGAAGGGTGTGAAGGTCAGCGTTGCCACCATGGCGTTGGGCAACACATGCCGGAATATGATGGTCCGGTCCGGAACCCCGAGCGCCCGGGCGGCACGGACATAATCGAAATTGCGCACCTTCAGGAATTCGGCCCTGACCACGGCCACCAGCTGCGTCCAGGCGAAGAGCAGCATGATCAGCAACAGCCACCAGAAACTCGGTTCCACGAAACTGGCCATGATGATCAGCAGGTAGAGTACAGGCAGTCCGTTCCAGATCTCGATGAAGCGCTGGAACAGCAGGTCCAGCCAACCACCGAAGTACCCCTGTACCGCCCCGGCAACAATACCGATCAGGGAGCTGGCGAAGGTCAGCGCCAGGCCGAAAAGCACCGAAATGCGGAATCCATAGATGAGCCGCGCGAGCACGTCCCGCCCGTGGTCATCGGTTCCAAGCCAGTTCTCCGCCGACGGTGGCGAGGGCGCCGGGCGGTCCAGCTCCCGGTTGATAGTGCGATAGGAGTACGGGATCAACGGCCAGATCATCCAGCCGTCGGCCTCGATCAGTCCCTGGACATACCGGTCCCGATAGTCCGTAGCGGTCGGGAAGTCACCGCCGAAGGTGGTTTCCGGGTAGTTCTGGACAATCGGGAAGTACCAGCCGCCATCGAAGTGCACCACGATCGGCCGGTCGTTGGCGATCAGCTCGGCACCCAGTGTGGCGATAAACAGCACCAGAAAAATCCACAGCGACCACCACCCGCGCCGATTGGCCCGGAACTGCCGCAGGCGCCGCTGGTTGATCGGGCTCATCGTCAACGGCATGGGTCAGTATCCCCCGGCGAACGCATGCGCATGGCCTAGCCTTCCCGCTTCTCGAAATCGATTCGCGGATCGATGGCCACGTACATCAGGTCCCCGATGAGGTTCAGGAACAGTCCCAGCACGGTGAAGATGAACAGCGTGCCGAACACGACGGGATAGTCCCGGTTGATGACCGCCTCGAAGCCGAGCAGCCCCAGACCATCCAGTGAAAAGATCACCTCGATCAGAAGGGCGCCGGTGAACAGGATGCTCATGAAGGCCGCCGGGAATCCGGCGATCACGACCAGCATGGCGTTGCGGAATACGTGGCCGTACAGGACCCGGCGCTCGCTCACTCCCTTGGAGCGCGCCGTGATCACGTACTGCTTGTTGATCTCCTCCAGGAAGGAGTTCTTGGTCAGCATGGTAAGCCCGGCGAACCCGCCGATGACCATGGCCACTACCGGCAGCGCCATGTGCCAGAAGTAATCGACGATACGCATGGGCCAGGACAGTTCCGCCCAGTTTTCCGAAGTCATCCCCCGGAGCGGGAACCAGTCCAGGAAGCTACCGCCGGCGAACAGCACGATCAGCAATATGGCGAAGAGAAAGCTCGGGATGGCGTAGCCGACGAAAACCACCGCCGAGGTCCAGAAATCGAATCGGGTGCCGTCACGGACCGCCTTGTGGATGCCAAGCGGGATCGAAATGGTGTAGACGAGCAGCGTGGTCCACAGGCCCAGGGAAATGGACACCGGCATCTTGTCGCCGATCAGCCGCAGCACCGAACGGTCCTGATAGAAGCTGTCACCGAAATCCAGCCGCATGTAGTTCCACAGCATCATGCCGAAACGCTCGTGCGCCGGGCGGTCGAAGCCGTACATGCGTTCCAGCTCATCGATCAGCTCCGGCGGCAGACCCTGCGCCCCGCGATATTCGCCCCGGGAATCGTCCAGGTGCCGCCCCGCGACCTCACTGCCCACGGTCCCGGCGAAACGATCCGTGGCATCCCCCGCATGCCCCTGGATCTGGGCGATGGCGCGCTCCACCGGCCCACCTGGCGCCACCTGAACAATGACGAAATTGATCAGCATGATGCCCAGTAACGTGGGCACCATGAGCACCAGGCGACGGATGACATAGCTGGTCATGAGAGGACCGGAAAATCAGCCGTCGCCATTGACCGGTTCAACGGCCGCGCCCGGGATCTGCCACCACAGGTCGATGTCGAAGCCCGAGCCGGAGGGCGTGTCCGGGTAACCATAACGGTCCCAGTAGATTACGCGGTCGATGCGCGTGTGCCAGTGGGGGATCACGTAATGCCCTGCCAGCAGCGCCCGATCCAGCGCCCGGCTGGCGTGCTCCAGCGTCTCCCGATCTCCCGCCCGGATAACCTGCTCGACCAGTTCATCCACCACCGGATCGCAGATACCGGAGTAATTACGGCTGCCGGGCGTCTCCGCCGCCTCGCAGGTCCAGTACATGCGTTGCTCGTTGCCCGGAGAGCGGGACTGCGGCAGAACCAGAACGGTGACATCGAAATCGAACTCGTTCATGCGATTCTGATACTGGGAATCATCCACCACACGGACGCGGCTCTCGATCCCAAGGCGTTCCAGGTTCGGACGGTAGCGCTCGATCACCCGGTTGAACGTCTGATCGCGCATGAGAAACGTGAAGCGCATCGGTTCCCCGGTTTCCCGGTTCACCAGAGTGCCGTCCTGCACTTCCCAACCCGCTTCGCGAAGCAGTTCCAGAGCTCGCCGTAGATTATCGCGCAGGGACCGGTCCCCGTCCGTGCGGGGTGCCTGGTATCCCCGCTCAAACACCCACTCGGGCAGATCCTCGCGATACGGCTTCAGAATCTCGAGTTCCCTCTCCGTCGGGGGGCCGGATGACGCCAGCTCCGAGTTGGAAAAGTAGCTCTCCGTACGCGTGTACTCGCCGTAGAAGATCGCCTCGTTGGTGTTCTCGAAATCGAATGCGTAGTCCAGTGCCTTCCTCACCCGCGGATCAGAAAACTTCTCCAGCCGGGTATTGAGCACAAAGGCCTGCATCCCCGTGGGCCGTTCGTGGGGAATCTCGACCTTGCGCATACGGCCATCGCGGACCGCCGGCGTGTCATAGGCCGTCGCCCAGTTGCGGGCAACGTTCTCGTAGCGCAGGTCATAGGCTCCAGCGGTAATCGCCTCCACCGCCACGTCCATGTCCCGGTAGTAGTCGAACCGCATGCGGTCGAGGTTGAAACGCCCGCGGTTCACCGGCAGATCACGGGCCCAGTAATCCTCCACCCGTTCGTAGGTGATCTGGCGTCCCTGGTCCACCCGCGTGATCCTGTACGGTCCGGAACCGAGCGGCGGATCCAGCGTCGTGCGATTGAACTCCCGCTCCTCCCAGTAGTGTTTCGGCAGCACCGGCAACTGCCCCACGATCAGGGCGAGCTCCCGATTGTCGCCACCACCCAGGTGAAAGGTGACCTGATGCTTGTCCTCGGCTTCGACACGGTCGACGTCCGCATAGTACAGGCGGAAGCTCGGGTGTCCCTCGGTCCGGAGGGTTTCGAAACTGAACACCACGTCCTCCGCGGTGACCGGCTCGCCGTCATGGAAGCGCGCTTCCTCCCGCAGGTGGAAGCGTATCCAGGAGCGGTCCTCCGCCAGTTCCATGCGCCCGGCCAGCAAACCGTAGATGCTGAAGGGTTCGTCGTCGGAACCCACGGTCAGGGTATCGTACACCCGGGCAAGCCCGGTGGCGGGATTCCCCCGCATGATGAACTGATTCAGGCTGTCAAAAGTGCCGACTGTCGCAAGTCGAATCTCCCCGCCCTTGGGCGCATCGGGATTCACGTAGTCGAAATGCTCGAACTCCGCCGGATAGCGGGGCTCGTCGTACAGCGACAGTCCGTGGCCATCGGCAGCCGCCGGCGCTGCGATCGTGCACAGAAGCAGCGTCATCAACCAGCCTGGAACTCGATCATGCATGGATACGGAACCTCCCCTGAATGCTGACGCCTTGCCGGGAACGACACGTAACACAACCGCAGATGTCCCCACGTCCATTCGCGCCTGAGGCACGATACTACAATTCCTGACCGTTCTGGACGCAATGTGTTCTCAAGCTGATCGCACCGCACCGCCGGCAGCGCGGTTCCGGGGCCGGGAAACGTGACGCCGGTGGTAAACACACAGGAGCCACCCCGGGGGCGGGATCCAGCGCCCTCGCCGCATGGCACTCCATCTTCCGCGCCACTACCGGTTGCGGACACGCTTTCGGGACCCTCGGCCGGGCCCGGTGCGACCGGTCGGCGCCGGAGGCACGGACACGATGATTGTCCATTGATCACGCCGTGCCACCGGAAAAATCTGCACGAATACGTTATAGTCCGCGGCGATGGCAATCTCCGCACGCCCGCACATGGGGCTACGCTCCGGAGGAGGCGGGTGTCGGGACTCGGCAGATCTGGCGAACGGAGACGATCCGATGGGTTTTCTGGCAAACAAGAAGGCACTGATCACCGGCGTGGCCAGCAACCGCTCGATCGCCTGGGGTGTTGCCCAGGCGATGCATCGCGAGGGCGCGGACCTCGCCTTTACCTATCCCAGCGACAAGCTGCGGCCACGAGTGGAGAAGCTCGCGGCTGAGCTGGACAGCTCGCTGCTGCTGCCTCTTGACGTCGGCAGTGATGACGACTTCGAGCAGTTGCCGGGACGCCTGCGCGAACACTGGCAGAACGTGGATATCGTCGTCCACTCCATTGCCTTTGCGCCTCAGGAAGAACTCAAGGGATCCTACGTGGACAACACCACCCGCGACGGGTTTCGATTGTCCCAGGACATCAGCGCCTTCAGCTTCGTTGCCCTGGCACGCGCACTGCGTCCGCTGCTCCGGGAAGAGGCGGCACTGGTGACCATGACCTATCTCGGCTCGGAGCGTGCGTTGCCAAGCTACAATGTAATGGGTCCGGCGAAGGCGGCCCTGGAATCCAGCGTCCGGTACATGGCGTACGATCTGGGACCACAGGGAATCCGCGTGAACGCTGTCTCCGCAGGACCGATCAAGACCCTGGCCGCCGCGGGGATCGGCAGCTTCCGGCGAATGCTGGACTACAACGCCCGCTCCGCCCCGCTGCAACGGAACGTAACCACCGAGGAAGTGGGCAATGTGGCCGCCTTTCTGTGCTCCGATCTGGCCCGCGGCATCACCGGGGAGGTCGTGCACGTCGACAGCGGTTTCCACATCGTGGGCCTGCCGGGCCTCGACGCCATCGAGGAGTGACGGCGGGCCACGGCCGATCCGGATTACGACCGGTCGTGGCCCGTGACGCCGCCGCGGGCGAAAATCGGCCGCGTTCCAGGGAGGTATGCACAGGTTTTACGCGCTGCGTCGTTGCGGCCCTTGCCGTGGAACCACCACGACGCTGTGCACGACGCCTGGCATCGGGAAGAATCCATGCATAACACGGCGACGTGAATCCTTCGGCATTTCCCTAGAGATTGCGCAGACGCTCTTCGCGGATTTCCACATCGGCGCGGGCACGCAGATCCCGCACGAACGCGTTGATGGTCTCCGACGCCGCCTGCTGGCGCAACTGTGCCCGCAGCTGTTCGCGCGTCTCGTCGTCGACATCCGACGGATCGCCGTCCATGACTTCCGTAATCTCCAGTACGGCATAGCGGTCCCGCCCGATGGACGCCACGCCGAGGCTGGCCTCTCCCTCCTCCGGGCGTGGCAGGCGGAACGCCTCCCGCAGCAGCAGGGGCGATTCCACGCCGACCCGAGCCACCAGACCCGGATCGCGCAACTCGACTTCCTCCTGCTCCGCGGCCAGGTCGGCCAGGTCATCGCCATCCCCGGCACGCTCCCGCAGGGATTCGGCCATCTCCCGCGCAGCCTCGGCCGCCTTTTCTCGTCGGAGTCCGGCCTCGATGTCGTCACGTACCTCTTCCAGTGCGAGCTGCTCCGGTTCCCGATGCTCCGCGACCCGGACCACAACGTACTGATCATCACCGAGATTGATGATGTCGCTGTTCTCCCCTTCCTGAAGTACCCGGGAGCTGAACGCCGCCTCCAGCACCTGCGACTCCGCCGCGATCCCCTCCTCGGCACCGTCGCGGGAAACCCAGTCGGTGGAGGAAACCTCGAGGCCCATTTCCTCGGCGACCCCATCCAGGGATTCCGGCAGGTCGTAGGCCAGGTTGTCCAGTCGCGTCTGCTCGTCGAAGAGTATGCCGCCGATTCGCTCTTCCACCAGCTCGGCGCGAATCTCGTCTTCGACCTCCTCGAGTTCAGGGGCATCACCGTCCCGGATCTCGTCCAGGTAGATGAGGTGATATCCGAACTCGGTACGTACCGGTTCGGAAACCGATCCCTCCGTTTCCATGGAAAACAGAACGTCATCAAAGGCATCCCCGTAGATGCCCCGTTCCACTTCACCGAGCATGCCACCGCGACGGGCGCTGGATGCATCGTCGGAGATGTCCTCGGCGACTGCAGCAAAATCCTCGCCGTCGTCCAGGCGATCGCGGGCGTCGGCGATGCGCTGCTCCGCGTCCGCTACCGCGTCATCGTCAGCATCTTCTCGTATGGCAACCAGAATGTGTCCCGCCACCCGTGTCTCTTCCGTCGTATAGCGGTCGCGCACCTGCTCGAAGCGCGAGCGGATATCATCTTCCGTCACCTCCACCTGATCGCGCACAGCATCACGATCAAGCAGCACATAGTCCAGTCGCACCCTTTCGGTGGAGACGAACTCCTGGCGGTTGTCATCGTAGTACGCCTCGACCTCGTCCTCGGATACGGACACCGTATCCAGGAAGGCTTCAGCCTCGACAAGGAGATAGCGCAATTGCCGCTGCTGGCGTTCGAGAGCGATCAGCGCGTCGATCTCCTGATCCGTCACCAGCACCGTGTCCCCAACGCCGTCGATCAGGGTCTGCAGCAGGACATCCCGGCGCAGCTGCTGCTCCAGCCCGGCCGGAGTCGTCCCCTGCCGGCGTGCGAAGGCCTCGTACAACTGCCGGTCGAAACGGCCGTTGGTCTGAAATTCCTCAAAGGAACGCAGCACGCCCGCCAGGTCCCGATCGGTAATCCGCATGCCGCGGTTTTCCACGTACTCCATGACCACCATCCGGTTGATCATCCGGTCGAGCGCCTGACGGCGGACGACAAGCTCCTCGTCCGGGGTGAGACTGGATCCGCGGCCGCGTTCAATCTCCACGCGCAGGTTGCTGAACTCCCGATCGAGTTGCTGGCGGGGGATCTCATTGCCATTGACGCTGGCGGAGACCTGTCCCTGGCCGGTCGGCGACATGTAGCTGGACAGACCGAACAGTGCAAATGCTGCACCGATCAGGATGATCACTACCCAGGCGACCCAGCCCCGGGCCTTTTCTCGGATTGCAAGCAGCATGGCGAGGCGGTTTCCTCCGGCAGTTTTGCCACGCGAGTGAACAGACCCGCAAGGGCCGGCCACCGTTCACGACATCCACCGACCAATCCGGTCGGCAGGACGCCACATTCTATTTGTGCCCGCCGGAAAAAACAAAAGGCGCCCGAGCGGCGCCTTTCGTTCCTGACTGGCGGAGCGGACGGGACTCGAACCCGCGACCCCCGGCGTGACAGGCCGGTATTCTAACCAACTGAACTACCGCTCCGGATTCTTCACCTCTGGTGGGTGGTGAGGGGATCGAACCCCCGACATTCGCCTTGTAAGGGCGACGCTCTACCAGCTGAGCTAACCACCCTGGAAAAAAGAGGCGCTAGTTTACGGCATCCTTGAGGGCTTTGCCAGCCTTGAAGCTCGGAACTTTCGAAGCTCCGATCCGGATCGTTTCACCGGTACGCGGATTACGTCCGGATCGTGCGGCGCGCTCACGCACGCTGAAGGTACCGAAACCGACAAGACTGACGGTATCGTCTTCCTTGAGCGCATTGGTTACAGCTTCCACAACGGCATCCACAGCGCGCGTCGCTGACGCCTTCGACAGATCAGCGGACTGGGCAACCGCGTCGATGAGTTCCGATTTATTCATCCTGATAATCCCCTTGATGTTGTTCTGAGTGCACAACCCGGCTCTGGTAGGCACCGTGCGCCCTACTGTACAGACTTTCCCGAGGCACGGAAAGCCTTACACAGCCTCAGGTGCGGGTCGCATCACCGAACAAGAAAAAGCCGCGAAGGGCGTGTCGAACACCGTCCAACGCCTCCGGATACACATGCGGCGCGCCGGCGAACTCCGCCGACGGTTATAGCAAGGCACCTTTCGGAGTGTCAATGCGCCCGCACACCCCCTTGTTTCCGGCCACGCTTGCTCTTCTTGCCCTCGGCCTCCACGGGAGCCGCATCCTCTTCCTTCTCGGGCAGGGCCGTTGGTGCCCGCAGCAGCGCGATTTCCAGCACCTGGTCAATCCAGCGCACGGGTCGCACATCGATCTTGCCCAGGATCGTCTTGGGGATCTCCACCAGGTCCTTCCGGTTCTCCTCCGGAATGATCACGGTGCTGATCCCGCCCCTCTGGGCGGCGAGTAGCTTCTCCTTCAGCCCGCCGATAGGGAGCACCTCGCCGCGCAGGGTGATCTCTCCGGTCATGGCGACATTCGCCTTTGCCGGTATCCCCGTCAGGGCCGATACCAGTGCCGTGCACATGCCAATGCCGGCGCTGGGGCCATCCTTGGGAATCGCCCCCTCGGGCACATGGATGTGGACGTCGTTGTTCTGGTGAAAGTCGGAGTCGATCCCCAGCACCCGCGAGCGACTGCGAACCACGGTCATCGCCGCCTGGATGGACTCCTTCATGACATCCCCGAGCTGTCCCGTCTGGGTCAACCGGCCTTTGCCAGGGACCACCGCGGATTCGATATTGAGCAGTTCACCGCCCACCTCGGTCCAGGCCAACCCGGTCACGTGACCGATCTGGTCCTTTTCTTCCGCGATACCGTACCGATACTTGCGCACACCAAGGAACTTGTCGACGTTCCTGGCATTCACGACCAGTTTGCCCTTCCTGGGCTTCTGCACCAGTTCCTTGACGACCTTACGGCAGACCTTCGCGATCTCGCGCTCCATGTTCCGCACGCCCGCCTCGCGGGTGTAGTGCCGCACCATGCCCCGGAGCGCAGTCTCCGTAATCTCGACCTCCCCTTCCTTGAGGCCGTTCGCCTTCAGCTGTTTCGGCAACAGGTAGCGCTTGGCAATGTTGATCTTCTCTTCTTCCGTGTAGCCGGGCAGTCGTATGACCTCCATGCGATCCAGCAACGCCGGCGGAATATTGAGCGTGTTTGCCGTGCAGACGAACAGCACCTCGGAAAGGTCGATATCCACTTCAAGGTAGTGGTCGTTGAATGTGCTGTTCTGCTCGGGGTCAAGCACCTCGAGCAGCGCCGACGCCGGGTCGCCGCGGAAATCCATTGCCATCTTGTCGATTTCGTCCAGCAAGAACAGCGGATTGCGAGCCTCGGCCTTGGAGATATTCTGCACGATTTTGCCGGGAAGTGAGCCGATGTAGGTACGCCGGTGGCCGCGGATCTCCGCTTCGTCCCGGACTCCACCCAGCGACATGCGCACGAACTTCCGGTTGGTTGCACGGGCGATGGACTGCCCCAGCGAAGTCTTGCCCACCCCAGGCGGCCCGACGAGGCACAGAATCGGTCCCTTGAGCTTCTTCACGCGCTTCTGTACCGCCAGGTACTCGAGTATGCGCTCCTTGACCTTCTCCAGGCCGTAATGATCGGCGTCCAGCACCTGCTGCGCCTTGTCAAGATCATGCCGGACCCGGGTGCGTTTGCGCCAGGGCACGCTGACCAGCCAATCGATGTAGTTGCGCACGACCGTGGCTTCGGCGGACATGGGCTGCATCATGCGTAGCTTGTTCAACTCCGTCTTCGCCTTGCTCTTCACGGTCTTGGGCATTCCGGCCCGTTCGATCTTCTGTTCCAGGTCCTCGGTCTCGTTGGGCACGTCCTCCAGTTCGCCAAGCTCCTTCTGGATCGCTTTCGCCTGTTCGTTGAGGTAGTACTCCCGCTGGCTTTTCTCCATCTGCTGCTTGACGCGGCCGCGGATGCGCTTCTCGATCTGGAGAATGTCTATCTCGCCCTCGATCAGGCCCAGCAGGTGCTCGAGGCGCTCGCGAACGTCCTCGATCTCCAGCACCGCCTGCTTGCCTTCGATCTTGAGCGCCATGTGCGCCGCCACCGTATCGGCAAGCCGGCTTGGTTCGTCGATTCCGGCAAGGGATGACAGGATCTCCGGAGGCACCTTCTTGTTGAGCTTCACGTACTGATCGAACTGGTTCAGCACCGAACGCGCCAGCACCTCGATCTCCCGATCATCCCCGAGCTCGGCCTGCCGGGGAACGATCACCCGTGCCGTGAAGAACTCCGGCCCGGCCTCAAGATGCACCACGCGTGCTCGTTGCAGGCCCTCGACCAGCACCTTCACCGTGCCATCGGGCAGCTTCAGCATCTGCAGTATGGTCGCCACGGTACCGTGTTCGTAGAGATCCTGGTCCGCCGGATCATCCACGTCAGCGCTTCTCTGGGCAACGAGGAGAATCCTCTTGTCCGCCTCCATGGCAGCTTCCAGCGCCTTGATGGACTTGTCCCTGCCGACGAACAGCGGAATGACCATATGCGGATAGACCACGACATCCCGCAAGGGAAGAACGGGGGCGTCGCTGATGGTCTCCTGAACGATGTCTGACGTCTGGTCGCTACCAGCCATGGAAGATAATCCTCGCTGTGGATGTGGCTGTCGGGCCCACGGCCCGTTCGCATGATCGGAATATGTGGTCACCGGAGCAGACTTTCAATGCGCTGCATGGTGTGACCGGTTGCCGGAAAGCTGGGGGAGTGAGTCGTGACCTGTTGGTGCCAGGGGTCACGGCATGACCCTGCCCGCGACCATCAGCCGCGGACGGGCAACCGAAGCCAGGGCGCACCTTCAGTCGGACGCAGCCTTTGACTGCTCGGTTCCATCATAGATGAGGTACGGCTTGGCCTCGCCGCGAATGACCGCGTCGTCGATAACCACCTTGCTGACGCCCTCCATGGCGGGAATCTCATACATGGTATCCAGCAACACGGTCTCGATGATCGTGCGTAGCCCACGGGCCCCGGTCTTGCGTTCCATGGCCTTGTGAGCGACCGCCCGCAGCGCGTCGTCACGGAACTCGAGTTCGACGCCTTCCATGTCGAACAGTTTGCCGTACTGCTTGGTGACGGCGTTCTTGGGCATCGTGAGGATCTCCACCAGGGCATCCTCATCCAACTCGCTCAGGGTTGCCACCACCGGCAGGCGACCGACAAACTCCGGAATGAGACCGTACTTGATCAGATCCTCGGGCTCCACTTCCTGCAGCGTCTCACCGACGCTCTTGCGCTCGTCCTTGCTCTTGACTTCGGCGGAAAACCCGATGCCACCCTTCTGGGAGCGGTCCTGGATAACCTTGTCCAGCCCGGCGAACGCGCCGCCCACGATGAACAGGATCCCCCCGGTGTTCACCTGGAGGAATTCCTGTTGCGGATGCTTGCGTCCGCCCTGCGGCGGTACGGACGCCACCGTTCCCTCGATCAGTTTCAACAATGCCTGCTGTACACCTTCGCCGCTGACGTCGCGGGTGATCGATGGGTTATCCGATTTCCGCGAGATCTTGTCGATCTCGTCGATGTAGACGATCCCCGTCTGGGCCTTCTCGACATCGTAGTCGCACTTCTGCAACAGCTTCTGGATGATGTTCTCGACATCCTCGCCGACGTAACCCGCTTCCGTCAGCGTGGTCGCGTCGGCAATGGTAAAGGGAACATCCAGCAGTCTGGCCAGGGTCTCCGCCAGCAGCGTCTTACCGGACCCTGTCGGGCCGATCAGGAGGATATTGCTCTTGGCAAGCTCGACCTCGTCCTTGCCCTTGGCCTGGGAAGCCTCCAGGCGCTTGTAATGATTGTAGACAGCAACCGAAAGTATCTTCTTGGCGTGATCCTGACCGATCACATATTCATCGAGAACCTTCTTGATCTCGTGCGGATTCAGCAGCCGGGAATCACCTCCGGAGCCCTTCTCCTGCATCTCCTCGCGGATGATGTCATTGCACAGTTCAACACACTCATCGCAGACAAAGACAGAAGGCCCGGCGATCAGCTTGCGGACCTCATGCTGGCTCTTGCCACAGAATGAACAGTAGAGAAGTTTCCCACCGTCATCACCTCTGCTCTTGTCTCTGTCGCTCATGATCGATCCTCGAATGACCTGTAGAGGTTCACGTATAACCTTGCCTGCTTTTCCGAACCTGCGCAAGGCGGGAAGACCGCACTATCGCTGCGTTTCCGGTGCACCCGCCAGCCATTTGGACACCGTGTTCCGTACCATGTTCTTCCGATAAGAGTATGGCACCTTCGTCAATCCCCTTCAGTGCGCGGAATCGCAAACCGGAGCTCCGGCGGGATGGCGGCAGGGTGCGGGATTGCCCCGGGGCCTGATACCCGGCAAAGGCGCGAAAGGAAATCAGGCGCTTGCCGGATACCCGGATCTGTCGAGCGCATGCCGAGATCGACGCGGGACAGTGGCAACCGCCCTGGTGGCCAGGCAGAGGTCGGCACGCATGGGATGACACTGGCGCTGACTCGTGCGAACTCCTGCCAGGGGACGCTAGTCGGAAGGCATGATGGAACCGCGGTCCCGGATGACGGAATCCACCATCCCGTACTCCACCGCCGCCTCCGGGGACAGGAAGTTGTCCCTGTCGGTGTCCTGCTGGACCTTCTCCAGCGGCTGTCCGGTATGATGGGCAAGAATCTGGTTCAGACGATCGCGGATGCTCAGGATCTCCCGGGCATGGATATCGATGTCGGTCGCCTGACCCTGGTAGCCACCCAGTGGCTGGTGGATCATCACCCGGGAGTTCGGCAGGCAGTAACGCTTTCCGGAAGCCCCGCCGGCCAGCAGGAGCGCCCCCATGCTGGCGGCCTGTCCCAGACAAACCGTGCTCACGTCCGGCTTGATGAACTGAATGGTATCGTAGATCGCCATCCCGGCCGTCACCGCCCCACCCGGGGAATTGATGTAGAGATGCACGTCCTTGTCGGGGTTCTCGGACTCCAGAAAGAGCAACTGGGCCACCAGCAGATTGGCCATGTGGTCTTCCACGGGCCCCACCAGGAACACGACCCGATCCTTGAGCAGGCGCGAGAATATGTCGTAGGCCCGTTCACCGCGGGACGTCTGCTCGACCACCATGGGGACGAGGTTGGCCTGTTCAGCCATCTGTGTTGCGTGGTCCGATGCCAAGCGCATTCGCTTACTCTCCAGATTTCTGCTTCCCGGTGGATTCCTCGGCCCCATCTCCTTCGCCTCCATCGCCCGCTTCGTCCTGCGGCGTGGGCTCGGTGTCGCCCTGCTGCTGGGGCCGGAGCAGTTCATCCAGGCTCAGGGGCTTGTCCGTGATCTGCGACCGGTCAATCAGCCAGTCGATCACCTGATCCTCCAGCACGCTGATCTCGAGGCTTTGCATCAGTTCACGATTCTGGCTGTAGTACTGTATGACTTCCTGGGGATTGGGATAGTTTGCCGCAACTTCCTGCAGCCGGGACCGGGCCTTCTCCTGGTCAAGCTTGATCTCGTTCTGGCGGATCAGCTTGTTCATCACCAGCCCCAGGAGCACCCGCCGCCGCGCCTGTTCCTCGAAGACCGATCCGGGGAGATCCAGCTCCTCGTCGTTCTGACCGGTCTGCTGCTGAATGCGCTGCTTCATCTGCTGCTGCAGGGCGCTGATTTCTCCGTCCACCATCGCCCTGGGAACGGAGACTTCGGCGTTGGCCTTCGCGAGCTGCTCGGTGACCTGCTCCTTGAGCCTGGCATGGGTGGCCCGCAGCGCCTCGTTCTGCAGGTTCTTGCGGATGAGCTTGCGCAGCTCCTCGAGCCCGCCGTCCTCGATACCAACCGCCCGCGCGAGATCATCGTCGAGTTCCGGCAATTCCGCCTCCTCGACGGCCTTGACGATGGTCCTGAACACGGCGGTCCTGCCACGAATCGCCTCCGTGGGAAAATCCTCCGCGAAGGTGTACTCGATTTCCTTCTCATCACCGGCGCCGAGCCCGATCAACGCCTGCTCGAACTCCGGCGGCATGGTGCGCGAGCCGATTGTAACCGGCTGATCTTCACCTACGTTCCCCGGGAAATCCTCTCCATCGACGGTTCCCTTGAAATCCACCACCACGCGATCGCCTTCCTGCGCGGGACGCTCGACGGTGGAATAGCGGGCCTGCTGCTGGCGCAGCTCCCCGAGAACCTTGTCCACATCGGCATCGGTCACTTCCGCGGCCGGTCGCTCGAGGGAAATCGAATCCGTGCCCTGCACCTCGAACTCGGGCATCACCTCAAAGGTGGCCTCGAACTGGAGGTCACCTCCCTCGAGGCCCTGCTTGAGATCAACCTCGGGGGCACCTGCGGGCGTGAGTTCCTCCTGCTGCAGCGCCTCGCCATAGCTCTTTTGCAGAACCTCGTTCAGCACTTCCTGGCGCACCTGCGCCCCATAGCGCTTGCGGACAACCTTGAACGGCACCTTGCCCGGACGGAATCCATCCAGCCGCACCTGCTTCGCCAGGTTCCGCAGACGGGACTCAACCTCATTGTCGACACGCTCGGCGGGAACCTGAACCGTCATCTTCCGCTCCAGACCGGCGGTGGTCTCCACTGAAACTTCCATCTGCATCCTCTCAATCGGTGCCTGTGGCAAATGCCCGCAATACTGCGTCCCCGCAACGCTTGGCGGCGACGCGGCGAATGGTGCGAGTGGCAGGACTTGAACCTGCACGGGTTGCCCCAACGGCACCTAAAGCCGCCGCGTCTACCAATTCCGCCACACTCGCATCGAATTCCGCGCCCCAGCGGCTATGACAACCTGCCCGCCCGCTGCGCTTCAGGGGCGCGATTATCCAGCCCGCAACGGGTAAAACGCAAGACAGCCGGGAGGATACCACACCAGCACCGATCAACGCGCCGCGCCCGGGCTAGTCCGAGTCGCCCCGCCCGGCCACCACGGCATCGGAATCCCAGCCGCCGCCGAGGGCGCGATACAGGGTCGGGATTGTCAGCAGGTCTCGGCATCGTCACCGACACGCGTCGGCAAGTAGACCTCGAAGCCCCCGGGGTTGAGATACCCCTGTATATATAGGTGAAGGGCCGCACCGTGGCTTCAGGGATGCGCTGGCCGTCGGCGAGCAGGCGCCGGATCTCTGCATCACTGCTGATCCCGGCGGCACACCGTTCGGACCGGTCATGCAGAGGCACTTATGCGTGGCCGGTGTAGCTCTGCATGCCACCGGGCAGCGTCGGCCCTGCACGGCACAGCGCCTCCTGCAGCGAGCGGTCACAGCAATGGACATTCCGAATCGGCAATGGGACGGAATGCCTGCTCCCCCGGGATGGTTCGTTCGATCGCCAGATAGCCCCAGGCATGGCGGGTCCGGGAGGGCCGCTTGACCCGAACCTGAAACATGTCGTGCACCATGCGACCATCCGCACGGATATACCCACCCTTGCCGAAGAAATCGTCAACGGGTGTCGCCCGCATGCGCGCCATCACCCTCTCCGGCGCATCGGTACCAACGTGATCCACCGATGCCAGATAATGCCGGACGGCGGAATAGGTAGCCGCCTGGGGAACCGTGGGATAGACACCTTCCTTGCGCCGGAACCGTTCCGCAAAACGACGGCTTTCGGCGTTCGCGTCCCAGTAGAAGCTCGTCGCGTAACTAAGGCCTGCGGTGGGATACAGGCCGAGCTGGTGAACATCGGTGATAAAGACATCCAACCCAACCAGATCGGCTCCGGCTTCCCGGATGCCCTCCTCGTATGCCTGCCGGACGGCAAGCTGAAAATCGCCACCGGCCATCGCCAGGGCAATCACGTCGGCTCCGGAAGCCATCGCTTCCTGCAGGGCCGGGGAGAAGTCGCTTGCGTCCCGGGCCGGAAAGGCGACCCTGGCACGGCCCAGCAATTCGCCTCCATACCTGCCAAGCGCATCCGCCACTCGCGCTTCGAGGTCGTGCCCGAAGGCATAATCCGCGGTGATGACGAACCAGCTCTCCTCGCCCCCCTCGGCATTCCGCGCCTGCACCACGGCGTGACCCAGGGCATAGGTGTCAAAGCCCCATTGTGCCCCCAGCTCGGTACAGGCACGGTTGGTCAGGCTGTCGGATGCGGGCCCGGCGTGCAGGATCGGAACCCCCGCCTCCCGGGCGAACGGCAACAACCCGAGAGCAACTCCGGAGGAGACGTGACCCACAATGACATCAACCGGCGTCTCGTCATGCACACGTTCCGCCACGCTCGCAGCGTGCTCCGGATCAAGCAACGAGTCATGCACCACGACCTCGACGCCGCCCGCCCTGGTGCGGCCGCCAAAGTCCGCTGCCGCCATGCGCGCTGCCGTTGCGCTGCCGGGACCCGCGATATCCCGGAACACCCCCGACAGATCCGTAATCACGAGCACGCGCACCACCCCGTCATTCACCGCCGTTCCAGCAAACGGGGCTGGAGCATGGAAAAGCGCGAGAACGGCACAGAGGCGGCCAATGACCTGCAGCAGCCGGGACATGAGGACTCCTCCATGTTTCACTCATGATTCGTCGTCCAATTATCAACGATTCAGCTCCGAAAAGACTTATCCATAAGTATGGGAACCGGGAGGGCGGTTCCTGATTGGGGGGGTGACTTGCCGGGCGGTGGGATGGATGTCTCGAACCCAGCACCTGATGATGCAGGACATGTCTCGCCAACCGAACCATGCTTCCTGAAAGGTTCGTGACGAACCGCCGCAAGGCAGAAGCACCCGACCATGCCCGCCCGGCTCGCACAATGCACGCCAGCCATGCATCCGATCCCGTCGCCGGTACCTGCTGTTGTATACTTTGCGCCCGACAGGGCGCGTCAACGGCGATCCCACGGGCGACAGACAACCATATCCACCAATGCATTCTCATCGCCGCACCATCCATGTACTGCTGATCGCCGTGCTCGGCCTGTTTCCACTCGCGTGCGCACAGTCCATGAGCGGCCCCGTGCTGGTCGAACGGACCCTGTGCACTGCCGAGGGCGAGACCACCGTGACTGTCGTCGTCGATCCTGGCGACGACCACACACACCACGACGGGTACGATTCCCGCTGCCCCTGGTGCGGTGCCGCCACAGACGCCTCGGCGGTCGTCCGCATGGCCATGGTTCCTCTGCCCGCGCCACGGGCTATCGGCGTGCCTCGCACACCAGCCCGGGCAGGCGAGCAACGCAGGGGGCACCTGCCGCAGCCCCGCGCGCCACCAGGGCTCTTTCCCAACACCTGAGCGTGACCCGGCTCCGTCGCCGTGGACGGGGCCGATGCTCCGTGGCGACCGGACAACAGCGCCACGGAACCTACCGCATCGTGGAAACAGGAATATTCACCATGAACGCAGGAACGAAAACACGACTCACGACGCTGCTTGCTTCCCTTCTGATGGCCGTTTCCGGAGCCATGCACGCCGAGAAGGTCCGTGACCTCACGGTGCACGACCCATGGATACGGGAGGTCCCGCCGGTGTCGGAGCGTTCCGCCGGGTACCTTCGCATCGACAACACCGGCAACACGGATCGGGCGCTGGTCGCCGCCGACAGCGACCGATTCGAGCGTGTCGAACTGCACGAGAGTCGCGAGAGCGATGACGGGGTCATGCGCATGATCCACCTCGACCAGCTGCCACTCCCGGCTGGCGAGACGACCGCTCTCGCTCCAGGCGGCTATCACATCATGCTGATTGATCGCGTCGGCGAGCCGTTG
>SLLM01000407.1 GCA_007134055.1 Ectothiorhodospiraceae bacterium | reverse complement strand
TACCACCGATGGTGAACCCCTGCTCGTAGAGCAACGAGCGGATCTGCCGGATGATGATCACGTCCTGGCGCTGATAGTACCGCCGGTTGCCCCGGCGCTTTACCGGCCGCACCTGGGGGAATTCCTGCTCCCAGTAGCGCAGGACATGGGGCTTGACGCCGCACAGTTCGCTCACTTCGCCGATGGTGAAGTAGCGCTTGGCGGGTATGGCAGGCAGTTCGTTATTGTTCGCTGCTTCCAGCATAGGCTTCCACCCTCGACTTCAGCTTCTGCCCGGGCCGGAAGGTCACCACGCGGCGGGCTGAAATCGGGATCTCCTCTCCGGTCTTGGGGTTACGTCCGGGGCGCTCGCTCTTGTCACGAAGATCGAAATTGCCGAATCCGGACAGCTTGACGCTGGTTCCATCTTCAAGCGCCGCGCGAATCTCCTCGAAAAACGACTCCACCAGCTCCTTTGCTTCCCGCTTGTTCAGGCCAACCTCCTCGAACAACCGCTCGGCCATGTCCGCCTTTGTCAACGCCACCTTGCACTACCCCCTGAGTCTGGCACCGAAATCCCGTTCCAGGTCCGCAACCACGCGAGCCACGGCATCGTCACATTCCCCATCCGTAAGAGTGCGCGAGAAATCCTGTAATATCAAGCCTATACCCAGACTTCTTGCACCCTCCGCCACACCTTTGCCGCGATACACGTCGAAAAGCACGATTTTCTGCAGTATTTCTCCAGCGGAACGCCGGATCGCGGTGCGGATCTGCGCCTCCGGAACCCCGTCATCAACGACCAACGCCAGATCCCGTCGAATGGAAGGGAAGCGGGAGAGACCGGCGTACCGGGGCACCTCACCCGTCTGTACCGCGCCGAGGGCCATTTCGAAGACGAACACGGGGCCCTGGAGGTCGAGCTCGCGTTCAACCCGCGGATGCAGGGCCCCGAGCCAGCCGCACGCGCGCTCACCGTCGTCGATCCGTGCCGACTGGCCCGGGTGCAGGGCCGGATGCGGTTGCGCAGTATACTGCAACGCAGGTCCCGCCCCACGCAGGTCGGCCAACCCCTCGACCACGCCCTTCAGGTCGAAGAAATCGACGGTTCGCCGGGCAACGCCCCATTGCTCAGGCTCGGCGCTGCCGGCAATCACGCCCGCCAACACCGGATCCTGCTCCAGATCGTCCAGCGTGCCCCGGAACCGCAGCCCGGTCTCGAACAACCGCAGGCGCTCCTGTTGCCGGTTCTGGTTGCGCCTGAGTGAACCCAGCAACCCCGGGAGCAGCGACGTGCGCATGACCGCAAGCTCCACCGACAGCGGGTTGGCGAGCGGCACCGGTGTCCAGTCGGGATCAAGCAGCTCCTGGCTGCGGCGATCCACGAATGCGTAGTTCACCACCTCGTGAAAGCCGCGGGCCACGAGATACTGGCGGATTCGGGACAGCGATACCCGGGCTTCGGGCTGCGGCGCCACGGTGACCGGCGTGGCGGGATGCCGCTCCGGAATCCGGTCGTAGCCGTGCACGCGGGCCAGTTCCTCGATCAGATCCGCCTCGATGGTAATGTCGAACCGGTACGCTGGGACCTCGACCTGCCACTCGTCGGGCCCTCCCTGGACACCGAGCCCGAGTCGCCCGAGCACCCCCTCGACGGTCTCCTGCGGTATGGCCATGCCCAGCAGATGCCGGATCCGGGAGGCGCGCAGACGCACCCGCCGCGGGGAGGGCAGGTTTGTCGCCTCCACCGCCTCCACCACCGACCCCGGCTCGCCCCCGGCAATCTCCAGGATGAGGGCCGTGGCCCGTTCCGCCGCCACCACTTGCAGTGCCGGGTCAACCCCCCGCTCGAACCGGTGCGAGGAGTCGGTGTGCAGGCCGTAGCCCCGCGCCCGCCCGGCGACCGCCGCAGGGGCGAAAAATGCGCTTTCCAGCAGGATGTCACGGGTACTCCCGGTGACCGCACTGCCCTCGCCACCCATGATGCCGGCCAGGGCTACCGGACGGCGATGATCGGCGATGACCAGGGTCTCCGGGGTGAGATCCACCGTGTCCCCGTTGAGTAGTTCCAGGGATTCCCCGGGGCGTGCAAGACGGACTACGATGCCGCCATCGATGCAGTCCCGATCGAACGCATGCATGGGCTGGCCCAGTTCCAGCATGACGTAGTTGGTGACATCCACCACCGGTCCCAGGCTGCGGATGCCGGCACGGCGCAACCGCTCCTGCATCCACATCGGGGTCGCTGCACTGGTATCAACCCCGCGGATCACCCGCCCCACGTACCGGGGACAGGCTGCGGGCGCCTCGAGGCGGATGTGGACTCCCGCCTCGATCACCGGTGGTACGGCCGCCGGCATGGGGAAGTGGAGGTCAACCCCGGTCAGTGCCGACACTTCCCGCGCCACGCCCAGCATTCCCAGGCAATCACCCCGGTTCGGGGTGAGATCCACCTCGATCAACTGGTCATCCAGCCCGAGATACTCCCGCAGGTCCTGGCCGGGTACGGCATCCTCCGTCAGCTCCAGCAAACCGGAGGCATCATCACCGAGTCCCAGCTCCCGGGCTGAGCACAGCATGCCGTTGGATTCAACGCCACGCACGCTGGAGATCCTGATCTCACGATTGTCCGGCAGCATCGCCCCGGGCAGGGCGAGCGCAGCCCGCAGACCGCTGCGGGCGTTGGCGGCACCGCAGACCACCTGGATTGCCCCGTTACCGCCGCGCACCCGGCATACCCGCAGGCGGTCGGCATCGGGATGGGGTTCGCAGGACTCGATCCGCGCCACGATCACGCCCGTAAAACCGGGGGCCGCCGACTCCAGGGCATCCACCTCGAGACCTGCCATGGTCAGGCGATCAGCCAGGGTTGCCGCGTCATCGGGAACCGGCAGCAGGGATTTCAACCAATCGACACTGATTCTCATCCAGTAACCTCGTTCCGGGCACGGATCCCTGTCGGACGGTGGCTAGCGAAACTGCTGCAGGAACTGCAGGTCGTTCTCGAAGAAGATCCGCAGGTCATCAACGCCGTAACGCAGCATGGTGAGGCGTTCCACCCCCATACCGAAGGCGTATCCGGTATAGCGTTCGGAATCGACGCCGCAGTACTCGAACACGCGCGGGTGCACCATGCCGCAGCCCAGGACCTCGAGCCAGCCGCTGCGCCCGCACACCCGGCAGCCGTCGCCGCCGCAGTGAACGCACTGCACATCCATCTCCGCGGACGGCTCGGTGAAGGGAAAGTAGGAAGGCCGGAATCGCACTGCCAGGTCCTTCTCGAAAAACTCCCGGGCAAAGTCGTGCAGGGCCCCCTTGAGATCGGCGAAGCTGATTCCCTCGTCCACCAGCAGCCCTTCCACCTGGTGGAACATCGGCGTGTGAGTCATATCGGAATCGCAGCGATAGACCCGTCCCGGGGCGATGACCCGCACGGGAACGCCCTCGTTCTCCATCACACGGATCTGTACCGGCGAGGTGTGGGTGCGCAGCAGCCGGGTGGCGTCGAAGTAGAACGTATCATGCATTGCCCTGGCTGGATGATGGGCCGGGATATTGAGGGCTTCGAAGTTGTGGTAGTCATCCTCGATCTCCGGCCCCTCCGCGACCCGGAAGCCCATGCTCGCGAAAAGGCTCTCCATGCGCTCCAGGGTACGGGTCACCGGGTGCAGCCCTCCCGGGCGCTCCCCCCGTCCGGGCAGGGTGACATCCACCCGGTCGGCAGCCAGCCTGTCATCCAGCGCCTTGGCGTCCAGCGCCTGGCGGCGCAGGTCAATGGCTTCCCGCACTTCCTGCTTGGCCTGATTGATGGCCTGCCCGGCCGCGGGCCGCTCTTCCGCCGGAAGCTGCCCGAGAGCCTTGAGCCGCTCCGTGAGCCGCCCCTTCTTTCCGAGATAGGCGACACGCACGGCATCCAGCGCCCTGAGATCAGCGGCCTGCTCCACCTCCCGCCGCGCTGCGGCGATCAGGTCCTCCAGTCGTTCTGCGTGGTCGATAGTCATCCGTCACAGCCATCCCAATACGGATCGGCGGGCTTTCTCCGGCACCCTGACAAGAAAGGGGAAAGGTCCACGGCCTTTCCCCTCTCGAGGTTCACGTCCGCAAGTGACCGGGCCGTGGGCTCTCCGTAGCGGCGGCCACTGCCCGAAGCGAACGGATGGCTAGCCGGCCAGGCGCGCCTTCGCCTTGTCCGCCAGGGCGGCGAAACCGGTCTTGTCGTACACCGCCAGGTCGGCCAGGACCTTGCGGTCCAGTTCCACTCCGGCCTGCCTGAGGCCGCTGATGAAACGGCTATAGGAAAGTCCGCACTGCCGCGCCGCGGCATTGATGCGCACGATCCACAGCGCCCGGAACTGCCGCTTGCGCTGGCGCCGGTCGCGGTATGCATACTGGCCGGCCTTGGTCACGGCCTGGTTGGCAACGCGGAACA
Source organism: Ectothiorhodospiraceae bacterium (assembly GCA_007134055.1). Taxonomy (GTDB): domain Bacteria; phylum Pseudomonadota; class Gammaproteobacteria; order Nitrococcales; family Aquisalimonadaceae; genus Natronocella. Next base: position 9,216 of record SLLM01000407.1, on the reverse strand, counting down.
CGCGACTGCGGGCGCCATAGTAGCCCTTCGCCTTCGCCATGACCTTCTTGTGGCGGGCGCGGGCGGTCACCCCTCGCTTCACTCGTGGCATGATTGACTCCTGATTCCCTGCTTACGCGTACGGCAACAGCCGACGCACCATGGCGGTGTCCTGCTCGGCGACCAGCGTCGTACCCCGCAGGTTGCGCTTACGCTTCTGCGCCTTCTTGGTGAGAATATGGTTGGCAAAGGCCTTGTTCCGCTTGAAGCGTCCCGCACCCGTCTTCGAGAAGCGCTTGGCGGCGCCCCGGTTGGTCTTCATCTTTGGCATTGCCAATCTCCAGTCAACAAAAACAGCAGGCCAGCCGCGATGGCTGGCCGGATTGAACCCGTCGGCACTGCTCAGCCCTTCTTCTTCGGGGCCAGCATCATCACCATCGTGCGTCCTTCCATGCGTGGGCGCTGCTCGACGGTGGCTATGTCTTCCACGTCCTCTTCAACCCGGTTCAGCAGCTTCAGGCCGAGTTCCTGGTGCGCCATTTCCCTGCCGCGGAACCGCAGCGTCACCTTGCCGCGGTCCCCGTCCTCGAGAAAGCGGCGCAGGTTGCGCACCTTGATCTTGTAGTCGCCTTCGTCGGTACCGGGCCGGAACTTCACTTCCTTGAGCTGGATCTGCTTCTGCTTCTTCCGTGCGGCCTGCTGCTTCTTGCTGAGGTCGAACTTGTGCTTGCCGTAGTCCATGATGCGGCAGACAGAGGCATCATCACCCGGCACCATTTCCACGAGATCCAACCCGGCTTCTTCGGCGCGCGCCAGCGCGTCCTCCAGGGGTACGATCCCGACCTGTTCGCCATCACTGCCGATCAACCGGACACTCTCCGCGGTGATCTGGCCGTTGATGCGCTTCTCATCAGCCGGGGGGCCGCCCCGCTTCCGACTTTTCACGGCGATACCTTAATCCTCCTGTGCGTTCGTCACGCGCTGCGTCTCCGCTTCCAGCCTGGCAACGAAGGTATCCAGGGGCATCGACCCCAGATCCTCTCCAGCACGGGTACGCACGGCAACGGAACCGGTTTCCAGTTCGCGATCCCCGACAACCAGCATGTAGGGAACCTTCTGGATCGTGTGCTCGCGAATTTTAAAGCCGATCTTCTCGTTTCTCAAGTCGGCGGAGGCGCGAAAACCGCGATTGCGCAAGGTTTTTTCCACTTCCACGGCGAAATCCGCCTGCCGATCGGTGATATTCAGCACGACCGCCTGTTCCGGAGCGAGCCAAACGGGCAGTGCACCGGCATGCTCTTCGATGAGGATGCCGATGAAGCGTTCGAACGACCCCAGGATGGCCCGGTGCAGCATCACCGGCTCCTGCCGCTCGCCGGTTTCGGTCACATAACTCGCGCCCAGCCGCCCCGGGAGGGCGAAATCCACCTGCATGGTACCGCACTGCCATACACGGCCCAGGCAATCCTTGAGCGAGAACTCGATCTTCGGTCCGTAGAAGGCCCCCTCCCCAGGCTGCAGGGTATAGTCCAGCCCCTTGTTCTCCAGGGCCGTCTCCAGCGCCTGCTCCGCCTTGTCCCAGACGGCATCGGAGCCGACCCGCTTCTCCGGCCGCGTGGACAGGGCGATCAGAATGTCGTCGAAACCCAGGTCCCTGTAGGCGCGGAAGACCAGATCGATGAAATCCGACACCTCCGGCTGGATCTGGGCCTCGGTGCAGAAGATATGGGCATCGTCCTGGACGAAGCTTCGCACCCGCATGAGACCGTGCAGGGTACCGGACGGTTCATTGCGGTGACAGGATCCGAATTCCGCCATGCGCAGGGGCAGGTCCCGGTAGCTCTTCAGCCCCTGGTTGAAGATCTGCACATGGCAGGGACAGTTCATGGGCTTGACAGCGTAGGTGCGCTTTTCCGACTCCGTGTAGAACATGTCGTCGCCGAACTTCTCCCAGTGCCCGGATCTCTCCCACAGGGTACGGTCGACCAGCTGCGGCGTATGCACCTCCTGGTAGCCGTGCCGGGACAGGAGCTCACGAATGTAGTTCTGCAGCACCAGGTAGATACGCCAGCCCTTGTCATGCCAGAAGACCATTCCCGGCGATTCTTCCTGGAGATGGAAAAGCCCCTGGGCGCGGGCGATGCGCCGGTGGTCGCGCTTCCGGGCCTCCTCCAGCCGCGTCATGTAGGCCTTGAGATCCTTGCGGTCAGCCCAGGCAGTGCCGTAGATGCGCTGCAACATCTCGTTGCTGGCATCCCCACGCCAGTACGACCCCGCCAGGCTGGTGAGCCGGAATGCCTTGCAGAAGCGGGTATTGGGCACGTGGGGGCCGCGGCACATGTCCACGTACTCCTGATGGTAGTACAGGGCCATCTCCGCCACGTCCGGCATGTCCTCCACCAGGCGGACCTTGTAGTCCTCGCCTCGCTCCCGGAACACGGCGATCACCTCGTCGCGCGGTAGGACGCGCTTGATCACGTCGTACTCCTGGGCGATCAGCTCCACCATGCGCTCCTCGATGCGCTCCATGTCCTCGGGGGCGAAGCCCTCATCGTAGCGGATGTCGTAATAGAAGCCGTTGTCGATCACCGGGCCAATGGCCATCCGCGCATCCGGATAGAGCTGCTTCACCGCCTGTCCGAGCATGTGGGCGCAGGAATGGCGGATGATCTCCAGCCCTTCCGGATCCCGTGGGGTGATCATCGCGAGCTCGGCGTCCTCGGCAATGACGTCACAGGCATCCCGCAGATTGCCATTGACTCGTCCGGCAAGGGTTGCCTTCGCCAGGCCAGGACCTATGTCCTCGGCAACCTGGAGGATAGTGATGGGCTCGTGGTAACGGCGCTGACTACCGTCGGGCAGCGTGATCACAGGCATTGGCATACTCCCACAGTGGTGACCCATACGAGAGGCCACATGCATTGACAGGCCCGCGCGGGGATGGCGCGGGCCGGGAAAAGCAAAAAAGCATCGTCCTGCGACGATGCTTTGGCATTCCGGCAGCGGGACGCCTGTCCTGCAGCCGGATCAACCGCGGCCGGTATTCTCCCCGCACGGGTCGGCTTTTGCAAGCATGTCACGGCATGTAGCCTGGACTTGACGCACATGCCCAGCGACATGATTCAACGCAAGGTTGGCCGCGTCAGCGACGCGGAACCTCATGGTGCCGCGAAGAAATCGCTCCAGGTACGAGAGGAAAGCTTCCCCGACCTGCACTCGTAGTATTCCCGTATCATCCAGTCGGATGACGGCATTGTCACCCACTGCATCCACAGCGCCCGAATACCGAACGCGTTCGCGAACATGCGCAGGCCCCCGGCCTGCCGGCGGACCTGATAAAGGAGATCACCACGGACCTCATGCCACCGGATCTGTAAACCGGGGGGTACGCCGGACACCCCGAGCGGCAGGGGGGAGGATCAGCGACCCGCCTACGCCAGTCTGTCCTTTGCGGCCGGGTCATCCGCGGTACGTATTCCCGCCACGGGGTTCCCGTTCACGTCGTGCAAAGGCGCTGATCACCAGCAGCACGCCAATGACGAGCAGGATCCAGTTCACCGGGAACAGGCTCACGGTGATCAACAGGCCGCCGACCAGGAGCCTTCCGGGTCGCACCTCCGGCCGATTCCAGAACGCGGCAATCAGAATTGCGATCACCACGGCCGTCATGATCTGGGCATCCATGATCGGGGCAATACCTCACCATGCCTTCCGCTAGCCTAGTACGTCCGGGCAACCGGGTACACGCCGTCAGCGGAGGTATCCCGCCACGCCCGGTGCACCTGTCTTTCCGGCTGCCCGACAATTGCGGACGACTTCATGGAATCCGGAGCTGGTCGATGCGTACCATGCGACTGCCGGGCACTCACCGCCCGGGGGCCGGTGCTGACCGAACCACAAGGCGGATGAACGATGCGAACACTGATTGCGCCACTGATCCTGGCCCTGACGGCGCTGCCGGTTGCCGCCCTGGCCCTCACACCGAGCGAGCGAGCACCATCCGGGGACACGGCGGCGGCGCTGACGATCACGCAGGCCGGGGAATCCACGATATTGTCGCTCAAGCAGCTCGAGCAGCTTGACCTCTACGACGTCGACATGCATCACCCGGAAGGTCTGAAGGGGGAATTCACCGGTGTCCTGGTTAATGATCTGGTCGATGCACACGGACTTGACGAGGCCACGCGCATCCGACTGGTGGCGGCGGATGACTACACCACGTTCCTGACACCCGCTGAGCGCGAGGAAAAGCAGTACCTGCTGGTCACCCGCTTCGAGGGGGAACCCATCCCCCTGGATAAGCAGGGTCCACTCATGCTGGTAGTTCCCGCCGATGCCGAGGCCGTACGCACGGGGGCTCTGCCGATGACCAAGTGGATCTGGTCGGTCATCGAGATCCGCGCCCGGTGACCGGGACCCGAAGTATCCGTGGCGGGCTGCTGATCGCCCTGGCGCTGGTTGTGGGCATCACCATGACCGCGGTGGCATTTCTGTACCTGAACACCAGCCGGCACCTCGGTGCGGATTACACGGCACTGGCGAGCAACCTGGTCCGTGCCCAGTACGAGACCGTACGGCTCGGAACCCTGGCGAACGACCTCCAACGTGCACCGGGGCCCCACTATCGCGAACAGCTGCTGGCGCTCCTCCCCATGCTCGAGAACAGACGGGACACCGCGATCCATGGCCTGCGCCAGAGCGAACTGCCGGAGGAACGCTACGAACAGCTCATCGCCGAGTTCGATCACGTCAACGAGCGCCTGCCGGAACTGGCTTCGGCACTGCGCGCGGCGGAGGACAAGCCGCGGTTGCCGGCTGATGTTCTGGAACTGGCCGTCGAAATCGAGGACGACCTGGCTTTCATCTACAGCGAACTGCACCAGGTCACGCATGCCGCCACAGCGGAGCAGCGTCGGCTGATGCAGGGCCTGACCATCGCGGTCATCAGCCTGCTGCTGATGATGCTGGCCTTTGCCGCAGGTCTGGTCGCAGCACTGATCAAGCTCTCGGGCCAGCGCCGCAAGCTCGAGCAGATGAGTCACACCGATGCGCTGACCGGTCTCGGCAACCGCCGCACGCTGGTTTCGCGCGCGGAGCAGGTACTGGCACAGGCCCGGCGCTCCCGGCAGCCGGTCAGCTTCGCCCTGCTCGATCTCGATCACTTCAAGGACATCAACGACCGGCACGGGCATCCCGCAGGGGATCACATCCTCCGCACCGTCGCCACTCTACTCACCTCACAGGTCCGGGAGACGGATACCATCGCCCGGGTGGGTGGTGAGGAGTTCGCCCTGCTCATGCCTGATACGGACACGGGAGGCGCCAGGGAGCTATGTAAACGGATCCGCTCCAGGCTTTCGGAGTTTCCGCTCGAGATCCTCGGCAACCGGCCCGGACTCACGATCAGCATCGGTCTCCATACCGCCGACGACGCCGCTGCCGTGCAGTTCGAAGAGCTGTACGAGCGAGCCGACACGGCCATGTACCAGGCCAAGAACCAGGGCAGAAACCGGGTGGTAGTGGCGTAAGGGCAGCGGGTCGACCATGCGGTGCCAGGTCGATTGCGTCGGGGTCCATGGCAGGTCCCGGATTCCGTGTCGACGCGTTCAGTGAATGAGTCGGTTCTACGGGTTAGACCGGATATGTCCTTGCCGGGCGCCGTGCGAGACTCGACCTCCTGATCCATACCGGCGGAGTCGACGGTCCACCCCGTACGCCCGCCCGAACGGGAGTTGCAGGCATGCGCCACCTCATGTTGTCCAGCGGATTCGCCCTCGGCTGTGTCGCCGCTCCGGTACTGGCCGGGGATTTGCCCCTGCGCGCCACCCCGCCGCTGATGACGGACGCACCGGAGACCTACTGGTCGGCAAGCCTTTCCGGCGGTCCCGGCAAGGACGGCATTCCGTCCATTGACGAGCCCCGCTGGTGGAACGCGGAGGAGGCTGACGCCTTCCTTGCCCCCGACGACCGGGTGATCGGCCTCTACCGCAACGGCGAGGCACGAGCCTATCCGCAGCGAATCCTCGTCTGGCACGAGATCGTCAATGATACCGTCGGTGGCGAGAACGTGAGCGTCACCTACTGTCCGCTGACGGGAACGGCCCTCGGCTTCCTGCGCGGCGACAACGAACTCGGCGTCTCCGGCCGCCTGGTCAACAGCAACCTCATCATGTACGACCGGGAGACCGACAGCTACTGGCCGCAGATCCTCGGCGCAGCAGTCAACGGCCCCCTGAAGGGCGAGGGCCTGGAAGAGTTCCGGGTAGTCTGGACTACCTGGGAAGGCTGGCGGGAGCGCCACCCGGATGGGCAGGTGCTCTCCGACCGCACCCGCTATGCCCGGAACTACAATCACGACCCCTATGGCTCGTATACCCCCATTGACGGCTATTACGCGCCGGAAGCCGGTCGCATGTTTCCGGTGCTCCACGAGGACGAGCGCTACCCCCCCAAGACCGAGGTCTTCGGCTTCCGTACCAGTGCCGAGGCGATCGCAGTCGACATGGATCACCTGGCCCGGGAGGGCGTGATCGTCCATCCAGGCAAGGAAGGAAGCTACCTGATCATCCATGACCCCGTGCTCGATACCGCCTGGGTCTACCATGCCCCGGCGGATATTGACCTCGCCGGCGCGGAAGTAAGGTTCGGTCCGAGCGGTCCGGAACACGAGGCGCTGGTGGACCTCGACCCCATCAACGGTTTCGAGGCGATGTGGTTCGCCTGGTACGCATTCTATCCGGACACGGTGGTGATCAATGCCGACGGGTAAGGGCATCCGGCTACCGGGCATGGCGGCAATCGCCGGCGGGCTGCTCTATACGGTGTTCTACCTCTACGCCATCGGCGATCTGAGCATGACCCGGCAACCCGGCTGGAGCCTGTCGTTCGGCGCGATTCCACTCGAACAGGCCTTCCGGGCGCGGTCACTGTTTCTCTTCGAGGGGATCGGGGTAATCCAGGCAGGGCGGCTGTTCTGGCTGGTCAGCCCGGTGAATCTCCTGATCGCCACCGCCCTGGGGCTTCTTCTGGCCATCAATATCCACGGGGCGCTGGCACTGAGTGCCAACCCCAAGGCCTGCGAGGCACGGGCAGCGAGCAGCGCGGGCACTGTCGGCGGCGCGGTGCCGGCGCTGCTCGCCGGCGGCGCCTGTTGCGCGCCGACCCTGGTATTGATGCTGGGAATACCGGGACTCGGGGCTTTTTCGGCATTCTTTACCTGGCTCCTGCCCGCCTCCGCGGCACTTCTTCTCGCCAATCGTTTCTGGCAACGGCGCCGGGGCGCACCCAGGATGGTCCGCCTTACCGGCGCGCCCTGACGACCGCGGCATTCACCGACTGTCCAGTGACTCCGGGCAGTGAGGTACGCGCTTCTACCTATTACGGATACTGACCCACTCCGATACCGTGACCAGGTCCCAGCACTGACAGAGCACACGCCTGGAGCGCGGGAACCTGAACCCCGATACCGGGTTTCGCCTAAGCATATTCGCAATCGATATCGCGGCAGGTGGTTCAATACGCCGCTAATCGCCCTACAATCAGGTCTCATACATGAGAGCACCGAGAGAGGTGAGATCATGCTTCCGCGACTGCTTTGGTTTTTCGCACTCACACTGACCCTGCTCCCCCTCGCGGTGAGCGCGCGCGCACTCCAGCCCCTGGTATCGGTGGAGTGGCTCGATCGGCATCTGGGGAAGGATGGCCTGGTCGTGGTAGATGTCCGCAGTGGCATCGATGGCAGCGACCGGGAGGATTTCGAGGCGGGCCATATCCCGGGCGCCGTATACAGCAACTACACCACCGCCGGCTGGCGCCAGGAGGCCGACGGCATTCCCGGCACCCTGCCCCCGGAAGAGGACCTGGCGGAGCTGATCGGCAACCTCGGCATAGACAACGACACCGATGTCGTCATCGTCCCTGCCGGGGTCGGCTCCACGGACTTCGGCAGTGCCGCCCGGGTCTACTGGACCTTCCGTGTCCTGGGCCATGACAACGTGGCCATACTCAACGGCGGCCACCAGGCCTGGGTGGAGGCGGACAAGCCGGTGGAAACAGGCTGGAACGCGCCCGAACCGGCAACCTTCGAGCCCGCATTTCGCCCGGAACTCATCGCCACCGCGGAAGACGTCTCCGGTGCGCAGGATGCGGGAATCCAGCTGGTGGACAATCGCCCGTCCGATCAGTATCTCGGCAGGGACAAGCACCCCGCGGCCCGGGCAGCCGGCACGATCCCGGGCGCCCTCAACCTTGAACAGCAGGCCCTCACCGAAGAGGGAACCGCCTTCTTCGTGAACCGGGAAACCCTGGATGCCCTGATGGACCAGGCCGATGTCAGCGCGGATCAGCGCACCATCACCTTCTGTAACACCGGCCACTGGGCGGCAATGGGATGGTTCGCCATGAGCGAGGTCGCCGGTCAGGAGGATGTCGCCATGTACGACGGATCGATGGTGGACTGGTCCCAGGACGAGAACCGGCCACTGCGTACGGAAAGACGCGGACTCGGCGCTCTGGTAGACCGCTTCATCAACTGATCGCCCTGGAATATGTCCATCACCGCCGAAACTCTCAGGGGGCCGGCACCATCCGGCCCCGCGAGCGACGCACGCAGGGTGGATCGCTTCGTCGTCTCCACGGCCATTATCGGCCTGCTCCTGCTCGCCGGCCTGATCGGCATTGAAACGGCGCCATTCATGGTCGCGTTGCTGCTGGTTGGCGCCGTGCTGGGCATCGCCCTCTATCACGGGGCCTTCGGCTTCACCGGCGGCTGGCGCACCATGATGGTACACAAGCGCAGTGCCGGCATGCGGGCCCAGCTCGCACTCCTGGCCCTGGCGTCCGTACTCTTCATACCGATCCTGGGGTCGGTGGATCCCGCCAGCGCCATGTCCGGCGCAGTCGCGCCGGTAGGCGTGTCCCTGATACTGGGGGCCTTCCTGTTCGGGCTCGGCATGCAGCTTGGCGGCGGTTGCGGATCTGGCACGCTGTTCACTGTCGGCGCCGGCAATGTCCGCATGGTGCTGACACTGGTGTTTTTCATCATCGGCAGTGTCATCGGTACCATCCATCTCCCGTGGTGGCTGGAGCAACCGGGCGTCAACCCGATCAACCTCATTCAGCACCTGGGCATCGCGGGGTCGCTGACATTGCAGCTTGCCGCCTGCGCCGCGCTCGCCTGGTGGTTCGCCGCCGTTGAAAGGCGCCACCACGGCCAGGTAGAGAGAAAGGTGTTCGCGG
>SLLM01000033.1 GCA_007134055.1 Ectothiorhodospiraceae bacterium | reverse complement strand
CTCAGATCTCCACGATCTCGATCTGGCTGACCAGCGTGTTGCGGTCGCCGTAGTCAAAGCCTTGCAGGGTGATGCTTTCACCGTTGGCGAAGACGATCACGGTATTCCCGTCGCCGTCATCCTCGGCGAACTGGTCCACCACATCCTGCGCGTCCAGATCGCCGCTCCACAGATCCGTGGCGGCATACGGGTTGCCGATCTCCAGCAGCAGCATATCCCCATCCGAGACGTCGAAATCGGTGATCGTGTTGTGGTCGTGGTTGGCGCGGAACACGAAGGTGTCCGCCCCGCCGCCGCCGGTCAGAACGTCGTTGCCCTGACCGCCGACGATCGTGTCGTCGCCGGCGCCGCCGAGGATCTCGTCATCGCCCGCACCGCCTCTGATCAAGTTGTTGCCCCCCGCCGTCGCATCCACGAAGCCGTCGCCCGCCATCGCGTGAAGCTCGTCATCGCCCGTGCCGCCGATCAGCGTGTTGTCGTTCTCGCCCACGCCGCCATAGAGCGTGTTGTTGCCGCCCTCCACCTCGATATAGGCAGCGCCGTTCCCGCCGCCGATGCGGTCGTCGCCCAGACCGCCATAGATCTCGTTGTCGCCCCGCATGCCCCAAAGACGGTCGTCGCCATCCGCGCCATGGATCGTCGAATCCCCGATCCCGCCATAGATCGTGTTGTTGCCCCCCGCCACCTCGGCATAGCCGCCGCCCGGGCCCAGGCCGATACGGTCATCGCCCAGACCGCCATAGATCACGTTGTTGCCCGCCCCGCCCCAAAGGCTGTTGTCGCCGTCGCCGCCATAGATCGTGTTGTCGCCCGAACTGCCCACAACCCGGTTGTCGCCGCCGCCGGTATGGATCTCGTTATCGCCCCCATACCCGTCGATCACATTGTCCGCGTCATTGCCGTGAATCGTGTCGTTGCCCGAACTGCCGATGGCCGAACTCTCGCCCCAGCCGATGAAGATCAGCAGGCCCGAAGGCTCGTCCTCCTCCTCATCCTCCTCCTCGGGATCGACCCAGGGTTCGTCATCGGCGAGCACCAGCAGCCGGTCGGGTGTATCGAAATGCGCGCCGAAGAGATCGTCGCGCGCAAGCGGCGTGCCGTCATGGGCGTGCAGGACGAGCACCTCGTCATCCCATGTGATACGCGCGCCGTCCTCGGTGGGGGTAATGTCGAGCTGGTCGGGATTGCGCAGCATCGCCCAGTCGCTCAGATCCAGCCGGTCGTGGCCGGGGCGGAAGTCCTGCACCCGGGCTTCGCCGCCGCCCCCGCGCAGCACGAAGATGTCGGCGCCTTCGCCGCTGCGCATCACCGTGTCTTCGGGCCCGGCGACGAGGATGTCGTCACCCGCCCCGCCCACCAGCGTGTCGCCCGCGCCCTGGGCGACGAGGATGTCGCCGCCCTCCGAGGCCTCGAGCTGCGTGCCGTCCTCGGGAGCGCTGTGGCGCAGCTCTCCAAGCCCGTCCAGCGGCACCGAAATCTGCGTCAGCGCGGCGTTGTCCTCCGCGCCGAGATGGATCTGCAGCGTGTCGTCCAGCACCGTCGCGGTGAGCGCCGAGACCGTCTCCACCCCCGCCTCGATACTGTCGCGATGCACCAGCCGCCCGTCGGGCAGCAGCGAGAACAGGCTCACCCCCCCGTCGCCGCCGGCGGCGAGCACCAGGATCTGCCCGTTCGCCTCCACCACCTCCAGCGCTTGCACCGCGCCCAGCTGCGTGGCCGCCGTGTCGATCACATGGTCGGTGGGGGTGAGCGCGCCATCGGCGTCCACCCGCATCACGCTCAGCGAGTCGCTGCCGCCCCCGGCGAGCACCACCCAGGCGGCGTCGTAGCCCTCCACGCTGGCCATGGCGGTGGGCGCCTGCACCCCCAGCCCGTCTGCCGCGCCCATGCTGGAGACCTCTTCGAGCGCGCCGATCTCGGGATCGACGCGATATCCGGTCACGCCGTGGTCCTGCGTATCGGCGGCGAGCAGGAACCGCCCGCCGCCCGTCTCCACCGTCTCGAGCGCCGCCACGCCGGCGAGATCGGCCCCGCCGCCGACCTGGGCGTCGTAGCCGTCGCTGCCGTTTTTCACCAGCGTCGCGATCCCGTCCGCCCCCGCGACATGGAGCACGCCGGCATCGTCCAGCGTCGTCTGCGCGAGCGCCAGCGGCGCGCTGGCGGGGCCGTCGATCTGCGTCTCGGTCCCGAAGCCGCCGTGATCGTCGAGCGTGCGCGCGACCAGCCCCGAACTGCCGCCGCCGAAGACGAGCTGCGCGGCCCCCTCCGCGCCCTCCAGCACCGCGAGATGTGGCCCCGCCACCTCCTCGAGATGGTCGGCAAAGGGCAGCGCGTCATGCGCCGCCGCCATCTCCCCGGGGGAGAGCGCATAGCTCGTCAGCCCGCCACCCGCGCCGCTGCTGGCGTAGAGAAACACCCCCTCGGGCAGGGTGACGATCTGCAGATCGCGCGTGCCGCCTTCGGCCGCGCCGGGCGCCGGGCCGATCGTCCCGTCGAGATGCAGGCGCATCGCGCCACCCCCTTCACCTTGTTCCACCGCCTGCGAGGCTGGCCTGCGCCTGCGGAACAGGGCGGGGTGCAAATACGGCGAAACCGCGGCGTTTGCCGCCAATGCGCGCGATCGCGCCGGCGCGGGCGTTGCGCGTTCGCCGGGGCTCGGCTACAGCGCGGGGACGCGGGAAAAGCCGGGGGCGGGACGTGAAGATACTTCTTGTGGGGGCGGGGCTGTCGGGCGCGGTGATCGGACGCGCGCTCGCCGAGGCGGGTCACCACGCCACGGTGATCGATGCACGGCCCCATGCCGCCGGCAACTGCCACACCGAACGCTGCCCCGAGACCGGCGTTCTGGTCCATGTCTACGGGCCGCATATCTTTCATACCGACGACGCGGAGGTCTGGGATTACGTCAACCGGTTCGCGCGTTTCCGCCCCTATCGCAACCGGGTGAAGACCACGGCGCGCGGCGCGGTCTATTCGATGCCCATCAACCTGCACACGATCAACCAGTTCTTCGGCACCACCATGCGCCCGGCCGAGGCGCGCGCCTTCATCGCCGCGCGCGCCGATACCACCATCACGGAGCCGCACAATTTCGAGGAACAGGCGCTCACCATGATCGGGTCCGAGCTCTACGAGACCTTCATGAAGGGCTATACCGAAAAGCAGTGGGGCTGCTCGCCGCGCGATCTGCCCGCGAGCATCCTCAAGCGCTTGCCGCTGCGCTTCAATTATGACGACAACTATTTCTTCCACCGCTTCCAGGGCATGCCCGAGGCGGGCTATACCGCGATGGTCGAGCGTATCCTCGATCATCCGGGTATCGATGTGCACCTGGACACGCCCTACAGCGCGGAGATGGCCGGGCGGTACGATCACATATTCTGGTCGGGGCCGCTCGATGGGTATTTCGACTGCCGGCTGGGGCGGCTGGGCTACCGCACGCTCGATTTCGAGCGTTTCACCGATGCGGGCGACTGGCAGGGCTGCGCGGTGATGAACCACCCCGACCCGGAGGTGCCCTTCACCCGTATCACCGAGCACAAGCATTTCGCGCCCTGGGAGGAGCATGCGCGCACCGTGTGCTACCGCGAATACTCGCGCGCCTGTGGGCCCGGCGACATCCCCTATTACCCGATCCGGCTGGTGGAGG
>SLLM01000153.1 GCA_007134055.1 Ectothiorhodospiraceae bacterium | reverse complement strand
TCGAAGTTAGTAGCAACTGTGTCGACGAAGCCAACAGAGGTTGGAACAACCGAGGGCGAGCACGAGTCGGAGGCACGTCAGATCGCTTTCGTCGGCGATCCGGGCGTCGGCAAGACGACGATCGCCACACTCGTCGCAACTCGATTGACCGAGCGAACGCGCGTACAGGTGACTGGTGAAGCAGCGCAGTTGACAGGCGACCGCGACGCTGGCACCGACGGCGCACTCGGTATCGAGTGGACAATCGAAGACTGTCCGTCGGGCACGGAGGCGATCGGGGAGCGCACCGAACGGCTGGATACGGTGTTCGTCGTCGCAACCCCCGAAACGCTCGAAACCGCCGCGGCCTATGAGCGTCTTGCCAGCCAGCACGAGGTCGACTGCTTTCTCGTGGTCAACCGGTTCCGCGAGTCGGCGAGGGATCGACTTCGATCGTTCGACGGTCCGGAACTCGCGGAGTGTTTTCACGACGACGAGGAGATTTCATCGGCGTTCGCCGACGGTCGCGTGCCGGTACTTCCAAACTGGACCGTCGAGGCAATACTCATCGAGGCTCTTCAGCCCGAGCGCCAAGACTCCGAGCGAGCACTCGAGGTACTCAAACGCGGCGAACGGTCGATCGTCAACGTTGAAGTTGAGGAGCGAGGCAACGCTGATTCGCTCATCAACTCGTTCGAAACGGTCGGGTACAGCGCGGCCTATTTTGAGTGCAATTGCCGGTGTCACGACGGGCACGTGCTGGCACGGCGACAATCGAGCTGAATGGACGCTGGCGCTCGCGTCACCCCGAATCGAGGACAGCGTTCTCCCTGGTGGGCTTCAGTATGACGATGAGACAGACCGACACGGACGCTGACCCGCTCGTCACAATCGTCGGCGGCGGCGTCCACGGCGTTCATATGGCCGTTCGACTGTTCCAAGCAGACCTGATCGACCCGTGTGAATTGTGTATCGTCGATCCGGTCGGACTCCTCGACTCGTTTCGTCGGAAGTGTCACCAGTGCGGAACGGTCGAGCTCAGATCACCGTTCGTCCATCACGTCGCTACTGATCCGTTTTCCCTCAGGGATTTCGCTCGAGCATGCGGTCGCGAGGACGAACTCGTTCCGAGTACGGTCGGTGCGGAGCGACCGACCACCTCGCTGTTTTTCGATCACGCCGACTGGATCTGTGATCGATACGACCTCGAATCGAGCCACACGGAGGCTCGAGCTACCGATATCTGCGAGAATCGGCAGACGGTCGAGATCAAAACCAACGAGGGTCACATCTCCACTCGATGGTGTCTCCTGGCTGTCGGACACGGCGGCTCGTTTACGTATCCGGAGTGGGCGAGCGAACTGGCTTCGACAGGGTCAGCAACCCACATCTGGGACCCATCGTTCGATCCCAACGCGATCGACGAGATGTCATCAGTCGGTATCGTTGGCGGGGGAATCACCGCCGCACAGCTCGCGACGAAGGTTGCCCAGCTGCCGGGCCGGGACGTGGTTCTGTTCGCCCGAAGTCCGTTTCGTGTGGAGACACTTGAGGCGAGCACCGACTGGATGCACTTCTCGGGCGTTACCGAGAAGCTTCACGCACACCCGCCAGCGTCACGTGCTCGCGAGGAACTCGTCTCCGAGGCCCGTTACGACGGAACGATACCGCCGTACGTGTTTCGCCGACTACAGCGCGCGCTCGAAGAGGGGCGGATCGAGCTCGAACAGTCCGAGATCGCAGTTGCAACCGAAGCCGGCGGAACGGTCGTCGTTACCTGTCAGGACGGCAGTGCCTACTGTCTCGATGAACTGACCTTCGCGACGGGATTCGGATCACCGTACGATAATGAACTGTTTCATCACCTGCGCAACGAATCGACGCTGCAAACGGGTTATCGCGGAGCTCCCGTTCTGGATGACGAAACGCTCCGATGGATGCGTCAGAATCGGACCCCCTCTCGGATTGCGGTTTCGGGTGTCGCCGCCCAGCAGGTTCTCGGCCCGTTCGCACGGAACGTGATCGGCGCGAGGCGAGCGGGAGAACTGATCGTTGAGTTCCTCGAATCCGAACTCGAAGTCGAGAAACGAGAAGTAACGCCGTAAACCGAATCGAAATCTGTTCGTCGCCGTCGTACTGTGCCGATCAATCGGACACTTCTGTTCCGTGCGCCGATTCGGTCGTGCTATCCGCTCTGGAACCACGAAGGCGCCGTGCGATGGCAGTCGCAATCCGATCACCGGCCCGCCTAGCTCCCGGAATGTTGGGCGCGTACGGACCGACCGTCCCGAGAGCAAGTGCCCCGGAGACGTACAACGGGACGGACCGTCCGTCCTCGCACTGCCACGCGAGCGTTTCGTCGTCGAGAACGGGCATCCCTCGATACCCCCGGGGCAGTTCGAGTTCGTCCCCGATTCGATCGACGAACGGGTGATCGAACACCGGTTCGAATCCAGTCGCGAGAACGACGCGATCTCCGAGCAACTGCAACCCGTGGTCCAGGGAGAGCCGAACCGATCCGTCTTCGACCGTCGCCGAGCCGACCGCTCCCTGTGCGAGCGTAAGTTCGCCTTCATCGATTCGGTTCTCGAACTCCTGATAGAGGTACGGCGGAACCGTCGCAGCGTTTCTGGCATCCGAAATTACCTCGAATCGGTCACTCGAGCCCGGTAGGTGTTCGTGGAGATGTTCTTCAATGTGTGACCAGTTGATCCACGGCGGATCCGCTTCAGAGACCTCCCACTCAAGTGGATGCCGTGATAGCAAGGCCACTGACTCCGTCTCGCTCAACTCACACGCGAGTTGGGCGGCCGTGATGCCGCCGCCGACGACGATGGTTCGATTGGCCGACGCGTCGGGGTCGAATCCCTCCCAGACGTGTTCAACTCCGTCGAGGCCAGCCGCCAAGTCGGGCCACCTGTACCGACCGCCGTGGCCGATCGCGAGGACGCAGTGGTCGGTATCGATAGGTCCCACGGTCGTCTCGAGTCGAAGCCCCGTCTCACCGGGGAGTTCGTAGATCGTGTCGACGGCGGCCCGACGATGCAGCGAGCCGAGATCCTTTCGATCGATCACGTAGTCCGCATAGTCGAGAAAGAGGTCGAGCGACGGCCGCGGCGGATAGTCGACCGTCGAGACGAGTTCGTCCTCTCGATCGTTCGCTTCGGCAAAGCTCTCGAGCCCGAACGGTTCGGTTCCGACGTGGTGGACGAACGTCGATCGAAGCGCCTCCATGCTGCATGCTCGCGCCTTCTCGCGGAACGACGCCAGCAGTCGATCGTGAGGATCGACTATAAGAATATCAGATCTGTCGAACGGCGAGTCTTCGAGGAGGCGTTGGGCAAGGTACGTGCCGTGGATCCCTCCCCCGACGATGGTACAGCCGAATTTCCGGGTTGGGTTGCCTGTCGTCATATGGGTGCGTCGGTGTTCGGAGACAATCTCCGAGAGTTAATAAGAATTTTGGAGTAGATAATAACTTATATTATCTTGTGGGTTATAGTTGATAACGCATGGAAGAACAGATGATCCCCGTGACGGTGCTTTCCGGAACGCTCGGTGCCGGAAAAACGACCACGCTCAATCACGTGCTGCGTGAGAGCGATCACCGAGACCTCGCCGTCCTCGTCAACGATATGGGCGAAGTGAACGTCGACGCGGATCTCGTCGCCGAATCCTCCGACATTTCGGCGGAC
>SLLM01000387.1 GCA_007134055.1 Ectothiorhodospiraceae bacterium | reverse complement strand
TAATGGTAGCTCGTGCCCTCATCCCGCAGGGCCTCGTCGATGAGGATGAAATCCCTGGGGCGGAGCCAGGGTGCGAGCTTGCCCGAGGAGCTGACACTGATCAGCAACTGGCAGCCCGACGCGAAGAGCTGTTCCGCCACGAGCACGGAGAACGGGGCGCCGACGGCGCAGCTTACGACGCCCAGGTCCCGGCCCTCCTCCCGGAACTCCGTCATGCAGGTATGAAAGCATGCCCATCCCGGGTGTGCGCGGCCGCGGCGCTGGCGCCGGAGCAGCCGGGTGATGTCCCCGTCAGGATCCAGCAGGCAGACTTCCGGAACGGGAACCCCGGGGAGACGGCGCTGCCGGGCCGACTCCCGCAGCATGGTTTCGGGGCGGAAGACCGATGCGTCAGCGTAGTGCTTGTCCCCGAGGATCGGAGCCTTGATGGTGCCGTCGGACATCTTGCCACCTCCTGGCGCGAGCCGGGTGCGGTGCCTCGCAACCGGCATACCAGCTCCGGTTGGCGCCGCGCCGACCGGGCCCGCGATGGCGACCGGGACGGCCCGCCACCGAGCATACTGTCAGTGTAATATGCCTTTGACATTTTGCAGTGTCCATTTTATTTTACACCTATGGCGAATGTCGCTCTCCCGCAAGCTTCACCAGTGCGCCCACGGGCCGCGACGGTTGTTGAGCTGCTCAAGCCGATAACCTGGTTCGCGCCCATGTGGGCCTTTGCCTGCGGGGTGGTCTCCGCCGGCGTCGCGCCCCAAGGGCACTGGTGGCTCATTGCCGGCGGTGTTCTCCTCGCCGGCCCGCTGGTCTGCGGCACCAGCCAGGCCGTCAATGACTGGTTCGACCGTCACGTGGACGCCATCAACGAACCGCAACGGCCCATACCCTCGGGCCGGATGCCCGGCCGGTGGGGTCTCTACGTGGCGCTGGTCTCCACGGGACTGGCCCTGGTTGTTGCCGGCCTGCTCGGCCCCATCGTACTCGCAGCGGCCGCCCTCGGGCTCGTGCTTGCCTGGGCCTACAGCGCGCCGCCGGTCCGCCTGAAGCGGGATGGCTGGACGGGCAACAGCGCGGTGGCCCTCTGTTACGAGGGCCTGCCCTGGGTGACCGGCGCGGCAATCATGACCGGTGCGATGCCGGACTGGCGGATCCTGCTGCTGGCCCTGCTCTACAGCGTCGGTGCCCATGGCATCATGACGCTGAACGACTTCAAGGCGGTGGAAGGCGACCGGCGCATGGGTATCCATACCCTGCCCGTCCGGCTTGGCGTAACGCCGGCCGCACGTTTCGCCTGCCTGGTCATGGCGGCACCGCAGGTTGTCGTCATTCTCCTGCTCTCGCTCTGGGGGCAACCGCTGCACGCAGCCGGCGTCGCCCTCCTTCTCGGCGTCCAGTGCATCCTCATGGCGCGCTTCCTGCGTTCTCCCCGGGAGCGCGCCCCCTGGTACAACGCGACCGGGACCACGCTCTACGTACTGGGCATGCTGGTTTCCGCTTTCGCCCTTGCAGGCATCGTCGGGGGCGCGCCGTGAACGCCCCGTGGCTGGGCTGGCTCGGCATCGTCCGGTTGGGCCTGGTACAGACGGCCCTGGGTGCGGTGGTCATCCTCACCACCACGACGCTCAACCGGGTGATGGTGGTGGAACTGGTCCTGCCGGCCATGCTGCCAGGGATCCTGGTCGGCCTCTACTACACCATGCAGCTGTTGCGACCCCGTCTCGGTTACGGCTCGGATGTGGGCGGCCGAAGAACGCCCTGGATCATTGGCGGCATGTGCCTGCTGTCCGCCGGCGGTGTCGTCGCAGCGGTGGCTACTGCCTGGATGGCCACCGCCACTGTCGCCGGGATCCTGCTGGCCGTCGTCGGCTTCCTCATGATCGGCGTCGGCGTTGGCGCGGCCGGAACAGCGCTCCTGACACTGCTTGCCAAGCGGGTCGAACCGGCCCGCAGGGGCGCGGCCGCGATGATCGTCTGGGTGATGATGATCGCCGGCTTCGCAGTGACCGCGACCATTGCCGGACATTTCCTCGACCCCTTCAGCGGTGCCCGCCTGGTCGCGGTGACGGCGGTGGTATGCGCCGCCGCCCTGCTCCTCGCCCTGGTTGCCGTGCGGCGAGTGGAGTATGACCTGGCCGGGGCGCGACCGGTGGAGGCTGCGGCTTCTGCATCGCCAACGCCGTTCCGCGCCGCCCTCGCCCAGGTCTGGGGGGAACCGACTGCCAGGCGATTCACGATTTTCGTATTCGTCTCGATGCTTGCCTACAGCGCCCAGGACCTCATCCTCGAGCCCTTCGCAGGTGTGGCGTTCGGGCTGACCCCCGGGCAGTCGACCCAGCTTGCCGGCCTGCAGAACGCAGGCGTGCTCTGCGGCATGCTGCTCGCCGCGCTGGCCGTGAGTCGCCTGGGGCGCGGCCGGCTGGGCACGCTGCGCAGCTGGACCATCGGCGGTTGCATCGCCTCGGCACTGGCCCTGGCGGGCCTTGCCCTCGGGGCCTACCTGGGGCCGGTCTGGCCACTGCACCCGTCGGTCTTCGTGCTCGGCATCGCCAATGGTGCCTTCGCGGTCGCCGCCATTGGCTCGATGATGCACTTCGCCAGTGCCGGTCGTCGCGGCCGCGAGGGCGTTCGCATGGGCTTGTGGGGCGCGGCACAGGCGATTGCCTTCGGCGTCGGTGGATTCCTCGGCACGGCAGGCGTCGATGCGACCCGTTACCTGCTTGACGCACCCATTGCCGCCTACGGGGCGGTGTTCGCCGCTTCCGCGCTCCTGTTCCTGTTCGCCGCCGGCATTGCGGCCCGGGTAGAGCGGCCGGCAACGGCATCGCCCGACGGCGCCGGTACCCACTCACTCCCCGACGCCATGCAACCCGAGGGAAATGCGCCATGACCAGCAGCCATACGCTCGAGAAATATGACGCCGTCGTCGTCGGCGGTGGCCCTGCCGGCGCCACGGCGGCGACCTGCTTGGCGAGGGCCGGGCGCAAGGTGCTGCTGCTGGACAAGGCGGGCCGCATCAAGCCCTGCGGTGGAGCGATACCGCCCCGGCTGATCGAGGATTTCGCCATTCCCGATATGCTGATCAAGGCTCGCGTTAAATCCGCGCGGATCGTGTCCCCGTCGCGGCGACACGTCGACATGCCCATCGGCGACGGTTACGTCGGCATGGTGGATCGCGATCAGTTCGACGAGTGGCTCCGGGAGCGCGCGTCTGCGTCAGGCGCGGAACGGCGTGCCGGGACGTTTACCGGCCTGGTGGACGAGGACGGAGCGGGGGTGACGCTCGAGTACCGCGAGCGTTCGGGTGAGCGGGCCGTCCGCCAGGTACGCGCCAGGCTGGTTATCGGCGCCGACGGTGCATCCTCCGCGGTCGGACGGGAGAGCGTTCCCGGCGCCGACCGGATTCCCTACGTTGCCGCCTATCACGAGATCATCGAGTCGCCGCCTGCCAACGGCGAGAGCTTCGAGCCGACGCGGTGCGATGTCATCTACGAGGGCAGGATATCGCCGGATTTCTACGGCTGGGTCTTCCCCCATGGCGGGACCACCAGCGTCGGCGTCGGCTCCGCGGTGAAGGGCTTTTCACTGCGGGGGGCAGTCGAAGCCCTGCGTGCGGACGCGGGGCTCGGGGGGGCCACCACCATCCGTCGCGAAGGCGCGCCTATTCCGCTCCAGCCTCTC
>SLLM01000208.1 GCA_007134055.1 Ectothiorhodospiraceae bacterium | reverse complement strand
TTATTCGGAAGGCATGGGAAGGGCTGATGGCGCCCCGGGCAGGACTCGAACCTGCGACCTACCGCTTAGGAGGCGGTTGCTCTATCCGGCTGAGCTACCGGGGCTCGCTGCCGGCGGGAGGGGGCTTCCCCCCCTCCGAACAGGTATGGTGGAGCCGAGGGGAGTCGAACCCCTGACCTCAGCAGTGCGATTGCTGCGCTCTCCCAACTGAGCTACGGCCCCGGAAACGCCGCAGAGTGTACCACCAACCGTGGGGAGGACAAATACCGGAAATGCGCCTCTCGGTTGTCATTCCTGCCCTGAACGAAGCAGCCGTCATCCCCGAGCTGCTGCATGCGCTGGCGCCCCTGCGTCAGGCAGGGCATGAAGTGATTGTGGTGGACGGCGGCAGCCGGGACGCCACCACCGCCATCGCCGCCCCCCTTGCTGATCGTGTGCTGACCGCGCCCCGTGGCCGTGCGGTGCAGATGAATGCCGGCGCCGCCGGGGCTACCGGAGCACTGTTCTGGTTCCTGCACGCCGACACCGTGCCCACGCGGGAAGCGCTGGCAGCGATGCGCGCCATGGCTGCAGACGAGCGCATCTGGGGGCGTTTTGACGTGTTCATCGAGGGGGAGTCCCGCTGGCTGCCGGTGATCGCCCGTGGCATGAACCTGCGCTCACGCTTCAGTGGGGTGGCGACGGGGGATCAGGGGATCTTTGTTTCAAGGGAGCTGTTCGAGACGGTGGGGGGATTCCCGCCCATTGCCCTGATGGAAGACGTTGCCATCAGCCGCCTACTGCGCCGGCGGCAGGCGCCCCTCTGTCTGCGACAAACGATCAGGACCTCCGGGCGGCGCTGGGAGTGCCGCGGCGTGTGGCGTACTGTCCTGCTGATGTGGCGGCTGCGGCTGGCCTACTTCCTGGGAGCTGACCCCGAGAGCCTTGCCCGATCCTATCGCTGAGTGGCGGCGCGCCTGTTGCGCCTGAGCCAGGGATCCTTTCCGGATTGCCAGGCTCCCCCGGCATATCTCATCATTGCCCGACCGCCGCCGGGTCCGGTGCGCCGCACAGGCGCGGTGCAGGAGGATTCACTGAAGGGTTCGTACCTGGCGCGTCGTAGTAGTATGGTGTGCACCGACCACGGGCCGTCCGAACCAGCGAGGCGATGCAATGAGCGATACCAGAGTGCCGATGACACCCGCGGAGGCCAGGGAGTACGAGGCACCGATTCGCCGCCAGCTCTGGCTGGGGCTGGCCGGCTTCGTGGCGCTGGTGGTGGTGCTGATCATCATCGGTATGGAAACCCGCTATCGGACGGCTCTCGGTGAACCACAGCCCAGTGTTGCGCTGGACGCAGGGCTCTCCCAGGTGGTGCAGGACCTGGCACCGCTGCCGGACCGGCTGCGGCGGATCAATGTCCACACGGAAGGCGAGGACGGGGCGCAGCCGTTCTACCAGGTTTCCATGGTGGATCCGGAAGGGCGAACGTTCTATCAAGTTGCGTTCCAGGCGGATACCATCGAGGTAGTTCGGGGCGGCACTCGTGACGGCACACCGATCAATTTCGAGGTGGACCTGGAGGTGGACGAGGCCGGCCGCGTGAGCGGTGGGTACCGGCAGGATCGTGCGATCCACGCCGAGCGTTACCAGGCCGTGCTCTCCAGCCTGGTACGGCAGGCGCTGGTGGCACACCAGACGTTCTCGGTGATGACGATCCCGCCGGTGCCGGAAGGGGAGTGGACAAGAGAGGAACTCAACCGCTCCTGGGACCGGATCATCGACTGATGCCGACCCGAGCGGACCGGGAATGCGCGTGACGGGCTCCTGGTGCCGGGAGTGGGACTCGAACCCACACTCTGTCGCCAGAACCGGATTTTGAGTCCGGCGCGTCTACCAGTTCCGCCATCCCGGCCAGCCCGCCGGAGTATACTCGCCTTTCCGGACGCATTGCCAGAGTTCGGCGATGCGGAACGGCGGCGCGCCGCAGGCTACTTTCCGCGGCGCACGGCCGCGTCCGGTTGCCGTCGCCCCTGATGAACAGGCAATCCCGCAACTGATGCGCGTATCAGATTTCCGTTTCGAGCTTCCGGACGAACTGATCGCGAGTCACCCGCCGACGGAGCGCCGTGACAGCCGTCTGCTGTGCCTGGACCGGGCAACAGGGGCATGTGCCGATCGCCGCTTCATGGATTTTCCGGCACTGCTGGAGCCGGGAGACCTGCTGGTCCTCAATGACACCCGGGTCGTGCCGGCACGCCTGTTCGGGCGCAAGGAGTCCGGGGGGCGCGTGGAGGTCATGGTGGAGCGGGTACGGGAATCGCACGTTGCCACCGCCCGCATCAGGGCGGGCCGGGCACCCGGATGCGGCACCCGCATGGTGCTCGACGGTGGGGCCGATGTGCGCGTGCTTGGCCGTGAAGGGGAGCTATTCGTGCTGCGTATGGAGCACGGCCCGGGGTTCGATCCGTTCATGGAAGAACACGGACACGTGCCTCTGCCCCCTTACATCCGCCGATCGGATTCACCCCTGGACCAGGAACGCTACCAGACCGTATATGCCCGTCGACCAGGCGCCGTGGCCGCCCCCACTGCCGGGCTGCATTTCGATCACTCGCTGCTGGATGAGCTGGTGACGCGCGGCGTGGAGCTGTCCTGGGTGACGCTTCACGTTGGCGCCGGAACCTTCGCCCCGGTTCGGGTCGAGGAGGTAGCGACCCACCGCATGCACAGTGAGCGACTGGAAGTAGGCGAGGCCACATGCGCGGCGGTCGAGCGGACGCGGCGTCGGGGCGGACGGGTGGTAGCGGTCGGAACCACCGTGGTGCGGGCACTGGAGAGTGCGGCGCGAGGCGGGGCGATTGTGCCGATGGCCGGTGAGACAGACATCTTCATTTATCCGGGATTCCGCTTCCGGACCGTGGACGCCATGCTCACGAACTTCCACCTTCCGGGATCGACCCTGCTGATGCTCGTGTCCGCATTCGCCGGTCGTGACCGGGTGCTGGCAGCGTATCGGCACGCGGTGGCGCAGCGTTACCGCTTCTTCAGTTACGGCGATGCCATGTTCATTCATCCGCCGGCGCGATCCGGGTCCGGCTCATGAGTGATTTCATGTCCTTTGAACTGCTGGGGTCGGATGGTGATGCCCGCCGCGGGCGGTTGCGCTTTGCGCGTGGTTGCGTGGAGACCCCGGCCTTCATGCCGGTCGGGACCTACGGCACAGTCAAGGCCATGACTCCGGAAGAGGTGCGTGCCAGTGGTGCCGGAATCATTCTCGGAAACACCTTTCATCTTATGCTGCGCCCGGGCGTGGAGGTGATCGCCCGCCACGGAGATCTGCACGATTTCATGCACTGGGAATGGCCGATACTGACGGATTCCGGGGGCTTCCAGGTTTTCAGCCTCGGTGATCTGCGCCAGGTAACGGAAGAGGGCGTCACCTTTCGTTCTCCGGTGAACGGGGATCGGGTGTTCATGGGGCCGGAGGAGTCCATGGCGGTGCAGCGTGCGCTGGGCGCCGACATCGTCATGGTGTTCGATGAGTGCACGGCCTACCCTGCCACCCATGAGGTTGCGCGGCGTTCCATGGAGCTGTCCCTGCGCTGGGCGGAACGCAGCAGAAGAGCGCATGGTAACAATCCGGCGGCCCTGTTCGGGATCGTCCAGGGTGGCGTGTATCCGGATCTGCGCAGCG
>SLLM01000195.1 GCA_007134055.1 Ectothiorhodospiraceae bacterium | reverse complement strand
ATCCTTCTCGGTGATCGGCTGCTGTACTATCTGCTCGCCGCCCACGACCCGGAGTTCGCCGAGCTGTTCAAGGTGGAGGCGGACCTGGAGGACGACCTTCCCCGGGATGCTGAGACGCGGCAACTGTATGCACGCATGATCGCCACCATCGCGACGCGGGAGCAGCTGCGCCCTCTGGGTCGCAGCGCAGTGGCGCGACTGATCGAGCACGCCAGTCGCATGGCCGCGGACAGTGAACGCCTTACCGCCAGGGGGCGCGAGCTGGCCGACCTGATGGCCGAGGCGAGCCACTATGCCGAGCAGGACGGCGCCGAATCCGTCGGCGTGAACCACATCGAGAAGACCCTGGAGGCCCAGGAGTACCGGGCGTCACGGGTCCGTGAACGCAGCCGAACCTTGGTTCGCCGGGGTATCCAGGTCATTGCCACGCAAGGGCACGCCGTCGGTTCCATTAATGGCCTCTCCGTCCTTCAACTCGGTGACTATACGTTCGGCCAGCCGACGCGCATCACGGCAACAGCGCGACCGGGCCGGGGCCAGTTAGTGGATATCGAACGCGAGGCCAAGCTGGGGGGACGTGTTCACTCCAAGGGCGTGATGATCTTGGCGCGCTTTCTCGGAAGCCGCTATGCGCCGGAGAGTGAGCTCTCCGTGTCGGCCAGCATCGCCTTTGAACAGTCGTACGGACGGATCGACGGTGACAGCGCCTCGGTTGCGGAGCTGTGCGCGCTGATCTCGGCGATCAGCCGGGTTCCCCTGCACCAGGGCATCGCCGTGACCGGTTCCGTCAACCAGCACGGGGAAGTCCAGGCAGTGGGAGGCGTCAACGAGAAGGTCGAAGGGTTCTTCGACTTGTGCCGCACGGCGGGCCTCGACGGCAATCAGGGAGTGGCGCTGCCGGCCGCCAATGTGCCGCACCTCATGTTGCATCGAGACGTCCGGGACGCCGTCGCGGCCGGCCGCTTCCAGTTGTACCCGCTCAAGCACGTGGACGACGCATTGGCACTGTTAACCGGGATGCATCCCGGCGAGCCGGCTGAAGACGGGGGTTGGTCAGAGGGAAGCCTGAACCGCGCCGTGGCCGACCGACTGGCCGCTTTCTCCAGGGTCCATCCGCGCGCTGGCGGGCCCGAGGCACCTGCGGGCGATAACAATGACTGAAAACCGCGACTCGAACGGTCCGGGATCGAGTACCAGTCCCACGACTGTCTGGGAGGTAAGAGCACGCCGTGACGTAATCCTGCTGGACGCCTCCAAGGAAAGTATGTCGGCCCTGGATGCCGCTGCAGCGTTCGCTAGGGCAAGCCGCGCGGAACTCGTCGGGTGGTTCGTCGAGGAAGAGGAACTGGTGCGATGCGCGGGTTACCCCTGGGCACGGGAAGTGGGCCTCTCCGGCGCGGTCAGGCCGATGCAGCCTGGGCTGGTGGAACAGCGACTGCGCAACCGGGCGGCGGCAATGCGCCGCGCCCTTCAGCGCATTGCGCGAACACAGGGGCTTCAAGCACGGTTGCAGGTCTACAGGGGACGCGTCATCCAGAAGGTCCTCGAAGAATCCACGAGAGACGATTTTCTCTTCCTCGGCAAGATCGGCCATCGCCGCCCACTGGGCCTGCGGGTCGGGTCCACGGCGAGAGCGTTGATCGGACAGGCACCAGGCCCGGTCATGATCTACGAACATCCGGTGAAACTCGCTTCGCTCTCAACCATCGCCGTGGTAATGCCCGCCGCAGACGAGGGCATTCGTGCACTGGGGACTGCGGTGGCACTGGCCGGTGAGAACGGGGCATCGCTGGCGATTCTGCTACCCATCGTCGATCAAAGCGACAGCGATCAGCGCGAACAGTCCATCCGCACGTTGCTGCAGGAGGTCAAGCTTCACACGCGGGTGCAGTGTGTTCGGAACGTCACTACGAACAGCATATTACAAGTCCTCGGGGAGGAATCGGTACAGAGGTTGGTTGTCCCCCGCCAATGGGCGATAAAGGCGGAGCGCCGACGTGCCGACCTGGTAGAGGGCGCCCTTATGCCGGTGGTCGTTGTTCCTTGACAGATACCGCCTGGGACAGCGCCACGGAAGTCTCGTCATAAGGTGCCTCAGCAGATTTTCCGGCTCCCTTGTTCCTGTCCTTTTGACGGGCGTCAATCACACATTGCTCAAGCAGTGATATGAAGGACTGAGGGCATGCCAGAAGCATCTGCCTGCCTCGCAACGGATAACACGATGAGGTGTCGTCATGGTTCAGCCGAGGACCCTGAGCAAAGGTCAAGAGGAGACTCCGTCGGCGGGAGTGAAACCAGGCGATAAGCGGCCTGCGTTGCTCGACGAATACGATCGCTGGTTCGAGGACCTTTTCCCCCGCCACTTGTGGCTTGGCTTTCCGGAACAAGCGTTCCGACAACGCTTGGCGCAGCGTTACCACACCATGCCGAAGGTGGACGTAGTCGATCAGGACAAACTACTCATCGTCCGGGCCGAGATTCCCGGCGTCGATCGCGACAACCTCGACGTGTCGGTAACGGACAACCTGGTGACGATCCGCGGTCATTCGCATCACGAGGAAACCAAGGAAGAGGGCGCATATTTTCGCCGGGAGATCAGCCGCGGGGAGTTCGAGCGCACCGTTGCGCTGCCGAGCGACGTGGATGCCGCCAAGGCCAGCGCCAGGTTTCAGGACGGTATCCTTGAGCTGACGCTGCCGAAAGTGGACGAAGTCCGACGCCACCGAATTACCGTGGAATAACTTGGAGCGTTCGTCCGGAGAACGAGGAACCGCCGACGGGTTCCGGGCCTGGCAGAGCAACTGATGACCCCCGGGGCGCTCGCGAACCCGTTGGCGCGGCACGGCTGGGAGACCCGTTACCGCTGGATGCCTGAGGGCAAGGAGAGCGCAGTTTCCTACGGGAATGTGGGCATGTACGGATTGATGGCCGGGAGAGCTGAGGCAGAAGCTCTGTCAGGCCGTGTACCGGAGCAGCGGGCCGGGATTGCTGTTCATCGACCGGATCAATACGATGAACGATCCTGTCTACCGCGACTGCATCACTGTGACCACCCCTTGCGGCGAAGTTCCGCTGCCCGCGATGGGCGCGTGCAATCTCGGGGCTCCCAAGCTGATCCGGCTGGTGCGATTCCCGTTTACCCACATGGCGGCCTTGAACTGGGACCAGCTGCGGGCACCGGCCACCGTCGCAGCCCGGTTTCTGGATGATGTAACAGGGCTATAACGATGAGTGCACTTGAATGCTCTGGTACCACTGAGAGCTCAGCGCGCAAGCGGCCTCAGCTGTTCGTCCTTGATGCCTGCGAGGTTTTCCGCCACCGCTTCTGTGCTTCACTGGGCGTCGACCCGGCCCCATACGAGCATCGTCTATTCGAGGGTGGCGAGTTCAAACTGCGACCCCTGGTGGACGTGCGAGACCGGGACGTGTTCGTGGTGCAGCGCCTGTCGGGAGACAGAGACCAGAGCGTGAATGACAGACTGGTACGCCTGTTGTTCTTCATCGCGACGCTCCGGGACCAGGGGGCCGCACGGTGCACGGCGGTGGTTCCATACCTGCCCTATGCCCGCAAGGACCAACGCACCAAGTTGCATGACCCACTGTCGCTACGGTATCTGGCCCAGTTGTTCGAGGCCGTAGGCGTGGGACGGATCATGGTCATCGATGTGCACAACGTGGCCGCGTT
>SLLM01000014.1 GCA_007134055.1 Ectothiorhodospiraceae bacterium | reverse complement strand
GCGTCAAACCTGCGCGCTTTTTATCACCGTCGCGTAGTTCCCAGCTTTCTGGCTTTATGACGATTCGCTTGCCGTTATTGAGCTTAACAATCGGATAATCGGTCTCCGTGTCGAAATCGACGACTTCACCGAGGCTGCCGTTGACATAGCGCTTTTCCGGGCTATTCTTTATGCACATAACATGGGCACCAGTCTTTAGTTCTAATACTTCCGAGGCAAGGCACGAGCGCTTGAGCTGTTCGATGTAGCGTTTGCCGCCCGTCGTTTCCATGTGATATTCCCGTACAGCACCGTCAATGTTTTGTAGTTTTTTGCGGTTAATCTCGTCAACGTCTATGTTTGTCGTGAGCAGTCTCGTGCTATGTTCTATGTGGTCGGCTGCCGCACCGTTCGTTTTTGCGAGTAGTGCATCGAGCTGAGAGCGCATCAAACTGCCGGCACGAATTCCGTTTAGTATTTCACAATAAATCTCGTCGTCCGCGTGACGGTACTGTTCGTGTAGATAACACACCTCAAATACGCCGGTTCGCCATGACTCTGAGTCAGTAACAAACCCACCTTGGCGACTGTCTTGCCGATTGATCGGTGGTAACTGGAAAAAGTCACCACACAGGACAACCTGTAGTCCGCCAAACAGTTCTTCTGATTCTCGGGCTTGCTGGAGCGCTTGATTAATAATGTCGAGCCGAAAATCGTGAAGCATGCTAATTTCATCGATCACCAGGATGTCTGCCTTGTTTATGATCTCGCGTCGTTGCTTACTTAGATGGGTGCCGAATGACGCTGGAAGCTCATCATGAATGCCGATGCCTGACCAAGCGTGAATCGTGGTGCCACCGAGATGAGTTGCAGCTAGGCCGGTCGTAGCCGTAACCGCAACGTGCTGTCCGCGGGCTTTTGCACGAGAAATAAACTGATTTAACAGATGTGTTTTTCCTGTGCCGGCAGCGCCAGTCAGCAGTGTAGATACGCCATGTTCAAGAATGGCTAAGGCTTCGCTCTGTGTCATTCGACCCAGTATACCAGTCGCTTACGCTCGTGT
This sequence comes from Ectothiorhodospiraceae bacterium, assembly GCA_007134055.1. Taxonomy (GTDB): domain Bacteria; phylum Pseudomonadota; class Gammaproteobacteria; order Nitrococcales; family Aquisalimonadaceae; genus Natronocella. The sequence continues at coordinate 2,644 of SLLM01000014.1, read as the reverse complement.
TTAGCTATTTTCGCTTACGCTTTTTCGCGTCGAGTTCTTGCTTGCGCAAACGGAGATGTTTTGGCGTGACCTCGAGCAGCTCGTCTTCTTCTATGAAATCTATTGCTTGCTCAAGCGTTAAGATTGTTGGTGGCGTAAGCTGGACAACGCCGTCGCTCGACGAACTTCGCATATTTGTTAGGTGCTTTGCCTTGCAAACGTTCATCTCCATATCATCTTGACGCTTGTTCAGGCCGACGATTTGACCCGCATATACGTTTTCGCCTGCGCCGATAAATAAGGTGCCACGGTCTTCGGCCATTTGAAGGGCGTATGGTGTGGTTGTGCCAGCTTCGTGTGCAGTCAGGACTCCATTGCGTAATTGCTTGAGTGGGTCACCGAGTGGTTTGTAGCCAGACATCAGGCTGTACATGATGACCGTTCCTTTGGTGTTGGTAAGCAAGACGTTACGTAGACCGATGAGCGCTCGAGTTGGAATATCATAAATCAACCGAGTCGCGCCACTACTTGTCGTGGATTGTTCTTTCAGTGTTGCTCTTCGCGCTCCGAGCTCCATCTGTACAGTGCCGACATGCTCTTCCGGAATTTCGATAGTCACTTCCTCTACTGGTTCTTCGATTACGCCATCGTTTTCACGGGTAACAACTTGTGGGCGGCCTACCTCAAACTCATATCCTTCACGTCGCATTGTTTCAATCAGTACACTTAGGTGAAGTTCACCTCGACCTGCTACAACAAAACCGATTCCTTTTGGCTCAACGTGTAATCCAATGTTAGTCTCGAGTTCTTTGTCGAGCCGACCTTGGAGCTGTCTGCTAGTAGAAAACTTGGCTTCTGTACCTTTGAACGGTGAGGTGTTTGGTCCGAGATATATTTTAAGTGTCGGGGCTTCCACCTCCATAGCGGGCAATGCCTCAGGGTTTTCTGCGTCGGCGAGAGTTTCCCCGATAGTCACATTAGATATGCCGGTGAGCGCGACGATATCGCCAGCGATTGCTTTTTTGACTTCATGACGAGCTACACCATTAGTAATGTAGACGTTATCTATCTTTGCTTGTTTGGTCGTTCCGTCTGTCTTACAGAGAGCTATAGTATCTTGCGGTGAAACCGAGCCTCTCCTGATTCGTCCGATGGCGTATGTTCCTTTGTAGCTATCCCAATCGAGTGCCGTTACGAGCATCTGCAGCGGCTTATCTACCTCAACATTTGGAGCAGGCACATCGTTGATAATTGCAGCGAATACGTCGTCTAGGTTTGCGTCTGTTTCTGAGTCTTCTGGAGGATGGGTCCAGGCTTTTCCATCACGAGCTATAGCATAATACAGCGGATATTGTAGTTGGTCTTCGTTTACGGCAAGCTCTAAAAATAAGTTCGCGAGTTCATCTTCAACTTCAGCGACTCGGCTCCCTGGCTTATCAATTTTATTGATGACAACTATCGGTTTGAGCTCGTTTTCGAGTGCTTTACTAAGTACAAACTTTGTCTGTGGCATCGGTCCTTCTTGAGCGTCTACGACGAGTAAGCATCCGTCAGCCATATTCAGTGTTCGTTCTACTTCGCCGGAAAAATCGGCATGTCCTGGCGTATCGATAATATTAATTCGGTAATTATCGTGTTGAACAGCAGTTACTTTGGCAGTAATAGTAATACCGCGTTCGCGCTCCTGGTCGTTACTATCCATGATGAGCTCTTGGCTCATCTCAGCTTGGTTATCCCGAAACGTATTAGACTGCTTCAGCAAGCCATCCACAAGAGTGGTCTTGCCATGGTCGACATGAGCAATAATCGCAATATTGCGAATTTGTTTTGGATCTTGAGTTGCTGCTATCACGTTCTTACTGCCTTCTTCTTGCCTCGCTTGCCATAAAAAAAGCGCCTGTATTGGTAGGCGCGGGCTCACCTAGCTTATTTCTTATGGGTACATTATAACAGAACAGTGGTAATTCTACGATATTTTGCTTACTACTTCATGATCAGCGTAAGGGCAGCATGGTATACTAACAGATAGTAGAACGGGAACAAACAGGAAGGTTTTAATGGCTGGACACAGCAAGTGGTCAAAGATAAAACGAGGCAAAGCAGTCGAAGACGCAAAACGTGGCGCTCTCTTTACGAAGTACGGTAACGCGATTGCGATTGCTGCCCGTAACGGTGATGACCCAGACATGAATTTTGAGCTTCGGCTCGCAATAGATCGGGCAAAAACAATCAATATGCCTGCTACGAACATCCAGCGAGCTATAGACAGAGGGAGCGGCAAGCTAGGCGGGGAGCAAATCCAAGAAGTTCTGTATGAAGGATATGGCCCAGGAGGAGTTGCGATACTAGTAGCAGCTGCAACCGACAACCTAAACCGAACGTATCCCGAAGTAAGAACCGCATTTTCTAAGCACGGTGGCAACATTGCCGAAAAAGGCGCAGTAGCGTTCCAGTTTGATCAAAAAGGCGAGATTCGAGTGAGTGGGACAGGCGATGACATCATGTTGCTGGCGGCTGAAGCTGGTGCTGATGATGTGCAAGACGACGGCAATGAATCGGTCGTGTATACTGACCCGAAAGATTTTGCCAAGGTGCGCGACAACCTAAAAGAAGCTGGTGCCGAGATTAGCGAAGCGCAACTAACGTATCTTCCACAAAACACGGT
>SLLM01000010.1 GCA_007134055.1 Ectothiorhodospiraceae bacterium | reverse complement strand
TCGCCAGTTACGGGGCCGAGAGCATCGCCGAAGTGGACGATGGCCGCTTGATTCGCTGCATTACCCGGCGGCGTACCGGTCGCACGCTGTGCGGCGACCGGGTGGAGTTACGGGAGCACGCCCCCGGCGAAGGCACGGTGGAGCGCATACGGCCCCGGGACACGCTCCTGGAACGCACCAACTATCGCGGCCGCAATCGACCACTTGCGGCCAACGTCGACTTGCTGCTCATCGTCATCGCACCGCTACCGGAACCGGACCTGCAGATCCTCGACGGCTATTTGGTCCTCGCTGCACAACTCGACATTGCGGCTGCAATTGTTCTCAACAAGTCGGACCTCATCGACGCGGAGGAACTCTCACTCCTGCATGAGCGACTGCAACCCTATTCCGGGCTGGGATACCGGCGGCTGGAGACAAGCGCGCATACCGGCGCGGGCCTGGACACGCTCTGGCAACTGATCAGCGGTCATACGGCAATCCTGGTGGGGCAATCCGGCGTCGGAAAGTCGTCCATGGTCAACCGGCTGGTCCCGGACCACCAGGCGCGCACGCGGACCCTGTCCCGGGTCGGGGGTCAGGGCCGGCATACCACTACCACCACGACGCTGTACCCGGTACCTTCCGGCGGCGCCCTGATCGATTCCCCCGGGATCCGTATATTGCGGCTCGGCCAGCTCAGCGAAACGATGCTTGAGCGGGGATTCCCCGAGATCCGCAGCCGCTCCCCGGACTGCCGCTTTCGGGATTGCCGGCACAGAAACGAGCCCGGATGCGCGGTCCTTGCTGCGATCGAACGGGGACATATCGCCGCCAGCAGACTACGGAGCTTTCATCGGCTGCTGGACGCGGGGTCATTGGCGACAGGCGACCCGGACCGACCTGCGTGAACGAATTCGAGTTCACACGCCCCGGGGCGGGACGGTTGCCCGCGGCTGACGCTCCCCCGGGTGGGGATCACCTTCCGCCGTTACCGTGTCGTAGCCTTCAGCCCGGAGGGCGGCAAGAATGTCCGCCGTGTGCTCTGCCCCAAGGGTCTCGATGGTGGCCTCCACTTCCGCCGCCCGCAGGGACAGGTCCGTGAACACACGCTGGTGGCTGATCTGGACGACGTTTGCGTCGAGACGCGCCAGCAGTGCGGTGAGTTGCGCCAGGGATCCGGGAACATCGGGAATGCCGACCCGCACCCGCGCGATGCGGCCAGTGCGGATCAGGCCGCGCTGCATGACGGCGGACAGCGGCAGCAGATCGATGTTGCCGCCGCACAGTATCAACCCGACCCGCCGCCCGCGGAACCTGTCCGGATGGCTGAGCAGGGCGGCAAGTCCGGCCGCGCCGGCACCTTCCACCACTGTCTTCTCGATTTCCAGCAGGTAGAGGATTGCCTGCTCCAGGGGTTCCTCGGCCACCAGCACGATGTCATCAACCAGGGCCCGGATGATCGGCAGGGTGAATTGACCCGGCCGTTTGACAGCGATACCGTCGGCGATCGTGGCCTGCCCGCAACGTATCGCCTCGCCAGCCAGGGCCTGCCTGACCGCAGGGAAACGTTCGCTCTGCACTCCGACCACCCGCACCTGCGGGTGCAATGCCCGGGCAACGGTGGCAACACCGGCAATGAGGCCACCCCCTCCTACCGGCACTACCAGGAAATCCAGATCCGGCAGATCCTCCAGGAACTCCAGGGCTGCGGTTCCCTGACCGGCGATGACGTGCGCATCGTCGTATGGATGCACCAGGGTGAGCCCCTGCTCCCGCATCATGCGGTCGGCGACATCACCTGCTTCCGCGACCGTCTCACCCTCCAGAACGACCCTTGCGCCATGCCGCCGGGTGTTGCGGACCTTGACGTTGGGCGTATGCGCGGGCATCACGATGGTCGCAGCGATGCCCAGACGTTCCGCGTGATAGGCCACGGCCTGGGCGTGGTTGCCCGCGGACATGGCGATGACCCCTGCCTCGCGCTGGGCCGGGGTGAGTGACAGCAGCTTGTTGAGCGCACCCCGTTCCTTGAAAGCGGCCGTAAACTGATGATTCTCGAACTTCAGAAATACATCGGCGCCGGTCACTCGGGACAGGGTATGGCTGTACGTGCACGCCGTGCGTACTACCTGCCCTGCAATCACGGCGGCGGCCTGCCGCACGCTCTCGAGTGACACGCAGCTGCCGCGCCCGGCATTCATCCCGGCGGCCACTGCATCCGGCGACCGGCCAGCACATGGAGGTGAATATGGTAGACGTCCTGACCACCATCGGGACCGCAATTCATGACCGTGCGATAGCCCGATTCGGCAAACCCTTCCTGGCGGGCAATCTGCTGGGCGGCGAGGAACAACCTGCCGACCAGCGCATCGTCTTCGGGCGTGAGATCCTCGATGGTCTCGATGCAACGTTTGGGGATCACCAGGTAGTGATGTGGTGCCTGCGGATTGATATCCCGGAACGCCAGCACCTCCTCGGTTTCGTGGACGATGTCGGCCGGAATCTCCCGGCGGACGATTTTCATGAAAACGGATTCTTCGCTCACGTTGCCTCCTTCCATCCGAACCGAACCAATCCCCATCCCGGCCCTGCGCGTCGGCGGGTCAGCGGAATGCGCGTCGCCCGGCGAACGCATGGGACAGCGTGCCGCTGTCAACGAATTCGAGTTCGCCGCCGACAGGCACGCCGTGGGCAATGCGGCTGCAGGTCACGCCATGCTCGTGCGCCATGTCCGCCACATACTGTGCCGTTGCCTCGCCTTCCACGGTGGGACTGACCGCCAGTATGATCTCCCGCACCGCTCCCTGCTCCAGGCGTTGTTCCAGGATATCCAGGCCGATATCCGACGGGCCGATGCCGTCCAGCGGGGACAGCCTGCCGGCAAGCACGAAATACCTTCCCCGGAAATCGGTCGCCTGTTCCAGGGCAAACACATCGGCAGGGCTCTCGACCACGCAGAGCAGGGCCGGATCGCGGCGTTCATTCCGGCACAGTACGCATATCGGCTCCTCGGTCGGCAGGCGGCATTCGCTGCACTGTCCCACCCGGCTCATCGCGGCCTGCAATGCCCGCGCCAGCTGCTCGCCTCCATCGCGGTTCCGTTGCAGAAGGTGCAGGGCGATACGCTGGGAACTCCGCGGCCCCACCCCGGGAAGGCAGCGCAAGGCATCCATGAGTTGCTGGATCAAGGGTGAATAGGCCATCGATCTTCCCGGTTACAGGATTCCCGGGGACCCGACCGGTTGCGCCCGGCCCCCAGTGCGAAGGCAGGAGCGCTAGAAGGGAAGATTCATGCCGGGCGGCAGACCCATTCCCGAAGTCACCTCCGACATCTTCTCCTGGGTCGCCTCCTGGACACGGCGGACCGCATCGTTCACCGCCGCGGCCACCAGATCCGCCAGCATGTCCTTGTCGTCTTCGAACAGGCTGTCGTCGATCTCGATCCTGCGCACCTCGTGCTTGCCGTTCATGACCACCGACACCAGTCCGCCGCCGGCCTGGCCGGTGATCTCCATCCGCGCAATTTCCTCCTGTACCTTCTGTATGTTGGCCTGAACCTTCTGGGCCTGCTTCATGATATTTCCCAAACCGCCTTTCATGCCGTATTCCTCTCGATGGCTGTACTGGTCGCGTGCTACTGCCGAGGCTGGATGGAATCGGGAACCACCTCGGCATCGAAAAGATCCTGCAATGCCCGCACCGTGGGATCACGGGCGATGGACTGCTCCGCTTCTTCCTGCTGACGCGCCCGGGACTGGTCAGCGAGTTCTGCCGGGGTGTCGGCGATCGCCTCCCCCACTACCTCGATGGCCAGCGATAGCTTCCTGCCCAGGACACGGGAGAACGCCTGCTCCATGCGCTGCTCCACGGAACGGTTGCGAAGATGCGCATGGCTGCGTTCCAGGCGCAGGACAAGCCGGTCCCCGGTGAACCCACCCCAGGAGCAGTGCATCGCCAGCGCACGACTGATGCCCCTGAGATCAAGCTGTTCCAGCAGCTCAGGCCAGGGCGGAACGCTATCCCGGTCGCCGGACGGGATAACTCCCGATGGCTGGTCCTGCCCCATACCCAACCCGGCAGCGCCTGCGGCAACCGGTGCCGTTTCCGCCCGAGCCGGCTCTGACCCCGATGGAGTGGCACCCGCTCGGGCCTCCGGCGCCTCCCGCTCCGCGCTCTTGCGAGCGGCTGGCGGTCCTGCTGCGCGACGCGCCTCCGGCACCCGTGCCGCCGGGGGGCTCTGCGACGGGCGGAATCGCGACGCGTCCACGGCTCGGGTGTTCTCGTCCGGATCCGGCCGGAAGCACAGCATTCGCAACATGACCATTTCGAAACCGGCCCGGGGCTCCGGCGCCAGCGGCAGATCCCGCCGGCCGTGCAGGCCGATCTGGTAGAACAGTTGCAGGTCCTCCGGGCTCAGCCGGGAAGCGAGGGCCAGAATACGCTCCCGCTCGGGGTGATCTTCCTCAACCGTCCCGGCCACGGTCTGTGCGAGCACCAGGGTGTGGAGTGTGGTAAGCACGCCGGAGAGCACGTCGGAGAAATCAGCAGCACGTTCTGCCAGCCCGGCGACGACCTGCAGGATCGCCTCCGCGTCCCTGTCGGCGATACACTCCAGCACCTGCAGCACGGCATCATCCTCCATGCTGCCAAGCATGGAACGGACATCGTCGTCATTGACCGAACCGCCGCCGTACGCGATTGCCTGGTCGGTCAGGCTCAAGGCATCGCGCATGCTGCCGTCGGCTGCTCGGGCCAGGCGCTGGACACCGCGGCTATCCCCGCTGATCCCCTCCCACTCGAGCACCCGCATGACGTGCTCACCGATCAGGCTCGCCGGCAGCCGCTTGAGGTTGAACTGCAGACAGCGCGAGAGAATGGTCACCGGGACTTTCTGCGGATCGGTGGTCGCCAGCAGGAATTTCACGTGCGGAGGTGGCTCCTCAAGAGTTTTCAACAAAGCATTGAAACTGTGAGAGGAAAGCATGTGCACTTCGTCGATGAGGTAGATCTTGTAGCGGCCGCGGGAAGGGGCGTACTGCACGTTGTCCAGCAACTCGCGGGTATCCTCCACCCGCGTCCTGGAGGCAGCATCCACTTCGATCAGGTCGACAAACCGTCCCTCGTCGATCTCCCGGCAGGCGCCACACTCGCCACAGGGTGTGCTGCCCACGCCGGTCTCGCAGTTCAGGCACCGGGCCAGAACCCGGGCAACGGTGGTCTTCCCCACTCCCCGGGTTCCGGAGAACAGGAAGGCATGGTGCAGGCGGTCATTGTCCAGTCCGTTGATCAGGGCCCGGAGCACATGCTCCTGGCCCACCATCTCGGTGAATGCGCGGGGCCGGTACTTCCTGGCCAGCACCTGGTAGCTCATGAGACACACGTTTCCTGCAGTTCGCCCAGACGGGAATTGTACGCATCCCGCTCCGGAATGATTAGTACCCGCTCACGCGTTTCGCTGTCACAGTCCGGTCAGCAGGGCCGTCGGGTTTGGAATCGGACGCCGCCTGTGCAATTGCGACAGGCCGATGACGATACGTGCCACGGTCCAGATGAACCACGCCAGGAGAACCAGGAACCCGACCAATATGGCGGACAGGAGGCTGCCAACCAGTATGGCAGCCAGTCCGATCCAGAAGGTGTAGATCTGGTATGTATAGTGCGACTGCAGCCAGGCTGGTGCTTCACGGCGCTGCACGTAGGCCAGAATGACCCCGATGAGCGCGGTTATTCCGGTAATAAAACCAACGGCATACAACACATAGATGACCGTCGCCAGCATCCTGTCACCGTCCTGCGGAGTGCCCCCGTCTACCTGCTGTTCGTTCATCGATCCCGCTGCTCCGTGTTCGTGCCCTGCCCATGATCGTCCGCTTCGCCCTGCGCCGCGTTGCCGCGCTCCAGTCTGTCGACAGCCGCGTGGCCGCCGGCAATCAGCTGGTCCAGCCGCGTGATCTGCTCGTCAAGCTTCGGCAGGGCGTCGCGACGATAGCTGGAGAGGTGGTCGATGGCGTCCATGACATCGGCAAACGCCTGTTCCAGCGCCTTCATGTCCAGCATGGCGGAACCGGCGCGGCGCTGGATCTCCGTGCCGTGGTCGCGCAGGGTCCGTGCGGTTCCCGCGATCATGTCCGAGGTACTGGCATTGAGGCGCTCCACCCGGTCCAGGACAAGGCGCTGGTTGGCCAGGGCCATGGCAACCGTCACCGCAACGTTGAGCGCAGAAACCGTGACGTTGACCGCTCGGTCAACGCCGCGGATCAATTCCCGGTTGTTCCGGATGACAACCTCGAGTGCCAGTATCCCCTGCTGGGTCACGGCAAGCTGTTGCTGGAGATCGACGAGCCGCTGTCGCAGGGGGAAAAGCACTTCCTCCTCGATGAAGCGCCGCTGGTCATCCCCTGCCCCACGCCCTTCAGCTGCAGCAACGAGTCGTTCGTCGATCAGTCGGCCCAGGCGTACCTGACACTCCAGTTCGCCCATCAGCTGCTTCAGCTCCTCCTGATCACCGGCAAGCGTCACATTGTCCCGGCGCAATATCTCCTGGCCCGATTCCAGGTCCCGGACGATCGCGTCCAGCGCCTGCTGCGCGCTCTCGAACTTGCGGAAATAACGCTGAACGGGGGTGCCGACACCCGGTATGGCCGAGAGGATCCGGGCAAGCCCGTCGCGGTCAAAGCGGTGCCGGCGCGGATCGAGTTCGTTCATCGAGGCGCGCAGGCTCACCAGCGCACTGGCCACGGGACCTCCGTCCTCACCCTGGCTGGCGAGCTTGCGAATAGGCGCCTGCAGCATGGCACTGCGCTGGGCTGCGCGTTGCTGTACATCGACCCCCAACGTATCCACGGCCTCCCGTTGCCGGCCCGTGTCGGTTCCTTCGCCGGAGGCGAGCAGCACATCCTGCACAAAGTCATCGGCCCTGGCGGCAAGCGCCTCGGCATCGGATGCTTCCGGATTGTCTCCGCCGGACCGGATATCCGTGGTCCGCGGTGGGGTGAGTTCCAGCGGGGGATCGGGTTCCGTCATGAATCAGCCCTTCCGGTTGGTACCTCGGCGCTCGTAACGCTCCGTTCTCTGTGCGAACCGGTTCAACTCCTGAAGAGCGTGACGGGCGTCAACGGACGTCCGGGAACGACCGGTCTGCATGCGAGAGACTGCCATCATCGCATGATCGAGGGCCGTGAGCGCGCCCTCGAGGCGAGCCGCATGCCCCGCCAGTTCCGCCTCCGCGTCCTCCGCCAGGCGCAGACGCCGTTCCAGTGCCGAGCGTTCGTCCGCGTGGATGGCCCCCTGCTCCACCGCAAGTCGGCGGCGGACAAAACGCACGTCAAGTCCCTGCAGTGCCCGGGCACGGTCTGCCATCGCAGTGAGATCATCCACTGCCGCCAGGCAGACGTCCGCAACCAGTGCCCGGGAGCGATCCAGCGTCAGTTCACCGGGTTCGAATCGCTGCCCGAGCAGTATCCGCAGCCGGTGGTAGCGGGTGTACAGGCGATCCGCCAGGATCGCCAGATCCTCGCGCCCCGCGTGGCGCAATTCGCGACGCACACTCCAGAGGTTCTTGACTACCGGGTCCGTATCCGTTGGGGGCCGCGAGCCGTCCAGCGTCAGCAAACCCGATTCGCCAACACCGTCACCACCTTTTGCCTCGCCGGTTCCGTTCCGCCCTGGTGCCCGGCGGCGCCGCCAGCGCCGCCAGCCCCGCTCAACCGGCAGCGATGCCGGAATGAGCACCAGGCCCGCCAGCCATCCCATCAGGCTTGGGCCGAAGCCGCCCCACAGGGATGTCACCCAGAGCAGAAAGGCAACACAGGGTACGGCGAACCAGTAGCGGAACACCACCTGGAGACGATTCGGCCGTTCGGTGGGCAGTGCTGCGGCAGGGTTCATCATGCCGATGAAGAACCAGATCGGACAGGAGAGAAACAGGCCGTAGGCGAGTCCTTGCAGAAAACCGAACATAGGCCTCCGTTGCCGGAGCGTGCCGGCCGGGCCTGCCGGGAATGGAGGCGGCGGATACCAGCCACACCCCGGCGCCCGAATCCACTGTTACGGCTGCTCCCTTCCGGGCCTGACCGGGTTCACAGCTTCTCGTCGCGAGGGGACCGGCACCGCCGCCATTGATCGTGACGGCTCAGCGGCAACCGACTGCCGCGGAGTGTACCAGCAAGCACCGGATTATTCACGCAACCGGCGGACATCAGAACCGCGCCCGAACCCCGGCATGGACATTCCGCCCGGGCGCCGGTTCAAAGTACTGCCCGCCACTGGCGTTGATGCGGATATTGCTGAAGTAGTCACGATCAAGAAGATTATTCACGCCGACAAAGGTCTCCACCTCGCTGCGTCCCATGCTCTGAACGGTCCCGACGCGGGCATTGACCACCGCATAGCCGGATACCTCCACCTCGTTGGCGTTGTCGGCAAACACGCGGCCGGCAACCAGGCCATCGACGATCGCATAGGCGCCCTGCGCCTCGCGCCAGGCCAGTTCCGCGAACAGGGCCTGCTTCGGCAGGCCGGGAAGGCGGTTGCCCCGGAAATCGTTGCCGTCGTCGTCCTCGAAGCCCCGGAAACGGAAATCGGACACGGTGTAGGCCACGGAGGCGCTGAGATTGTCGTTGAAGAAATGCTCCAGACCGAGTTCGATTCCGTACCGGCGCGTTCGCGCCGCATTCGAGTATTCGTTCTGGTCCGTCTGTACGTTGACGATCTCATCGCGGGTTCGCACCGAGAAGAGGGCCAGCTCGTAACGGGTCGTCGTCGCCAGGAAACCCTTTACCCCGACCTCGACGTTGACCGCCCGCTGCGGTTCGATGTCCGGATTGAATCCGCCTTGCTCGCCGATCCGGGCGAACTCGGTAAACGTCGGGGTTTCGTAGGAGGTGCCCACGGACGTGTACAGGGCGTGATCCGGATGGATCAGGTAGTTGAGTCCCGTTGCGAGACTGATCTCGTCGAAGGTGCGGCTGCCGCTCTGATCCCCATTCTGCTGGAGGCGATCATCGATCCGGAAGCGCACCCGGTCAAACCTTCCCGCGACGGTCCAGTCCAGGCGGCGGGAGAGTTCCAGCTCGGCCTGTGAGAATACACCGATACTGGTTGCCTTCTGGCGTTCATCCTGGGTACGGGACGTCACGTCACCGCCGGGAGTCACCCTGAATCGCTCCCGGTCGTCGCGCTGCTCCTCCACCTCCACACCCACCTGGTAGCGCAGCGGCACAGGGAGCGCATCCGTCCGGTTGCCATAGTCCACCCCAACGCCGTAGAAATCCCTGTCGAACGCCACCAGACTCGGACCCGGGAACGGCAACTGCTGACGGAAATCCCGCTGCGTGTAGAACGCCCGCGCCTGTAGCGTGCCGCCCCCCGGATCCGCGTCCCGGTAGAGGATGCCGAGGCGCCGCTGTTCGACTTCCTGGCCCGCGTCGAGGGCCTCCGCATTCGGGTTGGCCCCACGTCGATTCTCCCTCGCCTGCTGACGGGTGAGCCCCCCGGGATCCTCGCCGAGGGGCTGGTCCAGAACCGTGAGGACGGCCGTAAGACTGCGATGCTCGTCGAGGTCATAGCGCAGCTTGCCGTTGACCAGCCGCTTCTCGGTCGCGCTCTGGTCGCGGAAACCGTCATAGGCGAGATCCCAGCCGCTGAGATGATAGTTCCACGGGCCCGTCTGCCCCCCCCCGCGAACCCCGACGCGCCGGAAATCATCACTCCCGGCGGCGCCCCGCAGCTCCATGTAAGGAGTCGCCGGCCCGTCCATGGTGTGAATGTCGAGGACGCCGCCGGTTGCGTTTCCGTACAGGGCGGAGGATGGTCCCCGCAACACCTCCATGCGCTCGACCGATTCCAGGTCGATCATGTCCACCTGGGACTGACCATCCGGCAGGGTCTCGGGTATACCGTCCACGAACACGCGTATTCCCCGAATGCCGAACGGTGCACGGGCTCCAAAGCCGCGAACGGACAACCGGAGGTTCTGGGCAAAGTTGTAGCGATTCTGCGTGAATACGCCCGGCACCCGGTTGAGGCTCTCGTCGAGCTGCAAGCCCTGCCGTCCCTCCTGCACGTCCTCCGGAAGCACGGTACTCACTGCCTGCGGCGTGCGGATCAGTTCCCGCTCCACCCGTGGGGCAGTCACGGTCAGTGGTTCAAGCTGCATGCTGTCGGCCTGCACCACAACCGGCGCCAGTGCCGCCAGCGGCAATAGCCAGGCGATCATTGCTCGGTCACGCATGACTTCCTCCAGTCCACGCCCGGATACAGGCGGCATCCGGTCCGTTGTCCGCGCCGACACGAAGAATCCGTTCGCTGCGCTCCCGCCTGTTCCCTGTATCCTGACACGCAATGAATCCAGCGACCGGCCGGGATCCGCTCATGCGCACCGCCGCTGGCGGGCGCACTTGCAGGATGCCACCCGTGCGTACGCCGGTACACTCTCCCCGAGGAAGTATGCAATGTCCGGCAAGAAGAAGTCAGTGTCCCTTGTGCTTGGCGCCGGAGGCGCCCGGGGGCTGGCACATATCGGCGTCATCGAAGAGCTCGTTGCCAGGAAGTTCAGGATCCGGGCAATTGCGGGATGCTCCATGGGCGCCCTCGTCGGCGGGATATACGCCCTTGGCAAACTGCCTGCATACCGGGACTGGGTAACAGGGCTGGGACAGACGGATATCCTCGGCCTGCTGGACTGGTCCATGTCAAAGGGCGGATTGATCCAGGGCGACCGGCTGATCGGGAAACTCAGGCAGCTGGTCGGTGAACGCAATATCGAGGAACTTCCACTGGATTTCACAGCGGTTGCCGTGGACATCCAGCGGGAGCAGGAAGTCTGGATCAGCGAAGGTTCTCTGTTCGACGCCATTCGGGCCTCGATCGCCATCCCCGCCGTATTCACGCCGCACCACTATCGTGGCAGAACACTGGTTGACGGGGGGCTGCTCAACCCGGTCCCGGTCGCACCCACCCGACGCAACTTCACCGACCTCACCATTGTGGTTGACGTGAATGCCCGATCGCGCTCCAGGTCGCCCACCGCCGGTGGCGGCGCCAGGTTCCCGCCCGGACTCATCCACCGCGTCCGCGGAGCCCTCGGTAACGTGACGGGCAGTAGAAGGGATGATAGCCGGATGGCCGGGATGGCCATGTGGGACGTTCTCACACGGTCCCTCGACACCATGCAGGCAGCCCTGACGCGGCAGCACCTTGCGGTCTACCAGCCCGACCTCGTCGTGTCCATACCACGCAACCTCTGCATGGCGCACGAGTTCTACCGGGCCGGGGAAGTCATCGAGGTGGGCCGGCAGACCGCCCGACAGGTTCTTGATGACTGGCGCCGGCAATGACCAGCGAGAGAGTCCATCCCAGCAGCAGGAGCTGGAGAGGCGCCCGGATGAACAGGTAGACCGGCCCCCAGGCATGGCCGCCCATTGGCGCATGGACCAGGGCCGCATACACATTCGCCGGGAAGAAAAGGACCAGCACGGTCGCCGCCACCAACGCGGCCAGACGCCGGGTGCGGCGGACAAGGAGTCCGGCTGCAATGCAGAACTCGAGCGCACCGGTGGCGTACACAAGGGGAACGCGCCCCGGAACCCAGGCGGGCAGCATCTGGATCATGTCCCCGGTCTGCGCGAAATGCCCGATGCCGGCGAAGACAAACACCAGCGCAAGACCGATGGCCATGGCGCTGTCCCCCTGGAACCGGACACCCCGCCACCACGCCAGGATACGGGCGACCACCCAGGGCATAACCAGCAGCACGAGCATAACCACGGGGGCAACCACGCCTGCTCCTCTCCGGTAGACATGCAGCGTTCATGAGCGCTCCCCCGCCGGTCCCGAGGTCCCTGCAAGGTAGTCCGCCCGGCGCAGGCGGTATACGGCGCAGTCATCGTCCCCGAAGCGGCGGCGCTCCATGAATCGGAACCCATGGCGCTCATAGAAGGCACGGGCGCGGGCATTGTCATACAACGGGTCCACGAGCACAGCCGATACGAAGGTATTGGTGAAACACCGTTCCAACGCAAGACGCATCATCACGGTGCCATGGCCACGGCCAAGGTATTCCGCCTCGCCAATCCACAGATCAATGGCACGCAGGTTCCCCTCCACGTCCCCCCAGTAGTGATCGTCCTCCCGGGCCGGATCGATGATCTCCACGTACCCGATGGGCATACCGTCCAGTTCGGCAATCAACTGTTCCCGCCAGTCCGGCCTGCGGTACAGTTCTTCCTCCCAGTTCCAGTCGTCATTCGGCGCTGCGGCAGCGACATGCGGCTGGCTGTCCCAGTGGCGAAGCAGCGCCAGATCGCCCGGGACCGCGGGGCGCAGGACCATGTTCACGTAATACCCTCTCTCTGCCAGGCGCCTGCCGGCATCACAATAACCGCTCCGTAGGTAGCCATCCATGGCCCTACCGGTGGGGGTGTCGGCAAAGGTTAACCGGTAGGTCCCGCCTGGCGCCACCTACCCTACGGGGTCCCCGTCCGCTGGCAGCGTGTAGGGTTCCTGGCGCGCAGCGGCAGGTACCAGCGCGGGCACGAGCCCGCGGCAGACCGCGGTGGCGAGGGACGGTCGTCGGCGGGCGTTTCGGGGGCTGGCGGCGGAACGGCCGAGAGCGGGCCGGCATCGGGCGATGCACAGGACCGCTCCGTGGGTGGCCATGGGCCGGCCTCCGGCCGGCTGGTAGGTACCGCGTCGCGCCACCTACCCTACGGAGCTACGGGTTGCCGGGGCGGCTACGGCCGGCGCGTAGGGTTCCTGGCGCGCAGCGGCAGGTACCGGCGCGGGCGCAAGCCCGCGTGGTGCGGCGGTGGCGGGACGGTGACCGGCGGAAGGCCGGTGGCGCCATGGGCCGCAATGCCGCGACAGCCACTAGATCCGGAACTGCTTGACCAGGCCGTTGAGACGCTCGGCAAGCTTCGCCAGATCACCACTCGCCGTCGATGTCTGCACCGCCGCCTGCGCCGTCTCGTCCGATACCCCGCGAATCCGCTCCACACTCCCGGAGATGTCTTCGGTCACCGCCGTCTGCTCCTCCGCCGCACTGGCAATCTGCGCGTTCATATCATTGATGATCCGTACCTGCTCCTCAATGCGCTCCAGCGCCGTGCCCGCCGCCGCCGCAGACTCCATCGTCTTCTCACCACGCTCCCCGCTCTGACGCATCACCTCCACCGCACCACGCGTGCCCGTCTGCAGATTCTCAATGAGCTCCTGGATCTTCACCGTCGAGTCCTGCGTCTTCTTCGCCAGATCTCGGACCTCCGCGGCAACCACCGCAAATCCACGTCCCTCCTCCCCCGCGCGCGCCGCCTCGATCGCCGCATTGAGCGCCAGAAGATTCGTCTGCTCGGCCACCGCCTGGATCACGTCCACAACCTCCGTGATCCCCTCCGCATCACTGCCGACCTGACCCACCGTGCGCTGACCCTCCTGCACCGCCTCCACCAGCGCGTTGATCGCCTCCACCGTCTCTCCCACCACGCGACGTCCCTCCGCCGCTGAACCGTTCGCCTCCTCCGCCGCCGTCGAGGCGTCCGTCGCGTTGCGCGCAACCTCCTGCACCGTCGCCGTCATCTCCGTGATCGCCGTCGCTACCTGCTCACTCTCACCGCGCTGGCGCTCCGCTCCCTCCGTGGTCTGCCCCGTCACCGCCGAGAGCTCCTCCGCCGCACTCGCAAGCTGCGTCGTCTCCGTGTTGATCGTCCCCACAACGCGCTGCAGCGTCTCAATGAAACGATTGATGTTGTGACCAAGCTGACCTACCTCGTCACGACTCCTTACCTCCACACGTCGCGTAAGATCGCCTCGTCCCGC
>SLLM01000148.1 GCA_007134055.1 Ectothiorhodospiraceae bacterium | reverse complement strand
GGATGCTACGCCCGCTGGGCGCGGATGCTGTATGATCCCGCACGAAAGCCATGGGATAAAGAGCCGATTGATGTACCGCTACGCATGCATTCTATTACTCTCGGCAAGCGCCGTCTCCTTCGCTGGCTGCACCAGCCTCCCTTTCGCCTACCAGCCGGAGGTCCAGCAGGGTAATATCATTACCGAGGAAATGCTGGACGACCTGCGGCCGGGAATGAGCAGGCGTGAAGCCCGGCAGGTGCTCGGGAGTCCTGCAATCGAGGACATGTTCCGGACCAACCGCTGGGACTACGTGCACAGCAGTTCACCGGGCGGCGGCGGGGCCACGGAACGGCTGACCCTCATCTTCGACGACAACGATCAGCTCATCGAACTGCGCGGCGACAGGGTACCGGAGAACTGGGGCAGCTGAGGCCCGACCCGGCCGGGTTGGACCAGGTGCAAGCTACCCCTGGGCCTTGCCTGCCCTGCGCCTGCGTATATCCTTGGGGTCGGCGCGCAGGGGACGGTAGATTTCCACCCGGTCACCATCCTCGAGGGGATCCGCCGGGGTTCGCATCACACCGAAGATCCCGACACGGTTCGTTGCAGGATCGGCTTCCGGGAACAGTCCGCACACGCCGGACCGTTCGATGGCCTCCCCGACCGTAGCTCCGGCAGGCAGGAGAACCTCCTTCAGAAACTGCCGGTCAGGGAGGGCGAAGCAGACTTCCACCCGGATGGTCCCTTCCGCGTCAGTCACGTCCGTAAACCTCTGCGGCCCGTGCCACGAAGGCGTCCACCAGGCGGTTCGCGAGCTGCTCGAACACGCGACCGAAGGCCATGCGCACGAACATGTTGGCGAATTCGAACTCCAGGTCCAGAGAAACCTTGCTCGAATCCTCGCCCAGATCCTGGAATCGCCAGTAGCCGTCCAGGCGCTTGAACGGCCCCTCCACCAGGCGGATCTCCAGCATCTTGCCCCGCTGGGCGCGGTTCAGCGTCGTGAACGACTTGCTGACCCCGCCCTTGCTGATGGTCACGTAGGCCTTGCGCTCATCGCCATTGTCGACCAGTACGCCGCTGTCGGTGCACCATGGCAGAAATTCCTTGTACCGATCCACGTCATGGACCAGCTCGAACATGGCAATGGCGGTGTGCGGTACCAGCGCGCTTCTCGAGATGTGTGCCATGAACCACCCGACGACATCCGTGAATTTCCCGCTCAGCGGAGGGAAAGGTCCGTGATCGTAATGCCAACCACCATCAGCAGCAAGACAGGGGCAATCCACCGGATCACTCCGTGACAGGCGAGGAAGACCCAACGCCGGTCATCCAGGTGCAGCGCATGCCGGAGCGCTTCCGGAGCTGTCCCCCAGCCTGCCACCAGCACCGCCGACATGGCAGCAAGGGATAGCAGCAACGGCACCAACCAGCCGGTCACCAACTCCAGAACGGCATGGCCGCTGCCTCCTTCGCCGGAGTACACGACCCACGGGCTCGTCTGAATCAACACCATCAGGGTGACCAGGAGCCACAGGGCGACGCCAACGAGAAACCCCGCCTGACCGCGCCGCAACCCCACCTCCTCGCTGACACTGGCCACCAGCGCCTCTGCCAGTGCCAGGCCACTGGTCACCCCGGCCAGGACTACCGTCAGATAGAACGCCGATGCGGCGAGCATGCCGCCGTCCACGGCGGCGAACACCGTCGGCAGGACTTCGAATGCGAGCCCTGGACCGACCGCGAAGCCCGGTACCAGTGTAGCCACCACGAGCCCGGCACCCAGGGCCGCCAGCAGATCCAGCACCACCACCAGGCTCACGGCGCTCACGACGGGCACCCGCTCCGCCACCGCCGCGCCGTAGGCAATAAAAACCCCGGCGCCAACCGCCAGCGTAAAGAACGCATGCTGGAAGGCGCGTAGCGCTCCTTCCTGGCCAAGGCGGGAGACATCCAGTGCGAACAGCTGCTGGAAAGCGACGGAGAAGCCCGGCCGCTGCGACACCATGCCCAGCAGCACCAGCAGCGAAATGATCAGTAGCGGCACCAGCACCAGGGTTACCGGAACCAGGCCCCGGTTGAACCCCTGGGATACCACCGTCATCACCACAGCCAGGAACAGGGTGACCCAGAACAGGACCCGTTCGGGATCCATCGACAACTCGCGGAACAGGGCTGCAGCGTCCACCACGTCCAGTTGCATCAGGGCACCGGTCATGGTGCGAAACAGGTAACCCATGCCCCAGGCAGTGGTCACCGTCAGCAGAACCAGCAGCAGGAACGCAGCTGCCATGGCGAACCAGCCACCGGCAATCCAGAACGGTGGCTGGCCGTGGAGCAGAGCCACTTCCCGGTAGGCACCGACCGGATCATGCCGCGAACCCCGCCCCAGGGCCGTCTCCGCAAGTGCCAGCGGGATGCCCAGCAGCAACAGGGCTGCAAGATAGGCGAGGATGAACGCACCGCCCCCGTACTCCATGGCCAGGGCCGGGAATCGCCACAGGTTGCCAAGTCCGATACAGGCACCCGCTGCGGCCAGTATGAAGACTCCCTGGTTCGGCCACTGGCCGTGTCGGTATCGCCGCGGAATCGCCAAAGGCGCCCCTGTGGTTCCTGGAGCTGGCAGCACATTCTCGGCGACTTGCCGCAAGGCGGCAAGTCGGGCGCTGGCCGTTACGCCGCCCTGCCGCTACAATGCGCGCCGTGAGCAAGAAGAAATCCAAGACCCCGGATAACGTTGTCGCCGTCAACCGCAAGGCACGGTTCGAATACGCGATAGAGGAAACCCTGGAAGCAGGAATCGAGCTCCGGGGCTGGGAGGTGAAAAGCCTGCGTTCCGGCCGGCTGAACCTTCAGGAAGGCTACGTGCTGTTCAAGGGCGGCCAGGCTTACCTGTTCGGCGCCAACATTCCCCCGCTACCCTCGGCATCGACCCACGTCCAGGCCGATCCCATCCGCACCCGCAAGCTGCTGTTGCACGCAAAGGAAATCGCCCGCCTCTCCGGTGCCGCCGCCCGGGAAGGCTATTCCGTCATCCCGCTTCAGGTCCATTGGAAGCGCGGGCGCGCCAAGTTGCTCATCGGGCTCGGCAAGGGGAAGAAGAAATTCGACAAGCGCGAGGACAAAAAACAGCAGGACTGGCAGCGGCAGAAGGAACGGCTGCTCAAGCACAAGGTCTGATCATCGCGGGCGGTGCCTTGCGTATCGCCGCCCTGTTGAATCTCCGGTATACTGGCCCCATCTACCAGAACAGGTAGACGACACACCTGCATCGGGGGCGACATGGCTTCGACGCAGGTCGCAAAGCCTGAGGTGCATGCCGAGGACGTCATCTCACCTCGTTAAATAACGATGGCCAACTTAAACATAGTTGCCAACGACGAAAACTACGCTCTAGCGGCCTAAATCCCGCTAGCCGTCAACTGGCAGGTGCCTGTGCCTCCTACTTGACGGTCGTAGCTCACAGGACCGCAGTGCTTGGGTACCGCCTGCACCCGACACTGTTAAATCAATCAGGCTAGTTTGCCGCGTTCCCTCGCTCGTGGGGTAGTGGTCGGCGAATGTCAAACACGAGCTAAGCATGTAGATCCGACGGTGGAGCTCCTGCGGACGCGGGTTCGATTCCCGCCGCCTCCACCAATTCAACATCCAGCACCATCCAACGAAGTCCTCAAGCCCGCGTAACAGCGGGCTTTTTCTTTGCCCTGTCGTCCAGCAAGGGGC
>SLLM01000398.1 GCA_007134055.1 Ectothiorhodospiraceae bacterium | reverse complement strand
GTTTGAATAAGCGCCCTTGGCCAGGTAGCTCAGTTGGTAGAGCAGGGGACTGAAAATCCCCGTGTCGGCGGTTCGATTCCGTCCCTGGCCACCAATAATGGTTTCAGTGTGTTCCGCTGTGAACCGCCTGCCTGGGAGCCCCGCTGGACGCGGGGCTTTTTTCCTTGCTTGTCCGTCTTGATCCGGCCTTGGCCACTCAGCCTGGAGTGGGAGGTGCGTATCACCGGCAGACCTGAGTCGGCGTCGTCGACTGGTATGAGTTCACCTTGGCTTCCGGCCACTGGCAGGTGATCTCGCTGCCCCGCTGCCTCCGGAGCGACTGCCGGTGGTGACGGGCGGTCCGCGCGCGGCTGCAACGGGGTGACAGATCGCGAAGTGGAGTCCGCGGGAAGGCGAAGACGATTCTTCTCACGTATGGTCGTCGATACTTCCATAGGCTTGATACAAGTCATCAAGTAATGCTCCTACGTGGTCAAGCAGGGCATCGTCATCAGGGCACCGCTCCCGAGCACCGCTCAACATAAGCTGCAACCCAGCCGCTTCCGGAACGGGCGAACCCCCTACGTCCAGGTAGCGCACCAATTCACCAAGCCGGAGCAGGGCAGCATCCTTGACCAGGTCGAAACTCGCCAGCATCACTTCGAACGTGACCTTGTCACCGGCATGGGTGAAAGCGGCCCCGTCGAAATCGAAACCCAGCGCCTCCGGCGGACATTCCTCCGGGCTCGCCAGCCACACAAAGCGTGCTTCTGGGTCAATGAAGCGCCGAATCAGCCAGGCCGATGCCACGCGGTCTACCCACAGGTGACGACGCGTGGCCCATAGTCGCCCGCGAAATGCTACCCGATCCAGCCGAGGGATCTCGGCGTGGCTGCGCTGAGGTTCATCCGGCACAAAGCGACGATTGTATGCGGCCTCCGCATCGGCTAGCGCAGCGGCTGCTCGCCCGCTTGCCGTCCCGGGGAAGAAGTCAATCTCGACTATGGCCTGGAAACGACGCTGTAGCTGTAGCAGGCGGCGCCGCGCCTCGCGTGCCGTGAGGCCGGGTAGCTGTTGGTGCCAGACGGCGAGCGGTTCCCGCAGTTCCGCGTAGTCCGTGTCCCTGGCGAACAGGGTGGTCAACGCCTCGGTGCCCACCATGGCCGATTCATCCACTCGCATAAGTAGGGCCTTACCCCCCATCTCCTCAATGGCCGTGGCCTGGTAGTGCAGCGCCTCGTGTCGCGATGGGCTTGCCGGTAGCAGGTAAACGCCATCGCGCAGCACCGCCGCCCCCTGGGCTCGGAGTGCCCGCCAGACGCGCATGCGTGTTGTGCCTGCCCGTCCGCTCAGACTCATGATCAATACCAACCAGCATTGTTCGTCAGTCGCCATGTCAACGAATTCGTTGTACGCGTAACATCGATGTTATACGTTTTACATCTGCACCGTGCCATCTGCCTTGCGAGAGTGTACATGCCCCCGATCAACGAGACGCCTCACCAAGTCCCCTTCCGTGACGCCGTGACGGTCTGGTTGCGCGTGGCGTTGCTGAGCTTCGGTGGTCCGGCCGGTCAGATCGCGGTGATGCACCGCATCCTGGTCGAGGAAAAAAAGTGGATAGGCGAGCAGCGCTTCTTGCATGCACTCAACTACTGCATGATGCTGCCGGGGCCAGAGGCGCAGCAGCTTGCCACCTACATTGGCTGGCTGATGCATCGTACCAAAGGCGGTTTGGTGGCTGGCAGCCTATTCGTGCTGCCTGGTTTCCTCGCGATTCTGGTGCTCAGCTACCTCTACGCTGCGCTCGGTAGTGTGGGCCTGGTGGAGGGGCTGTTCTTCGGTCTCAAGGCCGCTGTGTTTGCGGTGGTGCTCAATGCAGTGGTTCGGGTCGGTCAGCGGGCGCTCAGGAATCGGATCATGCTGGGCCTGTCGACTGCCGCCTTCGTCGCCATCTTCTTCTTTGAGGTGCCCTTCCCACTGATCATCCTGAGTGCAGCCGTGATCGGATACTGGGGGGGCAGGAGAGGCTTGTCAGCCTTTCAAGTTGGTGGCGGTCATGGAGACGGGGCACTGGGCCTCAGCGACAGCGAATCAATGCTCGGAGAAGGGCTGCCGGACCATGCCCGGCCCGACCGAAGCTGGTCGCTGCGTATCTCGGCGATCTTCCTGCTGCTGTGGTTGACGCCGGTGGTGCTGTTACTGTTTACGCTGGGGGGCGAGAACGTCTTTAGCCAGATCGCCATCTTCTTCAGCAAGATGGCAGTCGTCACCTTCGGTGGCGCCTATGCAGTGCTCGGCTACGTTGCCCAGGAAACGGTCCAGAACTACGGATGGTTGGCGCCCGGGGAAATGCTCGATGGCCTGGGCATGGCCGAAACCACCCCGGGGCCGCTGATCCAGGTGGTCCAGTTCGTAGGGTTCATGGGTGCCTATCGCGAGGCCACTGGGATTGACCCGATGCTGGCGGCAACGCTGGCGGCTGTCCTCACCACCTGGGTTACCTTCGTGCCCTGCTTCCTGTGGATCTTCCTGGGGGCGCCCTACGTGGAGCGCCTGCGCGACAACCGCGCCCTGAGCGCTGCGTTGACCGCCATCACTGCCGCAGTAGTAGGCGTGATTCTGAACTTGGCGATCTGGTTCGGGATTCACGTGATCTTCGCCGAAGTCGAGGTACGACATGCCATAGGAGCACGCCTGCTGCTCCCTGATTTTGCGACCCTGGATTTGCTTTCCCTGCTTCTCGCCGCCGGGGCAATGGCCGCGATCTTTTACTTCAACGTCGGCGTGCTCAAGGTCCTGGGCAGTTGTGCACTGCTCGGCGTCCTGGCATCCCTCGTGTTCTTCTGATCAGCGATCCGAAGCGTCAAAGTGAACCGCCCTGGGGATCGCAACTGTCCAACTTCCGGGGGTCAGTGGGGAGACGTCAGTATCGTTATGCAGACCCACGACCACGACGGGGATGACGCGAGTGGCTGCGTGAGCGGGGGCATTAATCATGTGTCGGGCGCCGGCGGGTTGATGCGCCGCCGGCTCCCCTCGCTGTACACCTTGACCCTGGTCAAGAGCCGGCATGGCGATGCTGTCATCCTGAGCCTCGACCCGATGGGTTAACGACGGACGCCGATCATGCGAGTGCGACACCCGGACATCACTGCCGAGCGAGGAACGCGACGCCCCGCGCGTTCGTGGCGATGCCTGCTGCTGGTGCTCCTGGTGCTGTTGCCGGTCACACTGATTCTGGCGGCGCCTGCGCCGGTTCACCTGATGGCGGCCGATGCGGCCGCGTACGAACCGCGCATGCAGGGGCAGGGGCCGTCGGATAGCCCGGTCTGTGATCATGCCGGGCATCACTCGATCGCGCCCGTGGCGATCAGTGACAACCGCGAATCGGAACTACCGGCGCCGGCCGACACAGTCGCAGCGATCCCGAGTCAGGGACCGGGGCACAATCGGCTCACCGTCGCGGAAGAGTTACCCCACACGGTATCCTCGGACGATCCCCGACTCACCCTCCCGGTCTACCTGCTCACGCTGCGTATCCGCGTCTGATCCTTCCTCCTCCTGCGACGCTGCGCCAAACGGCGCCCGTTTTCCCTGTTTGGGAGGTCGATACCCATGCATTCCTTCATTCACGACACCGGCGCGGGCTACTGGCTCGGGCACTCGCTGATGGTGATCATCATGATCGCTTTCTTCGCCCTGATCCTCGCAGGGGCATACCTGCTGCTGTCAGC
>SLLM01000065.1 GCA_007134055.1 Ectothiorhodospiraceae bacterium | reverse complement strand
GATCCTTCTTGGCATCCAGGCTCGCGTAGCGGTATGAAAGATCATAGAAACCCATCTGCACCATCGTCACACTCCAGCAGCCGGATACCCTCTGCGTCCTACCTCAGCGGCCAAGTCAGCGCAATTTTTCGAGATGCCCTATAGGCCTAACGCCGCTATTGCCTTACTCTTTGCCGAAGACGCGACTTCAAGCCCTGCCCGCCAACGCATTGTGGAGGCCCGGAGTGTTCAAAGAAATCATTCTCGCCGCAGAGGGAAATGACAATGACAACGCTGCTCTGCCGTTCGTTGCGGGGCTGGCGGATCAACTGAAGCTGCCGCTTGCCGTCCTGTCGGTGGCATCAGACGCTCAAGCGGTGGACGCGCGCCGGAAACAGCTTGAGGCAATGCTGAATCAACATGCGCTCAAGGACGCAAAGATCGAGATCATCGAAGGCGCAGACCCGGCTGCGACGTTGGTCGAAATCCTTGGCCGGCGCGCTGGCGCGCTTTGCTGCATGGCCACCCATGCCCGCGCCCCGGCTGGCGAGGCGGTATTCGGAAGCGTCTCGGCCGAAGTGGTCCGGGCGGGCGTGGCGCCGGTCGTGCTGTTCGGCCCGGGCTTTTCGGCACAGTCCGCGCCGAAGACCGAGAACCTTCTCGTGTGCATGGATTCCTCGCCACTTTCGGAAGCGATCCTGCCCACCGCGGCAGCAATCGCCAAAGGCGGGGGCGCCCGGATCTGCTTGGTGGAAATGGTGCAGTCGCACCCTGGCGTGCGGGCTGCTAGCGAGCCGGTTCTTGAAACGGCCAATGTCCGAAGGCAGGCGGAAAAACTGGCCAGCGAGTACGGGATCAATGCCGACTGGGAGGCCCTGCACGGCAACACGCCGGGCGATGCCATCGCCGATTTCGCCCGTCATCTGCCCAGCGCAATGATCGCACTGACGACACATGGTCGTACAGGGCTGTCGCGGCTGATCGCCGGTAGCGTGGCACAGCGGGTCATTCGCAGTGCCGATTGCCCGGTTCTTGTCCTGCGACCCGATAGCTGATCCGCTTCGACAAAACCCAATCGCATTCGACAAGCAATCTGAAAGCGTCGCCGTCCTGTGCCAAATCCTGTCCGGCTGGATTGACGCGTCAAGCGCCAGAGACGTGTCGATGGTTTTCTGATTGCCGCCCTGTCGGGTGCGGGAAGCGGTATTTCCGCATCTGGGCCATGGTTCTCCGCGAGGTCCGTTGTTTGCGTAAGACGTCCGGGAAGTGTGAGAAATGGCGATACAAACGACGCAACCGTATCACGATCATGTTCGGCAGGCTGAAGCAGTTGATACGCAGCCCCGTTGAGTGAGTAACAGGCCGCGACCAACTGCCACAACTGGCGAGAGACCGCACGACTCCTGCGCGTCTGGCGCAGGTGTTGCGATCTGTCGCTGCAACGCCGCGTGAACCCCATAACAAGATTCTTTCCAAGCCACTGAAAAAATAGTAAACAAATTTCTTGACGGATTCTGACGAATCCTGCAACTTGACGTCACGGAAGTCAGCGCAGACATCCGAATCGCTAGGGCACAGTAGCCTCACATGCTTGCGTCAAGGGTGACGTAATATGTGGGGTTTTTTTGTGTCTGGCGCCAAGAACTTAATAAGCAAAACGGGGAGCGTCAGAAATGGGACGAATGAAACGTAGGAACTTCATCAAGGGCGCCGGCGCCCTGGGCGCGGTGGCGTCTTCGGGGCTTCTTGCCGCGCCGGCCATACTTACCACCACCCGGATGAGCTATGCACAGAACGGCGAAATCCCGGTGGGACTGCTCTTCTCGCTGACAGGCGAGGTCGCCGTGGTCGAAAGCACCTTGCACGACGCGGCGTTGCTTGCCATCGAAGAGATCAACGCCGCCGGCGGCATCCATGGCATGCAGCTGCGGACCTTTATCGAAGACCCGGCTTCGGATCCGGCAACCTTTGCCGACCGCGCCCGCCGTCTGATGGTACGCGACCAGTGCGTCAGCGTCTTTGGCTCTTACACCTCTGCCAGCCGGCAGGCGGTGCTGCCCGTCGTCGAGGGCCAGAACAACCTCTACTGGTATCCGACCCTGTACGAGGGCCGGGAATGTTCGCGCAACGTCATGTATGGCGGCGCCGTGCCGAACCAGCAGCAGCAGGACTTCGTGCCGTGGCTGGTCGAGAATTACGGCGGCCGGTTCTATCTGATCGGCAATGACTACGTGTACCCGCGCGAAGAAAACAACGTTGCCAGGATGCTTCTCGATCAGCTGGGAGGCGAGGCTGTGCACGAGGAATATGTGCCGCTGGGCCATTCCGAGTTCAGCTCGGTCATCAACCGCATCCGGCAAATGCAGCCTGACGTGATCTTCTGCACGCTGGTGGGCGATTCCGACGTGGCCTTCCAGCGCCAGTATCATGCAGCCGGGCTGGACCCGGATGCCATGCCGGTGGCCAGCCTCACGCGTTCCGAGGTCGAAGTCGCGGCGATCGGCGGAGACGCCGCAGCGGGGCACTACTCCTCCGCGCCCTACTTCATGGGACACCAGTCGCCCGAGAACGAGCGCTTCGTCGAGGCCTACCTCTCCCGCTGGGGAGGGGATCAGGTGACGCACTTCGTTTCCGAAGCCGCCTATTTCCAAGTCTATCAGTTCAAGGCCGCGGTGGAGCGGCTGGATCCGGCCGACATCACGCCAGAGAATATCCGTGATGCCGCGGTCGGTCTGACGACCAGGGCGCCGCAGGGTGAAATTCTGATCGACGAGAACCTGCACACGCATCTGTGGCCCAAGATCGCCCGCTGGCGTTCCGACGGTCAGGCAGATGTCGTCGTGGAATCGGAAGAGCGCATCGCGCCGGAGCCCTACTGGGCCTATCCGGGGCAGCGCTGCACTGGCGAAGGGCTCGTCACCGATTAAGGCCGCCACTTGCGCAGGGATCACGCTGGACGGAATAAGTGCCCGGCGTGATCCGGCCGATTTTCGGGCAATCGAAGTATTGCCGGATCCAGATCGGACTTCGGCGGCAGGTCGGGTGTTTCCCTGCGTGCAGTCGCGGACGAGCGGATCACTCACCGAAGACCAGGGAATAAGGTAATGGATGCGATCCTCAATCAGGCCTTTGCCGGCTTAAGTCTGGCATCCATCCTGCTGATGGTGGCGCTTGGGCTTGCCATCATTTACGGAGCAATGGGGGTCATCAATCTGGCCCATGGCGAATTCGTCATGCTGGGCGCCTATACGGCCTGGCTCATGAACACGAATTTCGGCGGCAACGTGCTGCTCGCGATTCCGATTGTCTTCGTGATCGTCGGAATTGTCGGCTGGCTGATCGAAAAGGGCATCGTCGGCCGATTGTACAGCCGACCGCTGGACACGATCCTTGCCACATGGGGGATCGGTATCGTCCTCCAACAGCTTGTGCGGATGTTCATCGGCTCCGATGCGCGCTTCGTTCCCAGCCCGGACATGTTCAGCGGTAATCTCGTCATCGGCGGAGTGGTCATGTCGAATTACCGGATCTTCGTGATCTTCTTCTCGGTCGCTGTGCTGGCTGCGACCTGGTATTTGCTGACCAAGACCGAGTTCGGCAAGAAATTCCGCGCTGTCATCCAGAACCGCGAAATCGCCGAATGCTATGGCATTCGCGCCGAGCGGGTCTATTCCCTGACATTTGCCCTCGGTGCCGGTCTGGCCGGAGTGGCCGGCGTTCTTCTGGCGCCGCTGGTAT
>SLLM01000328.1 GCA_007134055.1 Ectothiorhodospiraceae bacterium | reverse complement strand
TGCAGCCGCCCCCCACCTCCTCGTGGCTTTCCACCACGAGGACGCGCCGGCCGCTTTTCGCGAGCTTGAGTGCCGCTCCCTCGCCGCCGGGGCCGGTGCCAATGACCACCGCATCGAATGTGCGTTCCTTCATCTGTCACCCGCCATGCTCGCATGCCCTGGAAAGCCGGAACGGCGTCAGTGTAATGGCTCCCGGACCGGATCTCTAATGCACGACTTCGATTGGCGGCGTCCCCGGGCTGCCGCAGGGACGAGATATTAATGCGGTTGCAAATACGAACCACTCGCATTACGGTTTGCCATTCCGAAATCATAAGCAGACACGAAACGAGGGCAAATCAATGTACACCAGGATGGATAACCGGTATGCGCGCCGGACTGCGTCGAGCCATGGCTGCGGGACCCGGGACAGCGCGGGCAACTCGCTACTTGTCGCAGCCCGATGCTCAGCCGGTGGGGTGCCGGCAGTGCGTCGGTGTGCGGTGGGCCTTGCACTATCCGGGATGATAGGGGTCGGCGCGGTGCAGGCCGAGGAGGCCGCCGGCGGGGTGTCGCTTGACCCGCTGGTCATCGATTTCCGTGGCGAACGCGTGGACAGCCCCCGCTATACCCGGGACCTCCTGGATACTCCCCGCATCGTCACCGTACTCCCGCAGGATCTGCTCGAAGAGCAGAATACCCGCTCATTGCGCGATGCCATGCGCAATGTAACGGGGATTAGCCTGCAGGCCGGGGAAGGCAATCCGCCGGGCGGCGATCAGTTGAAGATCCGCGGCTTCAATGCCCGGGATGATATAAACGTCAACAGCGCCCGTGATCTGGGCAACTACTTCCGGGACCCTTTCTACGTGGAGCAGATCGAGGTCATCAAGGGGCCGAATTCCGCCTTCTCCGGGCGTGGTTCGGCGGGTGGAACCGTCAATTTCGTCACCAAGAAGCCGCAACCAAGGGACTTCGGACGCATTGAGACCAGCGTCGGGACCGACGCTCTCCGCCGGGCGACCGCTGATATCAACCAGACCCTGGACGCCAACAGCGCATTTCGACTCAACCTGATGGGGCATTCCTCGGACGTCCCGGGCCGGGATGTCGTCGAGGAGCGCCGGCATGGCGTTTACGGGGCTTACAGTTGGGGCTTCCAGCGGGACACGCTGGTGACTGTCGATTACCTCCATACCCGGCAGAGTGATATCCCCGACCAGGGGCTGCCGTTTGACCGGGAGACCCGGAATGATCGCGGGGCAGCCACGGGGAGGCTGCCGTCGGGCATCGATTTCAGCAACTTCTATGGCTACCGGGACGACTACCGGAAGGTGGACGTCGACCAGGTCAGGCTTGCCGTGGAGCATTTCTTCAGTCCCGCGGTGTCGGTGCGCAACCAGACCCGCTACAGCGTGGTGGAGACCGACGCACTGGTGTCCTCGCCTCGCATACGGACCCGCCAGGAACGCGATCCCGACAATCCCGGCCAGGGCAGCCTGGAAGGCGCCTTTGGCATCGGCGACCTGAAACCCCGGGACCAGCAGGACGTTGCCCTGTTCAACCAGACTGACCTCCTTGTTTCCTTCGCTACCGGGCCCGTGGAGCACGATTCCGTATTCGGTCTGGAACTGGGACGGACCTCGCAGGAGAACCGACGGCGACCCGACGTGAGTGGTGATGACCTGCGGGTCGACCTGATCGATCCGAGCTACCGGAACCGCACCCGTCCGCGGGTGCAGTACGACGGCTCCGTGCATACGCTGGAGACGGAAGACTATGGCGTCTACTGGCTCAATACCATGCGCTTTACGCCACAGTGGGAACTGAACACCGGTGTGCGATTCGACCGTGTCGAGGCGACGGCCAGCGAACGCGGCCACGAACGCGGCTTCGACGGGTCGCCCACCCGGGAGAATATCGACGATCTGGAGCGTACCGACGAAGAAGTGAGCTGGAGCCTCGGTCTCGTCTACAAGCCAGTGCGGAATGCCTCGATCTACGCAGCCGTGGGAACTGCCTATCAGACCTCGGCAACCTTCGACAGAGACCTGGTTCAACTCGCCGGCGGACCGCGGCGGGAGGGCGATGTGCCGGGTGAGGCGCAGCCCCGGGACAGGGCCGTTGCCTCGCCGGACACTTTCGACATTGATCCTGAGAAGACGGTTGCCTACGAGGTCGGTGCCAAGTGGCAGGTTCTGACCGGACTGAACCTGAACGCCGCGCTCTTCCGAACGGACAAGACCAACGCCCGTACTCCCGCCCTGGGCCAGGATGATGCCGTGGAGGTTCTGGACGGTGAGCAACGGGTGGAGGGTTTCGAGCTGATCGCGACTGGTTTCGTTACTCCGCAATGGCGCGTTTACGCCGGCTATACCTACATGCGTTCCGAAGTCCGGCAGTCGAACAATCCCTTCGAGATCGGCCAGAGCCTCGGCGGAACCCCGCGGCACAGCTATAACCTTTATACGACCTATGACGTGACGTCGCGCATAACCGTCGGCGGCGGCCTGTTCGGCGTATCAGGTCACGGCAGTTCGATACAGCCGGCGTCGGACGCTGACACGATCGCCAGCGAGGGGCGGCTGGCCGTCTCCATCCCCGGGTACACGGTCTACGACCTGTCCGCCACCTACCGATTCACCGAGCAGGCCCAGTTCCGTGTCAACGCGACCAACATTTTCGACAAGGACTACATTTCGCAAATGGCGGAAGGTGGTGCCCAGGGTATTCCCGGGCCGGGTCGGCAGGTGGTGGGCACGTTCCGCTACGATTTCTGAAGCGGCGGGAGGTCCACGCACATGCTGGTCATCATCAACGACGTACTGACCGGAGAAGAGCTGGCTGCCATGCGCAGCCAGCTCGCCTCCGCCGACTGGGCACAGGGCGTCAGCGCCGGACCCCAGGCGCGACTGGCGAAACGCAACCTGCAACTGCCGGAAGACAGCCCGCAGCTCAAGGATCTGCGTATCACGGTCATGCGGGCGCTCAACCGGAGCACGCTGCTCCTGTCGGCGGCACTTCCATTCAAGATTCTGCCGCCCAACTTCAACCGCTACACCGGTGACACCAACCGGTACGGCATGCACACCGACAGCACCCTGCGGCCGTTGCCGGACGGGAGCTACCTCCGAACCGATGTGTCCGCCACCCTGTTTCTCTCGGGGCCGGAGGAGTATGACGGCGGCGAGTTGCGCATCGAGGACACCTATGGCCTGCAGACGGTCAAGCTCCGGGCTGGAAGCATGGTTGTATATCCGTCAGGGTCAATGCACGAGGTGACGCCAGTAACCCGGGGGGAGCGGCTCGGCTGCTACATGTTCATGCAGAGCCTGGTGAAGCATACCGAGGATCGACGGGCGCTATTCGAGATGGACAAGGCCTTGATGGGATTACGCCAGTCTTACGGCGAAGAGGACGCGAACATAATCCGCCTCACGGGCCTCTACAACAACCTGGTGAGGCGGTGGTCGGAGTGTTAGCCCGCATCTCTTGCCGCTGCGCGCGGTCGCTGAGACATGCGGGCCGTGGACGCACGGCACAGCGCTCCCGCGCGTACCGGGTTCGCGTCGCGCGGCTGGGGGATTCAGTCGGCCGTGCCGGGGTGGAGTTCCACTCGACGGTTCAGGGCGCGGCCTTCCTCGTCGTGGTTCGGCGCCTGCGGTGCGGACAGGCCTCCGGTCTCGACCGTGATGCGTTCGGAGGGGAAGCGGATCTCGTTCACCAGAAAGTCCCGGACCG
>SLLM01000283.1 GCA_007134055.1 Ectothiorhodospiraceae bacterium | reverse complement strand
TCCTTCAAAGTACCAGATGCCCTTGACGAAACCGGCCAGGTGGCCGGGTGCGGCGCGGGCCAGGGTCCACCTTCCCAGGTCGGCGTCGTGTTGGAGGAGTTGGATTGGCAACTTTGTGCTTCTACGGGCGGATGGGGCCGAGAAGGAATATGGCGGTATTTTGCATCCTCAAGCTACCCCGTTCTTGCAGGATCCGGGCTCAATGTCGAGAAGGCGGGAAAGGAAACTCCGAAGATCGGCTCATGGCATGGGAATTGGTGCTTGAGGTCCGAGAAAGGGCCTCAGAAAAGCTTCACATAGATTGGGTCTCAGTGGATTCAATGGAGAGGGGACGACAAGCGTCTTGTTCCGCCATTTCTGCGGCAGGTCCCCAGGCGCCTTCGCCTTGGTGCTTTCCTAGTCAGGAGTTGGGCCTCATGTGTGCGTCCTCCGCCCGAAACAATAGCCAACAATGGAAGGTTCCTCATGCGCAAACGACTGAGGTGGCTCTTTGCCCTCGGGATTGTTGTGGCGGGCTCGTCGGCACCGAGACGGATCGCAGCGCAGGAAGTTATTCGGGTAGCTCTATAGCTCTAGTGGTTACCGAGGAAACTCCTGGTCTTTTCCACCATCAGGATGCACCGGGAGTGGTTGAGCGCACTGGATCGAGGCGACCATCAACAATCTATGCAATTGGCCGAGGAGCTGCCTGGACGACCGTGCTTCTGACAGTCATGGTTGTGGCAGGCATAAGGGAAGCAACCGCGCCAGAGGGAAGGGAAAGCGCATTACTCACCGCCTGATGCCGGCCGAGCCGCAAGAGGGGGTCGTGGCGAAGGGCAGTAGCGTCCTTGTGGTCCATCCATCCCTG
The DNA here is from genome assembly GCA_007134055.1 of Ectothiorhodospiraceae bacterium. Taxonomy (GTDB): domain Bacteria; phylum Pseudomonadota; class Gammaproteobacteria; order Nitrococcales; family Aquisalimonadaceae; genus Natronocella. Next base: position 2,909 of record SLLM01000283.1, on the reverse strand, counting down.
CCCTCGAAGGAGAAGATCGGTGAGTAAGAGCTCGCCGAAGGGGTGACGGACGCGGTCCGGGTTCCGGGGATCGGCCAGCGCCTCGGCGAGCAGGACCCGATAGCCGAGCCGGTCGGCCAGTTCCCGCAGCAGGAGGGCCCCGGCCTCCACTCAGGCGCTCGGCCCGGGCCTCCACCTGGATGCTGCGGTTTAAGTTCGGCTGGAAGAGCGTAAGTTGAGATTAACCCATGGCGTGTGCTGGGGGCATGTGGTGGAAGGATGGCTTGGGCACCTCCAACCTACTGCGGTCCAACAACATGCGCCATGGGATGTTTCGTCCGCCGCTATCCCGCCACTATCCGCCTGGTGAATGAGCGAGGGGGACGCGTGATGATTTTGACGACAACAGATGGCCAGTCCGGCCTGCCGCGATATTTTACGCATGTCTTCCGCATGGCGCAGGAGATGAAGAACGGGCGCGTCGACTTCGTGCTGCGCGACGGGCGCCGGTTTCGTGCCGAAGGCAGGAATCCCGGGCCGGTGGCCGAGCTGCATATCCACAACGATGACCTCTTCGCCAGGCTGATCCGAGAGGGCGACCTTGGCTTCTGCGACGCCTATCTGGACGAATGGTGGTCCACGCCGGATCTGCAGGCCTTCATGGACCTGGTGCATGCGGACAACGACGACATCTATGACGGGTTTCCGGGGCAGACTTTCGTCCGTGCGTTCGAGAAGTGCCGCTTCTGGTTGCAGCGCAATCACAAGGCACAGGCGCGGCGCAACATCTCCTACCACTACGATCTGGGCAACGATTTCTACCGGCTCTGGCTTGACGACACGATGACCTATTCCTCGGCGCTCTTTGAGTCGGGACAGGAGAGCACGGAGAAGGGGCAGATCGCCAAATACGCCTCCGTGATCGACCAGATGGGCGCGCGCCCGGGCGACCACATCCTCGAGACCGGCTGCGGCTGGGGCGGGTTCGCGGAGTATGCCGCGAAGGAGCGCGGGCTGCGGGTCACTGGACTGACCATCAGCGAACAGCAGTTCAACTATGCCAGGCAAAGGATCGAGAAAGCAGGGCTTTCCAGCCAAGTTGAGTTCAAGTTGCAGGACTATCGGGACGAGCGTGGGCATTACGACGGCATCGCCTCGATCGAGATGTTCGAGGCCGTGGGGCAGAAGTACTGGCCGGTCTACTTCGACATCGTGCGCGACAGGCTGAAGCCCGGGCGCAATGCCACGTTGCAGATCATCACCGTGCATAATCGGAGGTGGAAGGTCTACAGGCGCGGCGTGGACTTCATCCAGAAATACATCTTTCCGGGCGGAATGCTGCCCAGCCCCGGCGCACTCAAGGAACAGGTGCTCAAAGCGGGACTGTCGATCGAGCAGTCGATCGAGTTCGGGCCGAGCTACTCGCTGACGCTCAGGCGCTGGCACGAGAGTTTCAATGAGAAATGGGACCAGATCGCCGAAATGGGCTTCGACGAGCGCTTTCGTAGGATGTGGAATTTCTACCTGACCTCATGCGCGGCCACGTTCGAAAGTGCGAATTGTGACGTGACGCAGATCACCATCAAGCGGCCGGTCTGACTTGCCCACAGGCCATGTGGCTGCGCGAACACGAGGATGCGAGACCAGGCCCGATGCCGCGCGACTTGTGGTCGCCATGTGTCTGGCCGGCATGGCTCTTTTCCTGTCCGGCCTCGTGCGGTGCCTATTTCAGACCTGTTCGATCTGCTGGAATTCCTTCGGGAAGAGATTCCAAACCTGAGCCGATGATGGGTGGAAAGAGTGGGCTGGAGCCGAATGTCTGGAAGCGCGCTCAATTCAAGCCTACTTTGCCTTCGTCCTGTCCTCAGAACCGGAACTTGAGATCAAGGTCGGTCCATGGTTCACAACCTCCGGGATCGGAGATTAGCGTCTGTTCTCAGACTGGCGGGCCAGGCGATGACGGTGGTGCGGGACCGGGCCCGGCGGTGGTCCTTGATCAGAGTCGGGTTCGGGAGGTACGTTGAAAGGCCCAACCAGCACACTCACTAGCACATGTGCCGGGAGGACCAACGAGGCCGGAGCCCCCAGACGTCGCGTCATGACGGGACTCCTGGCTTTTCGGGCGCTTAGCTCAGCCGGTTCAGAGCGCCTGCCTTACAAGCAGGAGGTCGGAGGTTCGAATCCTCCAGCGCCCACTACCGCGTCGAACATCCGGATCGTACCGCTGAGGATCAGCGGAGCGAAGCGAAGCTCTTTCTGAAGCTCCAGCTGCCACGGGCAGACGTGGGCCTCACTTTTCGTCGTGTCCGCCTCTCACTGCACCGCCCCTGACCGCGTCCTCCGATGGCTTCGACGTAGGAGGATATTCCAATTCAGGTGGGAGCGGTTGAGACGATCGCCCCCCTCAGGGAACTCTTCTCCCTCCCGGCGCATCGTACCCGGTAGCGGGACAGCTGCCGCCCGTCGGGCTCATCTCCACGGAGGGATGACCCCAGTAGTCAGGCAGTGGACAGCACGCGACTCTTGATCGAACGAGGTTGACCATGAAGAGAAGATGGAGCTTACCCGGTGTAGTCCTGGCAGCGTTTCTCACCGTCGGACTGGTCTGGTCCGGCAGCGGGGAAACGCACCCCAGGGACGGGTACGTGATGATGACCGCAGACGAGTTGGAGTGGGGACCTGTGGCGTCGATGGGAGAGGGGGCCGAGATTGCGATCCTCGAGGGCGACATTTCGCAAGCCGAACCCTTCACCTTCCGGCTACGCCTCGAAGACGGATACCGAATCCTGCCCCACGTCCACCCCGAATACGAACGAGTGACCGTGTTGTCCGGCACCCTGCACTTTGCTCATGGCGAGCAGTTCGATCCCGGTGCCACTCGCGAACTGCCGCCGGGCAGCCTGGCCATCATGCCTCCCGGTGAGCCTATG
>SLLM01000293.1 GCA_007134055.1 Ectothiorhodospiraceae bacterium | reverse complement strand
CCCGGTCAGGCGCCGACCTGGACAATCTTCATGGCGTTGGTGCCGCCGGCTACACCGGTGAGGTCACCCTTGGTGATGATCACCAGTTCACCGTCCGCCACGGCCCCCATGCCCTGCAGGCAGTCCACCGCATCCCGGACCACCAGATTCGGGTCGAAATGCTCCAGTTCGAAGTCTACCGGGTACACCCCCCGATACATGGTAACCCTGCGGCGGGTGCTCTGGTGCCGGGTCAACGCGTAGATGGGAATGCCGGAACTGATCCGGGACATCCACAACGGCGTGGACCCGGATTCCGTGAGGGCGATAATGGCGCGCACATCCAGGTGGTTGGCCGTGTACATGGTGGCCATGGCGATCGCCTCGTCCACCCGCTCGAAGTGGCTGTCCATACGGTGCTTGGAGCGCTGCGTCATGCGCTGCCGCTCGGCACCGAGGCAAACCCGGTCCACCGCCTCCACGGTGCGCACGGGATACTTGCCGGTAGCGGTCTCCGCCGACAGCATGACCGCATCGGTACCGTCCATCACCGCGTTCGCCACGTCCAGCACTTCCGCGCGGGTGGGAGCCGGCTGACTGACCATGGATTCCATCATCTGGGTAGCAGTGATCACCACCCGGTTCAGTTCCCGGGCAAGGGCGATGATGCGTTTCTGCACCCCGGGCAGTTCCGCGTCGCCGATCTCCACACCGAGATCACCCCGTGCCACCATGACCGCGTCCGAGGCGACGATGATGGATTCGATGGCCTCGACCGCCTCGGCACGCTCGATCTTGGCGATGATGCCGGCGCGGCTACCCGCCGCCGCCAGGCGCTCCCTGGCATCGTCGACATCCACCGCCGAGCGAGGGAAGGAAACCGCCACGTAGTCCACCTCCATGGCGGCGGCGGTCTTCATGTCCTCCCGATCCTTGTCCGTCAGCGCTCCCGCCGACAGCCCCCCACCGAGCCGATTGATCCCCTTGTTGTCGGACAGGGTGCCACCGAGCTCCACCTGGCAGTGCACCCGGGGCCCTTCCACCGCGGTCACGCGCAGGGAGATCAGGCCATCGTCCAGCAGCAGCGTGTCTCCGGCGGAGACATCCTCCGGCAGGTGCTTGTAGGCAATTCCTACGGCGTCTTCGTCACCGGCATCCGGATCGAGGGAAGCATCCAGGCAGAAAGTGGCGTTCTCGCGCAACGTGACCGGGCCGTCCCGGAACCGGTCGATCCGGATCTTTGGTCCCTGCAGGTCGGCCAGGATGCCGACATCCCGCCCGACCCGGGCGCAGGCATCACGAACCCGCATGGCCCGACGACGGTGATCCTCGGCGCTGCCGTGGGAAAAATTGAGCCGGACCACATCAACCCCGGCACGGATCAACTCCTCCAGCACCTGCGGATCATCCGAAGCCGGCCCCAGGGTCGCTACGATCTTGGTTCTACGCGGCATGACGGCCTCCTGCGGCCCGCTCGAAACGTTTGCCCCCGGATCAGCCGGCCGCAAGCATGGCGCCGGCGGTATCCAGCATCCGGTACGAGAACGCCCACTCATTGTCGTACCAGGCACAGACCTTGACCAGCCGCCCGTCCACCACCCGGGTCATGTACGGATCGTAGATCGCCGACGCCGGGTCGTGATTGAAATCCATGGACACCAGCGGTTCGTCGGCGACCCGGAGGATCCCGTGCAGCGGCCCGGCGGCCGCCTCGCGCAGCAGTTGGTTGATCTCCTCGACGGAGGTATCCCGGGCTGCGTCGAAACACAGATCCACCAGGGAGACGTTTACAGTCGGCACGCGCACGGCAAACCCATCCAGCCGCCCGCGGAGATCCGGCAGCACCAACCCCACCGCCGCCGCCGCACCGGTCTTGGTGGGGATCATTGACTGGGTGGCGGAGCGTGCGCGCCGCAGGTCCTTATGATAATTGTCGATCAGGAGCTGATCGTTCGTATAGGCGTGGATCGTGGTCATCACGCCCCGCTCGACACCGATTCCTTCGTGCAGCGGTTTCACCAGCGGCGCCAGGCAATTGGTCGTGCATGATGCGTTGGAGACCACTTCATGGCTCGCATCCAGCACCTCATGGTTGACACCGTAGACAATGGTAGCGTCCACGTCGCCACCTCCCGGTGCGGATATCAGCACCTTGCGCGCACCGGCCTCCATGTGGGCCCAGGCGAGGGCCTTGCTGGCGAACCGGCCGGTACACTCCAGCACGATATCGACCTGCAGTTCGCGCCAGGGCAGCTTCGCCGGGTCGCGTTCCACAAGCACCCGTATACTGTCGCCGTTGACGATCATGGCGTCGTCTTCCGCCCGCACATCCGCCGTGAACCGCCCATGTACGGTATCGTGCCGGGTGAGATGGGCGTTGGTGGCGGCATCCCCCAGATCGTTGACGGCAACAATGCGGAACTCCTCGGTTCGCCCGCTCTCGTAGAGTGCCCGCAGAACGTTACGGCCAATGCGGCCATAGCCGTTGATCGCCACTCGATACGCCATCGTTGCTCTCCTCGTCTGGTGTTGATTCCGGCACTCCCATGACGTGCGTGATCGGACACTGTGGTTGCCGGGACCAAAATGTAGCTTTACTACATTCTAGGTGGCATGAGGTGTCTAATCAAGAAGCGGGTTGCGTCGCACCGGCGACCATCGTTCTATGTGATTCCAACGACATACCTGATTGGGCGTCGGGGATAAGGACCCTGTGGCGCGCACGACACCAATCAGGCTTGATTGTAGTAAGACTACAGAATATCCTTTCCCGATCATCGGACACGTCTGCCGTGTGGACATGGCAGGATTACCCGCACGGTGTGCAGCGCCCGGGAGCAGCTCAGCGATGCTGGCGAGAATCAAGGCCTTACAACCGGAACTGCGACGCTCCGAACGCAAGGTGGCGGACCTGGTCCTGGAGCGGCCCAACGCGGTGATCAGCTCCCCCATCGCCACCATCGCGGAGGAGGCCGGCGTCAGCGAACCGACGGTCATACGATTCTGCCGCGCGATAGGCTGCAATGGATTCCAGGACTTCAAGCTGCATCTTGCCGGAAGCCTGGCAAGTGGGGCCCCGTACATATACAGCGGCGTGGATTTCGACGACCGGGCGGAGGATCTCTCGGCGAAAATGTTCGACCGCGCTGCGGCATCCCTGGTGCAGGCTCGCAACCACTTGAACACCGAATCGCTTGAGCAGACCATTACCATCCTGACAGAAGCCGACCGGATCGAGTTCTACGGTCACGGCGCGTCGGGAATCGTCGCCCAGGACGGACAGCTCAAGTTCTTTCGCCTCGGTGTACCTACCGTCGCCTACAGCGATCCGCATGTCTACAGCATGTCTGCCGCCATCCTCTCCCCCGCCAGCGCGGTCGTGGCCATCTCGCGCACGGGGCACTCCGCGGATCTTCTGCGTAGCGCCGATCTGGCCACCGAGGCAGGCGCCCGGGTCATTGCCATTACCGCCTGCGGTTCACCCCTTGCGAAGCGAAGCACCGTAGCGCTGTATGCGGACGTCGCGGACGAAACAGATACCTATACACCGATGATGTCACGGATCGCGCACCTGACCATCATCGACATACTGGCTGTAGGGGTGGCGCTGCGCCGCGGGCCGGCACTCGTACACCAACTGGAGAAGACCGAACGAAACCTGGCGCAAAAACGCGCCGGCGAGGATCCCATCTGAGAGGCTGTTGAACCGGGGCTATCGTTTGAGCATGTGGTAGATCTCTTCCAGCTCCATGCGCACCTGGTGAATCACCTGCTGGCTCTGGTTG
>SLLM01000143.1 GCA_007134055.1 Ectothiorhodospiraceae bacterium | reverse complement strand
GTGCATGCAGCAGGCGCTGGCCACCGCAATGCGGCCGGTGGACTACATCAATGCCCACGGCACCAGCACCCCGGTGGGGGATATCACGGAACTGGAAGCCGTCAGCAATGTGTTCGGCAATCGGGTGCCAAGGATCAGCTCCACCAAGTCGCTGACGGGACATTCCCTGGGCGCAGCCGGGGTACAGGAGGCGATCTACAGCCTGCTGATGCTTGAACGGGACTTCATCGCCGCTTCTGCGAATATCGACAACCTGGACGAGGCGGCGGCGGATTTTCCCATCGTCCGCGAGCGTCTGGACGATGCGGGGCTGCGCTGTGTAATGTCCAACAGCTTCGGCTTTGGCGGCACCAACGCCACACTGATCATGGAGCGATTCGAGGAATGATCCTGTCGACCCACGCCAGGCCGGGACCAGGCCACGATCCGCAGGCAAGGCGTCCCGGGAACCCGGCATCCCGCTGAAGAGACCGCCCGTCATCCCCATCGCCCGCCAGGCCGCCCCGCGGGAGGCCCTCAGGCCGTGATCAGCCCCAGAGCACCGCGGCAAGGGGAAGGTAGTGATCCACCAGCAACAGGCCGAAAACTCCCATCAGGTACGTGATCGAGTAACTGAAGGCCTGCATGGGAACCGCCTCGTCGTCCGACCAGCGCATCTTCAGGGCGTAGTAGAGAAACCCCGCGTTGAGTAACAGCACACCAAGCAGGTACACGAATCCAGCCATGCGCAGGGCGAAAGGAAGCAGGCTGACCGCCATCAGAAGAATGGTGTAGAGAAGTATCTGCACCTGGGTGAAACCCACGCCGTGCGTCACCGGCAGCATCGGGATGTCCACGCGGGCGTATTCTTCACGTCGATGGATAGCAAGGGCCCAGAAGTGGGGCGGAGTCCAGACGAATATGATCAGGAACAGCAGCAGGGCATGGGGATCAATGGAATTGGTCACGGCAGTCCAGCCCAGCACCGGGGGAGCCGCGCCGGCAGCACCGCCAATGACGATGTTCTGGGGTGTGGCCCGCTTCAGGTAGAGCGTGTACACGAACGCATAGCCGATCAGGGACAGGAACGTGAGCAGTGCCGTGAGCGGGTTCACCAGCAGCCAGAGCATCGCCAGACCGGCAACGCCGATCGCCGCGGCAAACCATACGGCCCGGGCGGTCGGAATGACTCCCTGGGGGAGCGGCCGGCCCCGGGTCCTGGCCATGCGGGCATCCACCTCCCGATCCACCATCTGGTTGATGGCGGCGGCGGCGGCCGAGGCCAGTGCGATACCCAGGGAACCGAAAATCAGGGCATTCCAGGGTACCTGGGCCGGGGGGGCGGCGAGCACCATTCCCACAATCGCCGTGAACACCAGCAACGCCACAACCTTGGGCTTGGTCAGCTCGTAATAATCGCGCCAGGTTGCGCTCACCCGCCTTTCTCCCCAATGCAACTCAACCATCCCGGCGGGCTACCTCCACGTCGGACCCCCTTCCGGGCAACGGGCGCAGGGTATGATAGAGAGCAAGTACGCTCAACAACAGCAGAGCCGCGCCGCCATTGTGGGCCACCGCAAGGGGCAGCGGCAGACTCAGAAGCACGTTGCCGATACCCAGCAGCCACTGTATCACCAGCAAGCCGGCCATGACGGCTGCGGTGACGGCGGCCACGGTCCCGGCAGCCCGACGCCAGACAGCCACCGCGAGGGCCACTACGGCGATCGCCGTGATCACGGCTCCCAGCCTGTGCACGAAGTGAATTGCCACCCGGGCCGGATGATCCAGCACCCCGAACTCGTAGTCGACCCCCAGCCCGCGCCAGAGCACGAAAGCCTCACCGTAGTCCGCGTGCGGCAGGACGCGCCCATGGCATAGGGGAAAATCGGTACAGGCAAGCGCCGCATAATTGGTACTCACCCATCCGCCCAGCGCAACCTGCACGACTACCACCGCCAGTACCGCCAACGTCCAGGATCGAAGTCGTGCGGCAGTATCCGGCGGCACAGGACGTCCCAGGTAACCCTGCCGCACGGTCAGCCAGAACAGCAGGCAGAGGGTTGCCATGCCACCCAGAAGGTGCAGTGTGACCACCAGGGGTTTCAGTTGCCAGGTGACGGTCCACATCCCGAGGATCGACTGAGCGAGGATCAGAACCCCGAGAAACAGCGGCAGCGTCATGGGGTGGCCCGGTCGACGACGGTTGCGCACGGCCATGATGGCCAGTGCCAGCACCAGCAGACCAAGGACGCCTGCCGCATAGCGGTGGATCATTTCCTTCCACGCCTTGCCAACGTGCACGGGTCGTTCGGGATAGGCCACGTTGGCAGCGGCGATGGCTTCCTCGGTCTGCGGTACGCCAAGCAGCATTCCATAGCAACCCGGCCAGTCGGGGCACCCCAGACCTGCATCCTCCAGGCGCACCCAGGCGCCCAGCAATATGACCACGAAGGTCAGGCAGGTTGCCGCCAGGGACAGGCGAAAGAAGCCACGAGTGGTCATGGACTACGCATCCTCCGACAGCCCCTGCAGGCGTTCCAGGTCGATGTTCGACAGGCGCAGCAGGCGCTTGATGTCCTGCAGCATCCCGTAGGCGTCAAGCGGTTCCTCGTAGCGCATCATGCGGTAGCCACGGGTATCGACCAGGGAGGTCGAGATCTCCGCATCCGCCTCCGGATCGTCCGCCGGGAGAATGCCGTCACGCATCCAGTGGACCTGGAGGTGAGCGTGTTCCCCCGCAAGATCGTCCGGCAGCGGGGTTCCCTCCGGCAGCAGCAGGACGATCTGCGCCCGGTCCATGTTCTGGGCCAGGGCGAGGCGGACCTGGCCCAGGTCCGCCAGCCGCGCCCTGCACGTGTCCCCGCAGGGGCCTTGATTGACGAGCAGCATGCTCCAGCGACCCCGCAGCACGGAGGCCGGCACCGGATCACCGCGGGCATCCACCAGTTCACCGTCGAGCTGGTGCGGCGGTTCGACCAACGCCCCGTGGTTGCCCGTGGATCCGGGCGTCCAGCCGGCGAAGAAGAGGGTCCACGCGATCGACGCGGGGACAAAGAACGAGGCTAGCAGCACGATCATCGCCAGCCGCGGTTTCCACTTCGCTTGTTCAGTCATCGCCATTCCGGTCATTTCGGATCCGCTGTACGTTCACCACCAGGTAGATCACCAGCAACGCCGTGGCCAATGCGAACCACTGAAAGGCGTATCCCCGGTTGCGCTCCGGCCCGAAACCCGTCCGATGCTCCGGTCGCCAGTTGCGGGCAAAGCCGCCCGGCAAGCTCTCGTCCAGACGGAGCACAATCGGCAACAGGGGATAGCCAAGGCGTTCGGAGAGCTCATCGTAGTCTATGTACTGGACGCGTAACGGCCAGCCGTTCTCGCCATCGGCGATACCTCCGAGCCGTATCCCGGTGGCGGGCCCATGGTCCAGGTGACCCCGGACCCGCCCGGGCAGGGAATCCACCGGAACGCCCGGCAGCGAGCGGCGGCTGGCGCCCAGCGATACCCAGCCCCGATCCACCAGGACCGCCTCCTCTCTCCCCGCCAGGCGGACAGGAGTCAGGACGTGATAACCGGCCTCCTGGCGGAATATCTGGTTGTCCAGCAGGAACTGTCGCTGGGCGTCCGGCTCTCCCTCGGCGACGGCCCGGCGGAACAGGTCGCCTTCCGGATCCGGCGCCACCCGGTTGAGTTCCAGCGCCGGCAGCCGACCCCGTTCGTCGAACGCCGCCAGCGACGCTTCCTTCTGCTCGGCGCGATCAAGCTGCCAGAATCCCAGGGAGAGCAGGACCGGGAACACGAGCAGCGTGGCGAGTGTCGGAATGAGACGCGGCCGAAACCGCACGGTGTACCGACCCATAGAGAGTGTCCCCTGACGTGCGTGTGCCGGAGCGCTTTGCCCACCGCGGACCGGCATACTAGACTTGCCTTCTTGCATGCCCCGCTCCGGGATCGGAGACAGCTCCCGGTACGCCGCTCACCTCATCCACGGCAGGCGAACATGACCCTCATCGGCAAGATCATTATCGTCCTGTTCCTCCTGGCCATACTCGCCAGTCTCATCTCCGGGGCGGTGTTCCTGATCCGGGATCCCAGCGATTCGCGCCGCGTGGTACGGGCCCTGACGGTCCGGATCAGCCTCTCCGTCACCCTGTTCCTGATCCTGATCGCGCTGGTGCTCACCGGCGTGATCCAGCCGAACGATCCTTACCGGGGGCACTGACGCCGGCATCCCGGTCGCCTGTAACGGGGAAGCCCACCGCCGCACCGGGACGGTCCTGCCTGAGACGGACAAGCCTGCGGAAAGTTCCGGACAGCCGGGCGCGTCAGGCAATCGGCGCGGATATTCTCAGAGCAGATAGACCACGACGTACAGCAGAATCCACACCACATCCACGAAGTGCCAGTACCACGCCGCCGCTTCGAAGCCGAAATGGTTGTCGGCGGTGAAATGGCCCCGGATCACGCGGAAGAGGATCACCAGCAGGGCGATCGCGCCGATGGTCACGTGCAACCCGTGGAACCCGGTGAGCATGAAGAACACCGAGCCGTATATGCCCGTATCCATGCGCAGGTTGAGGTCCTGGTAGGCATGCACGTACTCGTAGGACTGCACGCACATGAAGATGAAGCCGAGCAGTACCGTGGCCGCCAGTCCCCAGATCACCTTCGGCCGGTGGCCCTCCTTGATCGCATGGTGAGCGATTGTGAGGGTGACGCCGGAGGTGAGCAGGATCAAGGTATTCAGGGTGGGCAGGAACCAGGCGCCCATCGGCGTGAACTCCAGCGCCCGGTACATCTCCCCCGGTCCCGCGGTGGGCCAGCTCAGAACCACGGAATCCCACAGGAAACGGCTGGTGGCCGGATCGTCGCCCCCCAGCCAGGGAATCGAGAACACCCGCGCGTAGAACAGGGCCCCAAAGAAGACACCGAAGAACATCACCTCGGAGAAGATGAACCAGGCCATGCCCTGGCGGAAGGAGAGGTCTACCTGGTTGTTGTACTTCCCGGCCACACTCTCGTGCACGACGTCCCGGAACCACATCACGGTCATGATCAGGGTCACGATCGCCCCGATCACCATCACCGGCATGCCCCAACCGGTTCCGTTCAGGTAACCGGAAAAGCCACCCGCCAGCAGTACCATGCCCGGGACACCGAACACGGGCCAGCGGCTGTCGTGGGGAACGTAGTACGGCTGTTGCTGCGTGTCACTCATCTAGTTCTTCCTCGTTACAGCCCGGGACGGGCCCGCACGCTTACTGTCCAGCCCCTGCGTGCAGACCTGCATCCTCCGTGTCAAACTCCGGCTCATCCCCCGCGGAGATGTCGAACAGGGTATAGGAAAGGGTGACGGTGCCGGTGCGTTCCGGCAGCGCCGGGTCAATGAAGAACGTCACCGGCAGCTCCCGGGTCTCCCCCGGTTCAAAGCGCTGTTCAGTGAAGCAGAAGCACTCGGTCTTCTTCAGGTACCGTCCCGCGTTCCCCGGCGCCACACTGGGCACGATCTGGGTGACCCCGGCGCCCTCGCGCGCATTCTCCACCGTGAAATAGGCAGTGTAGAGCTCCCCGGGACTCACCTCCATGCGTGATTCCACCGCGCGGAAGTTCCAGGGATGCCGTTCGTTCACCGTGGAGACGAACTCGACCGTCACCTTGCGGTCACTGCCCTCGCCGATCACCGGGCCCTCCGCTGCCTGGGTGGAGACGAAGCCGTTGAATCCGGTTACCTCGCAGAACTTCTCGTAGATGGGAACCATCGCGAAACCGAACGCGAACATCCCTACCACCAGCAGAAGCATCTTGCTGACGAGGCGTGCGTGGCTGGGTCCGGTCTGTCTCATGGCAGTTGCATCCAGATGAACATCAGATACAGGCCGAGCGCCGCAGCAGCGAGCAGACCCGCGGTCAGCAGAACACGCCGCCGACGTCGCCGGGATGCAGGATCGTGCCCTTCGGCCATATCCATCCTCACTTCACTACCGGCGGCTGTTCGAAGGTGTGGTACGGTGCCGGCGAGGGCAGGGTCCACTCCAGCCCCTTGGCCCCCTCCCAGACCTGATCACTGGCCTTCTCGCCTCCCCGCACGCACTTGATGATGACCCACACGAAGATCAGCTGCGAGAGGCCGAAAACAAAGCCGCCGATCGAGGAAATCATGTTGAAGTCGGTGAACTGCAGTGCGTAATCGGGGATCCGTCGTGGCATGCCGGCGAGTCCCAGGAAGTGTTGCGGGAAGAACAGCACGTTGACGGAGATGGTCGACAGCCAGAAATGCCACTGGCCGAGCCGTTCGTCGTACATGTTGCCGGTCCACTTGGGCAGCCAGTAGTACACGGCCGCCATTATGGAGAAGATGGCGCCGGTAACCAGCACATAGTGGAAATGGGCGACGACGAAGTAGGTATCGTGATACTGCAGGTCAACCGGAGCCAGTGCCAGCATGACACCGGACAGGCCGCCGATGGTGAACAGGATGACGAAGGCGATTGCGAACAGCATGGGCGTCTCGAAGGTCATCGAACCCTGCCACATGGTCGCCATCCAGTTGAAGATCTTCACCCCCGTGGGCACGGCAACCAGCATGGTCGCGTACATGAAAAAGAGCTGTCCGGACAGCGGCATGCCCACGGAGAACATATGATGCCCCCAGACGATGAAACTCAGGAAGGCAATGCTCGCCGTGGCATAGACCATCGAGCTGTAGCCGAATAACGGCTTGCGCGCGAAGGTCGGGATGATCGCGGACACGATGCCGAACGCCGGCAGGATGAGGATGTACACCTCGGGATGACCGAAGAACCAGAAGATGTGCTGGAACAGGACCGGATCACCGCCACCCGCGGCGTTGAAGAAGCTGGTGCCAAAGTACTGGTCGGTCAGCAGCATCGTCACGGCCCCCGCCAGCACAGGCATGACCGCCACGATGAGGAAGGCGGTGATCAGCCAGGCCCACACGAACAGGGGCATCTTCATCAGGGTCATGCCCGGTGCCCGCAGGTTGAGAATGGTGGCGACGATGTTGATGGACCCCATGATCGAGGAGATGCCGAGTATGTGCACTGCGAAGATCAGGAACGGGAAGGCATCACCGAGCTGCAGGATCAGCGGCGGATACATGGTCCAGCCGCCTGCCGGCGCGCCACCGGGAAGGAACAGCGTGAGCAACAGCAGCACGAAGCCTGCGGGCAGCAGCCAGAAAGCCCAGTTGTTGACCCGCGGCAGGGCCATGTCCGGAGCGCCGATCTGAATCGGAACCAGCCAGTTGGCCAGGCCGGTGAACGCCGGCATGACCGCACCGAAGATCATCACCAGCGCGTGCATCGTGGTCATCTGGTTGAAGAAATGCGGATCGACCAGGTTGAGGCCCGGCTGGAACAGCTCGGCCCGGATGACCATCGCCATGGCACCGCCAACGAAGAACATGATCAGGGCGAAGACCATGTAGAGCACGCCCAGATCCTTGTGGTTCGTGGTAAACAACCAGCGCGTGATCCCCGGGGGCGGCCCGTGATCGTGGTGGTCGTCATGGTGCGTGTCGTGGCTTGTGGCACTCATTGGACAGGTTCCTCGTTCTGGCTATGCCTTGGCATTCATCGGGCGTCACGGACGTCGGCGGGCTGGATGGGTTCGGCCTCGTTCCCCCAGGCGTTGCGGATATACGTCAGCACCCCGGCGAGTTCGCGGTCATCCAGGCGGGGGCCGAAGGCTGTCATGGCCGTCCCGGAAACCCCGTTCACCACCACGTCGATCACCCAGTCGTCGTCGTCCATGACCCGGTCACTGCCGGCGAGTCCGGGGAAGGTGGCCATGCCCTGCCCCTCCGCCTGATGGCAGGCAATGCACTGGTTGTCGTAGACCTGCCGACCAACCTGCATGAGTTCATCCGGGTCGACCTCCTCGAGCACGGCTGTCTCCACATCCGCCTCCTCGGCATCGTCCGTAGCCACAACGCCGTTCTCCTCCCGTTGCTCCTGCAGCCACTGCTCGTAGTCCTCCTGCGCCAGCGCCACGACGACGATAGGCATGAAGCCGTGATCCCGGCCGCACAGTTCGGCGCACTGGCCACGATAGGTGCCCGGCTCCTGAATCTCCGCCCAGGCCTCGTTGATGAATCCCGGGATGGCGTCCTTCTTCCAGCCCAGCTCCGGTACCCACCAGGCATGAATCACGTCGTTGGCAGTGATGAGGAAGCGGATGCGGGTATTGACGGGAACCACCAGGGGATTGTCCACGTCGATCAGGTAATGCTCCACATCCTGCGGCCGGACGTCCGGGTTGCGCTGGCGCGCGCGGTCACTGTCCCGGTCGAGGCGGCTGAAAAAGGCGACATCCTCGTCCAGATACTCGTACTCCCACATCCACTGGTACCCGGTCACCTTGACCGTCATGTCGTAATCGGACGTGTCATCGATCTTGATCATGGTCTGGGTGGCGGGAACCGCGATGAACAGCAGTATCAGGAACGGGATCACCGTCCAGACCACTTCCACCGTGGTACTGTGATGCCATTTGGCGGGCACGGCGCCCTGAGACTTCCGGAACTTCCAGACCGAGTAGAAAATGCCGCCAAAGACCAGCACGCCGATGATGCACACGATCCAGAAGACCAGCATGTGGAGCGTGTAGACGTCCTGGCTGAGCTCCGTGACCCCCCGTGGCAGGTTGAGCCCCCAGGGGCGCCGCCAGTCCGATTCCGGTGCGGTTGCGGCGGCGGCGACCAGCGGCAGACCCAGTGCGCCGATGGCGGCCAGGGCTCCCAACAGCTTTCTTTTCATTCCACGCACTCTCCCAGATGAGATAGGCGGCTTGGCGTGCCCGGTTGGTTCGGTCTCAGGCCCGCGAGGGAACCCCCCCCGCCGAGGCCATGGGCCCGATGGCCCGTTCCAGCTCCAGCGCCAGGGTGGCGCGATCATTCTCCGTCAGGAACGCGCCGAGTTCCACCGTCTCGCCCCGCGAGCGGATGACCAGTTGATCCGGGTACAACCGACTCCCCGACGGGCGCATGGCAACCTCGGTCCAGACGCGCTCGAACTGCCAGCGCCGTCCGGGCGGCCGATACCCTTTCTCGATCTCCACCGTTGTTGCGCCCACCCGCACGATTTCCCGGTAGCGTCCACGACGCGCGGTCACGTAGAGGGCGACGCCCAGCAGTGCAAGCTCCAGCCCGGCAAAGGGCAGCACGGGCCAGAAACCGGCCAGGGTAAACCCGATTGCAACGGTCAGGCACACAACCACGAGGAACAGGTACACCCACAGCGTGGTACGCCAGTACAGACCGTTATCCGGCCGCAGGACGAATACGCGCCCCCGGGGCCCGGTACCGTTGATCGCCATGGCAGTCCCCGCGACGCTCTGCGCGTAAAACGGGCGCAGAGCCGGCCGCTCATTCTAGTGGAGATGCCATTGCGAGGAAACCCTTGGTGGCGCCCCCGGGTCCCGTGATCAGGCCTCGGGTCCCGGCGCGCGCGTCCTTGACGACGGACCTTCACTGCCGACAAGGCGATCCAGTCGCAGGCACCCTGCGGCATGGGCCGGGGGAGTCGGACCAAGCCATGGCACGGTGCCGGCATGGGGACAGCCAAGGCGCTCGCCCAGGGTGGCTATCTGCTCATCCGCCAGCGCCGCGTGCGGATCCACGCGCACGGCGATCCAGCCGGCCAGGTCCAGTCCGTCCCGTCGTATGGCCTCGGCCGACAGCAGGGCATGGTTCAGGCACCCCAGCCGAATACCGACGACCAGCAGCACCGGCAACCCGATGGCCACGGCCAGATCCGCCATCGACGCCCGTCCTTCCAGCGGCACGCGCCAGCCACCCGCTCCCTCCACAACGAGGAACTCCCCCGGGCGGGCCAGCCCGCGCGCGCAGCGGGCGATATCCGTCACCCGGATCGCCACCCGCTCCCGGGCGGCCGCAAGATGGGGCGCAACGGCCTGCTCCAGGGCGACGGGATTGACCTCCCGGTAGGAAAGCCTGCGGGTTCCCGCCTGCTGCAGGGCAAGGGCGTCGTTGTTGCGCAGTTCCCCGTCCTGCAGGGTACAGCCGGCGGCCACCGGCTTCATGCCCACGGCACCGTACCCGGCTGCAGCCAGTCCACGCAGCAGGGACACGGCCACCAATGTCTTGCCCACCCCCGTATCGGTACCGGTCACGAACCAGCCGCGCTTCACGGGCCGGCTCGCAGCTTGCGGCGGACATCATCGAGGGAGACGGTAACCGCACCGCCGGCGCCCCGGGAACGTGCCCGCTGGTCCGTGGCCCATGCGTGGCCATACAGGACTTCCCAGGTCGCAGGCAGGCGCCCATCGGCATCGCGGAGACCCTCGTAGGCCGCCAGCATGGCATCCAGGCGCCGCCTGCCCGTGAGGCCGCGGGGTCGTCCCCGGTGCGCGTTGTGGGCGCCCAGCGCCTTGAGATCGGCGGCAAGGTCCCGGAACCGGGGATAGGTCACCGTGAGTCGTTCCATGTCCATCACCGGGTCCGCAAACCGCTCCGCTGCCAGTGCATCACCGATGTCGTGCATGTCGACGAAACGGCTCACATGCTCGGCATCATCCACCACGGCCCAGCTCTGGCGCAGCTCCCGGAGCGTGTCCGGCCCGAAGGTGGAGAACATGAGCAGGCCATCGGGGCGCAGCACCCGCTGGCATTCCCGGAACAGGCGAGGCAGGTCCTGGCACCATTGCAAGGCCAGGTTCGAGAACAGCATGTCCACGCTGTGATCGGCCAGGGGCAGCGCTTCGCCTTCGCCGCAGATCACCGGGAGCGGGCGCATCCAGCTGCCGTGGCGCCGCGCCCGGCGCAGCATTGCCGGGGCCAGGTCCAGGGCGATCACCTGCGCCCGACGGTAACGATCCCTCAACCCCCGGCTGCTGTTACCGGTTCCACACCCCAGGTCCAGCACCCGTTCCGGCTCCAGGCGGATGAGATCCAGCCGTTCGAGCAGGCGTGCACAGACCTCCCGCTGCAGGACGGCGGCCTCGTCATACGTGCCCGCGGCGCTGTCGAACGAGCGCCGCATCGCCTCCCGGTCCAGCCAGCCCGCATCATCCGTATCCATCATGCTCACCGTTGTCCGACACCGCCGGGCGCTGAACCCGGCAGAGGAATTTCTCCACCGCGGCCAGCACGGCCCCGGGATGGGAGATGAACGGCACGTGTCCCGCGCCGGCAAGTACTTTCAGGGTGGCATCGGCCATGCCGTCGGCACACTGGCGCAGGGCACCTTCCGGCACCAGCGGGTCCCGGTCGCCTCCGAGGATCAGGACCGGCCGGTGCCACTGCCGCAGTGCCGGGCGCGCGTCCACCCCGGCGAGCAGGTCCAGGGCCGCCTGCAACGTCGACGCCGACGCCATCGGTCGCTCTGCAAGCCGCTCCTCCAGGAGCCTCCGGGAGCGCCGGCCGCCCGCTCCTGCCGCTGCAACCAGCCGCAGCAGAGCATCGACACCGGCCCCGGCGGAGTCCTGCAGAGCCCCGCGCACGTCATCCAGCGCGGCTGCGGAGACGCCCCATGGCCATCCCGGACCCGGCGTGAAACGCCCCACCCCGGAGATCAGCACAAGGGCACGGGCGCGTCTCGGATCCGCCGCCAGCGCAGCGAGGACGGCACCGAGGGACCATCCCACCCAGACGGCATCGCCGGGCAGGGCGTACCGCAGGGCGTCGATCACGCTCGCCTGGTCAAAGGTTGGCAGCGCCGGGCTGTGCCCGTGCCCCGGCAGGTCCGGCACATGCACCCGGCCGCGGGCCCCGAGGCCCCGGGCGAAATCCGCCAGCACCGCGCCATGCATGCCCCAGCCATGCACCAGCACGATGTCGACACCGTAGCCGAACCGGTTGACATGCATGCCCTTCACCTGCCTGTACCAGCATCTTCTGATCTCCGGTCGCCGGTGCCGGTGGCGATCCCCTCCAGGGCCCCCAGCAACCGATCCACCTGTCCCTCGGTATGACCGGCACTCAGCGTGATCCGCAGTCGGGCGGAGCCTTGCGGCACGGTGGGCGGGCGAATGGCCGTCACCAGCACACCCCGGTGTTCCAGCGCCCGGGCGGCCTCCAGGGCAGCCGCCGCGCTTCCCATGATAATCGGCTGAATAGGGGACTGCGAGGGTAGTAGCCGCAGTCCAAGCTGCTCCGCGCCGCGACGGAAGCGGCTGATCAGCGCGGCAAGGTGTTCCCGGCGCCACTCCTCGCTCCGCACCAGCCCAAGGGCGCAGCTGGTCGCCGCAGCCAGGCAGGGGGGAGAGGCCGTGGTATACCGGTACGTCCGGGCCCGTTGCAGGACGAGCTCGATCCACTCGGAGGGGCCGGCCACGAAGGCCCCGAAGGTACCGAAGGCCTTGCCAAATGTTCCCACGAGCAGGGGCACGTCGTCCTGATTCAGACCCGCCTCGGCCAGTACGCCACGCCCTTCCGGCCCCGCAACACCGAGCCCGTGGGCGTCATCCACCAGGACAGCCGCTGCGTTGCGACGTGCAACGTCCCGGATGGCAGCCACGGGGGCCTGGTCGCCATCCATGCTGAACACGCCGTCGGTCACCACCAGGCGGCGGCGTGCCGACGTTTCGAGGCAGTGCTGCAGGTGCTGCGTATCCCGGTGGCGATACCGCCGCATGCGGGCTCCCGAAAGGAGCCCGCCGTCGAGCAGGGAGGCATGATTGAGCCGGTCCTGCACGACCAGGTCACCTTTCCCGAGCAGCCCGGCAATCACACCGAGGTTTGCCATGTAGCCGGTTGAGAACAACAGCACACGGTCCCTGTGCAGCCAGTCAGCGAGCGCTTCCTGCAGGGCACCGTGCTCCGGCCGATGACCACTGACCAGATGCGCCGCGCCGCTACCGGTTTCCCGCGCGGCGCTCCGGCACAGGGCAGCCGCGATGTCCGGATGACGCGCCAGGCCCAGGTAGTCGTTTCCGCAGAAATGCAGCAAGCGCCGACCGCGTGGATCCACGGCCTGCATACCGCCCGCCGGGCGCAGGGTGCGGTTGTCGCGCAGCAGGTGCTGCCGCTCCAGCCCCTCGAGCTCGGCGGCTATATCCCACACGCTACCCGGCCACTCCTTCTTTCGCATCGCCGCCGGACAGGGAGTCCGGCACCCCGGGCCCTGGCTCCGGAGTAAGCCCCAGGCGCCGGAACAGGTTCTGATCGGCGTCCTCGCCCGGATTGCCCGTGGTCAGGAGTTGCTCACCGTAGAAGATGCTGTTGGCCCCGGCAAAGAAGCACAACGCCTGCAGTTCGTCGCTCATGGCACTGCGCCCGGCGGAAAGGCGCACATGGGCGCCTGGCATGAGGATCCGGGCGACGGCGATGGTTCTCACCATGTCGAGGGGATCAAGCGGCTGTGCATCCTCCAGCGGCGTTCCCGGCACCCGCACCAGCTGGTTCACCGGCACACTCTCCGGGTGTGCCGGCAACGTGGCCAGTGTGTGCAGCATGGAGGCCCGGTCGGCCACCGATTCCCCCATCCCCAGGATGCCCCCGCAGCAGACCTTCATCCCGGCATCGCGCACGCGCTCCAGGGTATCCAGCCGATCCTGGTAGGTTCGCGTGGTGATGATTTCGCCGTAGAAGGCCTCGGAGGTGTCCAGATTATGGTTGTAGTAATCAAGCCCTGCGCGATGCAGGGCCTGCGCCTGCTGTGCATCCAGCATCCCGAGGGTCGCGCAGGTCTCCAGGCCGAGCGCCTTGACCTCGCCGATCATGGCTGCTACCCGCTCCAGATCCCGGCCCTTCGGACTGCGCCATGCCGCTCCCATGCAGAACCGGGTCGCACCTGCGTCACGGGCAGCCCGCGCCGCCTCCACCACTTCCCCGGTATCCAGCAACTCCTCGCGCTGCAGGCCGGTGTCGAAGCGCACGCTCTGGGGGCAGTACTTGCAGTCTTCCGGACAACCGCCGGTCTTGATAGACAGGAGCGTGCTCACCTGCACCGTATTCACCTGCTGATGACGCCGGTGGAGAACATGCGCCCGATGGAGAAGATCGTTGAACGGCTGCCGGAACAGCTCCTCCACCTCTTCGCGGCGCCAGTTGTGTCGGATATCCTCTAGCCCATCAGTCATGCCCGGTCCACCTGTTGCGGAAGTGATCGGCGGGAATGCCGCCATGGCTGCATGGTAAACAGCGGACAAGGACTGTCAACTCAAAAAAAAATAAAAAAG
>SLLM01000017.1 GCA_007134055.1 Ectothiorhodospiraceae bacterium | reverse complement strand
TCCTCCTGGCCGACGTCAATGGTGCGATCGATGCGGTGGGGTTCGAAGATCTTCGGCAGGTAGGCTTCCGGCCAACGCCGGATCCCCGGGATCTGGGCGCCTTCCCGGGGTTGCACTCCCACGACCACGACGTCGGGATTGCGCTCCTTGAGATAGCGCGATGTGCCCATGGCGGTGCCGGTCGTACCCATGGAAGAGACGAAATGGGTGATCGTGCCCCGGGTATCACGCCAGATCTCTGGCCCGGTACCTTCGAAATGCGCCCGCCAGTTGTCCGGGTTGGCGAACTGGTCGAGCACCCTGCCCTTGCCCTCCTCCTGCATCTGCAGGGCCAGATCCCGGGCCTGCTCCATGCCCCCGGACTGCGGCACCAGAATCAGTTCTGCACCATAGGCGCGCATGGAAGCCCGCCGTTCGGTGGTCATGTTGTCGGGCATGATGAGCACCATCCGGTACCCGCGGATCGCCGCCGCCATGGCCAGGGCGATCCCGGTATTGCCGCTGGTGGCCTCGATCAGCGTGTCCCCCGGGCGAATGTCACCCCGCTCCTCCGCACGCCGGATCATGCTCACAGCCGGACGATCCTTCACCGAGCCGGCGGGGTTATTGCCCTCCAGCTTCAGCAGAATGGTGTTGCTGGTCTTGCCGGGGAGCCGTTGCAACCGCACCAACGGCGTGTTGCCAACGAAGTCCTCGACGGTTGGATACTGATGCTGATCCCGGGTCTGCATGTTGCTCCCGCTTGCGGCCGTCTTCTGGGGCTGGGAGTCTAGTGTACCGCGTCTGCCGGGCAAAACGCGCGCCCCGGGCTTGGCGAGGAAAGCCGCGTTCGTTGTAGCATCCCGGATGATATGGTGCGGCGGCTGGAAAAAGCGGGGGCGCCTGCATGCGTTGGGGAGTGGGAACACGAATTCTGATGCTGGCGGTGTTCATTCCCGCGATCGTCAGCGTCGGCCTGATCGCCTACGTTGGGGTGGATCGCTCCCAGGACGCGCAGGACGATCTGGCAATGCGCGGCAAGCACCTCTCCCTGCACCTTGCTCCTGTCCTGGTGAATGCCTTTCGCAGCAGTGATCGGGACGCGTTGCGCAATGTCGCCACCATGGCCCTGACGGAGCCCGCCTTGAGCCGCGTGACGATGCAAAGCGCCGGGGGATCCACACTACTGGTACAGGATAACCCGGCGACCACCGAGGCCGTGCACGGGTTTTCCGGATTCATCGCGGCCCGGCTGGTCGACAGCAATGTCTCCACCCGGTTTCGGCAACCGGTCCTCACCCTGACAGACAGCGATACCCTGATGCGGAGTTCGATCCAGCCCCTGGGCTGGATCGAACTGGAAACCGATCCGCGCGTTGTCATTATCCGGGAACTGCAAGGATTGCACCGCGTGGTCGGGGCCGTCCTTGCCGCCCTGGCGGTTGCGGTTGCTCTCGGCCTATGGGCGAGACATACGGTGATCGCCCCGCTGAACCGCATGAACGACGTGGTCTGGCGCCTTGGAGCGGGAGACCTGCGCGCCCGCCTGCACCTTCTGGAAAGTGACGAGATCGGTGCGCTCAGCCGTTCCATCAATCGCACTGCCATCGCCATGGAACGCTCCCAGGGCGAATTGAACAGCCAGATCGAGCAGGCGACCCAGGAGCTGCGTGAAACCCTGGAAGCTGTGGAGATACAGAACGCGGAGCTGGACATCGCACGCAAGCGCGCGCTTGTCGGCAGCCGGGTGAAATCCGAGTTCCTTGCCAATATGAGTCATGAAATACGCACACCTATCAACGGGATACTGGGCTTTTCCGACCTGCTCACCCACTCCCGGCTGGACGAGGAGCAACGTGATTACGTCAATACCATCAAGGAGTCGTGCACGAATCTGCTGGCGCTGGTGAACGACATTCTCGACTTCTCCAAGATGGAGGCCGGAAAGCTGGTCATCGACAACGTCGCCTTTGACCTGCGGGACAGTATCGAGGAAGTCATGTCCCTCATGGCGCCGACGGCCTTCGGCAAGGGGCTGGAGCTCGTGCACCTGGTCTACAGCGACGTCCCCCTGAAGCTCTACGGGGATCCGATTCGGATCCGTCAGATCCTGACAAACCTGGTCCACAATGCCATCAAGTTCACCAGCGGCGGCCGCGTGGTGGTGCGGGTGATGCTCGAGGAGAACCAGGAGGACACTGCGCTGCTGCGGGTGACGGTCACCGATACCGGCATCGGCCTCGGCCGCTCCGATCAGGAAAAGCTGTTTACCGCTTTCGGCCAGGCGGATACGGCGATTACCCGGCGCTTCGGGGGTGCCGGACTGGGACTGATCATCTGCAAGAAGCTGCTGGACCAGATGGGAGGCGAGATTGGCCTGGAAAGCGAACCCGGCAGGGGATCCACGTTCTGGTTTACCCTCCGCAGTAGCAAGCAACCCGGCAGCGATCGCGACAACGAGGACGAGGGCGTCATCCATACGCCCCTCACCGGTTGCAAGGTTCTACTTTGTGACGAGTTCCTGCTCAGCCGCCTGGCGACGAGACACGTGTGCGCATCCTGGGGAATGAGCGTCACGGAGGCGGAAGCCAGGGACGACTGCCTGCGGCTGCTGCACAGCGGTGACTGGGATGTGTGCATCGTTGGCCTCACCCGCGACGACATCAACACCCGCTACCTTCCCCGGTTGGTCGGGGAACTGCCGCCGGACTCACCACCGCTGGTGACGCTCGCCAGTACCGTGGATCGCGGTGAGCTGCGCATGCTCTACCAGCAGGGCGCCACGGTCACCCTGCCAAAGTCCGCCCGGCGGCAGACTCTCTACCGGGAGCTTTGCCGGTTACTGGCCCCGGACGTCACTCCGGCGGTGGAGCGGGAAACGGGACGGCTTGCGTCACCAAACCCGTTCCTGCCACTCGTGCGTTCGCGGTCACGCCCGCACACACTGGTGGTGGATGATAACGAGATCAATCGTCGGCTGGTGTCGACCATCCTTGCCCGGCACGGTGTTCCCGCGGACGAGGCGGTCAACGGCCAGGAAGCGGTGGAGAAGGTGCAGAACCACCCCTATCCACTTGTATTCATGGATATTCACATGCCGGCGATGAGCGGGGAGACGGCGATCCAGCGCATCCGTGCCCTCCAGGCAGCAGCGCCGGAGCACAGTCGTATCGTAGCCCTGACAGCGAACGCCCTTCCGGGCGAGCGGGAGCGACTGCTGGCAGCGGGAGCGGACGAATGCCTGATCAAGCCGATCACCGAGTCCCAGATCCTGCGTCAGGTCCGCATGTCTGTGCCCGCAGCGCATTCCCGGAGCGACATCGAATCCCGAGGCAAGATCGCCGACCTGTCCTCCAGGGGCCTTGAGGCCGAGCTTCGGGAAATGCTCATGAAGGAATTGCCCGAGTACAAGCGCGCTATCCAGCAGGCGTATCGCCGCAGCGCGCTGGATTCCCTGCAGGAGACCGTGCACAAGTTGCACGGTGCTGCCAGCATCTGCCAGGCACCGCAGTTGCGGGAAGCCTGCCACGAGCTCGAGAACACATTGGCCAGAGGAGACCGTGTCACTGTCCCGGCCGGCGTCGACAGCGTGCTGGCGCAGATCAATCGCCTGCTGCCGCGACAGGCATCATGACTCCGCCACGACGAATGCCAGGGCGTAGGCGCGCTCGTCGGTGATGCTCAGGTGGAAATGCCGGACTCCGAGTCGGGCCGCACGGGCCTGCCCGGCGCCCGAGAGCAGAACCCGGGGAGCGCCCCGCCCATCATGGCCTATGATCACGTCCTGGAAGGACAACTCGCCACCGATTCCGCAGCCAAGCGCCTTGGCAAGCGCCTCCTTCGCGGCGAAGCGGCGCGCCAGGTACGCTGCGTCGGGCGCCCCCTGCCTCCACTGTCGCAGTTCGTCGCCGGCGAGCACCCGCTGCGGGAAACGATTGCCGTACCGTTGCAGGGCGGCGGCGATTCGGGCGATTTCAACGAGGTCCGTGCCGACACCAAGCACGCTCAACCGCGTGACTCCTGCAGCAGCCACTTCATTTCGCGGACTGCCTCCCCGAGCCCGCTGAACACGGCCCGGCAGATCACGGAATGACCGATATTCAACTCCTCGATCCCCACAAGTGCAGCCACCGCCCGCACGTTGTCGTAGTCGAGGCCATGGCCGGCATTCACCCGCAGGCCGAGGCTGCGTCCAAGTTCCACAGCCTCGGTGAGGCGTTGCAATTCATCCCCGGAGCCGGATTCGCTGGCCTCGGCATATGCACCGGTGTGCAGTTCCACGCACGGTGCCCCGGCATCTCTGGCGGCCTCCAGTTGTCGTGGATCGGGATCGATGAACAGGGAGACAAGGATGCCGGCCGTCGAGAGCCGGCTGCACGCCTCGGCGATACGCGACACCTCCGAGGCGACATCCAGGCCACCTTCGGTCGTGAGTTCCTCGCGTCGTTCCGGTACCAGGCAGCAGTGCGCAGGCCGCCATCGCTCCGCCAGATCGAGCATCTCGGCGGTGACCGCCATCTCCAGGTTCAGCCGCGTCGTCACACTGCCGAGGAGCCGCTCCACATCGTGATCCTGGATATGTCGCCGGTCCTCCCGCAGGTGCACCGTGATGCCGTCGGCACCGGCTCGCTCTGCGACGTGGGCAGCCTCGACGGGATCCGGGAAGACGGTTCCGCGCGCCTGCCGCAACGTGGCCACATGATCGATGTTGATCCCCAGCAATGGGGTGGTGGTGGTCGCCATGAAACACGTCCTGTCTGCCCGGTGAGCTGCAAGTACTTGGCAGCCGCGGCCGGCCCGCCGCCGAATGCGCCTGTCAGTCGTCCCCTCGCCGCCGTCGATAGAGTGCGCGACTCTCCAGGGGCCTGTCCCCGAGCAACGGCTCCAATGCTGCCGATGTGATCCGTCTCGCCTGCATGAACACCGCGCCACCGGCGTCCGGGTCGTCCTCGTGGAGCGCCACCAGAACGCTACCCGCACAGGCGCCCCGCGCTTGCGGGGCCGCATCGACCAGACCCTGTCCCGGAAGGTAACGGTACCAGCGGTTCCCGTCCACCCGCTCCCCGTCTGCCGTGGTGTCCAGTTCAATCCCGTAGCCCAGCGACTGCAGCAACTTCAGCTCGAAGCGCCGCAACACCCGGGCCGGTTCCTGGTCCCCGCGCAGGTCGTCGAGAACCCCGCCATAGGTGGTGAATACATCCGGGGCCGGATCCTCCCTGCGCACCAGGCGCAGGATCAACTCGCTGGCATAGAATGCGGAAGGCAGGGCCGGGCCCGAAAACCACGGGGGGTGGCCGACTCCCTCTGCATGGGAGAGCGTGCCCAGCTCGCCCCGCCCACTGACTCCGATGAGTAGCCCCTGGAACGGCTCCAGGAGGCCACGCCAACGGGATCTGGCGGACCGCGCACCCCGGGCTACTGCACCGAGGCGGCCGCGCCCGGGCGTCAGGAATTCCACCAGGAGGCTGCTTTCCCGATACGGCCGTCGATGGAGAACGTAAGCTGGTTCCAGCGCATCGCCGGTTGCCATGGGCCATCCCCGCGTGGTCGGATCGGCACGGCTTGTGCGGCCGGGAAACTACCCCTCACCGTAGCCCAGGCTGCGCAACGTCCGCTCGTCATCCGCCCAGCCACCTCGAACCCTCACCCAGAGGTCCAGATAAACATGCTCGCCCAGCAGGCTCTCCATTCCAAGCCGTGCGCGCCTGCCGATCTCCCGGAGCTGCCGTCCTCCCTTGCCGATGACAATGGCTTTCTGACCGGGGCGCTCCACCCAGATTACCGCATGAATGCGACGGGTAGCGTTCTCCTTGCGATCGGCCTCGATCGAAACGGTGGTCGAATAGGGGACCTCCTGGCCGAGGGTATTCATGAGCTGCTCCCTTACAAGCTCGGCCAGAAGGAATTGTTCCGGGCGGTCCGTGATCTGCCCCTCCGGGAAATAGAATTGCTCGCTCTCGGGAAGCGCCGCGGCGATCTCCCCTTCCAGCGCGTCCAGATTCGTGCCGCGCCTTGCCGACACGGGAATCATGGCGGTGAATTCGCGCCGCTGCGACAGCGCTTCCAGGTAGGGAAGGAGCTTCGATTTCTCCGCGACGCGATCCACCATGTTCACGACCGCGATCACGGGCGTCCGGACGGAGGACAGCTTTTCCAGCACGAACTGGTCGTCGTCCTGCCAGCGCAGCGCCTCGGTGACGAACAACAGAACGTCCATGTCGTCAAGGACGGACGTCGCGGACCGATTGAGAAGACGGTTCAGAGCCCGGGGCTCACGGCGGTGCAGGCCGGGGGTGTCCACGTAGATGATCTGTTCGTGCCCCCGGGTGCGCACGCCGAGAATCCGGTGGCGGGTGGTCTGCGGCTTGCGCGTAACGATACTGACCTTGGTGCCCAGCAGCCGGTTCAGCAACGTGGACTTGCCCACGTTCGGTCTGCCGATCAGGCCAACGAAACCGCAGCGACGGGACGGACCCTCGTTCGGTTCGGGGACGGGATTCATCCGCCGGTCTCCGGCTCGCGGATGATCGCGAGCATCTCCCGGGCGGCCACCTGTTCGGCCTGTCGGCGACTCCCCGCAACACCCTGGCTTTCCAGATCCATGCCGTCAATGCGGCAGGAAACGCGAAAGGACTGGTCATGTGCCTGGCCGGTCACCTCCACGACTTCGTAGGCCGGCAGGGGCTGGCGGCGCGACTGCAGAAGTTCCTGCAACCGCGTCTTGGGGTCCTTCAGTTCCCTGGCCGCCGGAAGATTCTCCAGACGTTCCCGGAAAAGACGCAAAATCAACGCCTCGCCGACCTCGAATCCGCCATCCAGATAGACTGCACCGAAGACGCCCTCCAGGGCGTCGGAAAGAATCGAATCGCGACGTCGTCCACCGCTCTTCCGCTCCCCGCTACCCAGCCGTAGGCATGCGCCCAGGTCCAGATCCCGGGCAATTCCGGCAAGTGTTTGGCGATTGACCAGACTGGCGCGAAGGCGGCTGAGGTCACCTTCGGAGTCCCCTGGCTGGCGATGGAACAGCTCGGAAGCGATCACGAAATTGAGCACGGCGTCGCCGAGAAACTCCAGGCGTTCATTGTTGTGCTCGCTCACGCTGCGGTGGGTCAGCGCTTCATTGAGCAGGGACGGTGCCCGGAAGCGGTACTGCAATCGTTCCTGCAATGCCTCGTGCTCATCGCTCACTGGCGAACGACCGCCTCCTTCCGGAACTTCGCCACTGCATCGAGGTTGAAGATGAGCGGTACCCGCGCCTCGTACTCGATGACCATGAGTGTCCCTCCGGCGGTATCCGAAAAACCGATATCGTCGCGGCCGATCCGCTGGATGCCATTGACCTGAAGGTAGCGCTGGAGTGTCTGGCGCAATTCCGTGCGGGACGCCCCCTGCAGCTCGCTGTCCTGCTCCATGCTGTTCAGTATGGAGCCGACCTCCATGGATTCCAGGTATACAGGGGTAAGGCGCACCGCAATGACCAGTGCGAAGATCAGTACGACCACCAGGATCAGCATGGCGATCAGGGACATGCCTTCCTGACGTGCGCGCAACGACCTGCGGTTATTCGAGCCGGCCACCGATCCGCTCCCAGTTGATACGATTGCTCTGACCATCCCAGCTCATCCAGATGAAGAACGCGCGCCCGACCATGAGTTCCTCCGCAACCGGTCCCCAGCAACGGCTGTCCGCGCTGTTGCCCCGATTGTCGCCGATCGCGAAGTAGGATCCGGCAGGCACCTCGTAATCGCTGCGCACCGAGTAACGGGTGCAGGCCTCCCCACTGGACAAGACTATATCGTACTGCCGCTCGCCGAGGGTTTCCTGCATCAGGTTCACATTTCCCATGTAGGGAATCATCTCGCGCCTTTCGTTGTTGCGCGGCAGCGGCTCACCGTTGACGTGCAGCTGCCCGTCGCGGCTGGAGATGACATCCCCCGGCAACCCGACGATACGCTTGATGTAGTTCTCCTGCGGATTCAGGGGGTACTTGAATACCGCAAGGTCGCCGCGCTGCGGTTCGCCACCGCCGAACAGCCGCTGGTTGGTGATCGGCAGGCGCACGCCATAGGAGGCCTTGCTGACCAGTATGAAATCCCCTGGAAGGAGGGTGGGCAGCATGGAGCCGGATGGTATGCGGAACGGCTCCACCACGAACGAGCGGATGATCAGCACCACCAGCAGGACAGGGAAGATGGAGCGGCAGAGGTCGATCCACCAGTTCTCCCGTTCCGGCATGTCCAGCCCGGCCTTGCGCCGCCTGCGCAACCGGACCATCTGGAACGCCACCGTCAGGCCGGTCAGCGCGGTGGCCAGCACGAGCAGTGCTTCGAATGTCAGACCCATGCTTCTACCTTTCCGTCATCGGACAACCGGAAAACCCGGTGACCGGAGTGCGGCATCCCCGCTCCGCATCACCCGCCTGGAAGACCCCCGTCCAGCCCACCGGGATGTCCGGGACGCGGCCCTGTTACCGTGAATCATCTGTTCGTTACCTTTCCGCGGGCCGGAAAGGCGCCCACTGCCTCGGAAAGATGACGAACGCAGACTTCCCGACACTAGCTCTTGTTATCCACCTGCAGGACGGACAGAAACGCTTCCTGGGGAATGTCCACCTTCCCGACCTGCTTCATGCGCTTCTTTCCCGCTTTCTGCTTTTCCAGCAGCTTGCGCTTGCGGGAAATATCCCCGCCGTAGCACTTCGCCGTCACGTTCTTGCGCAATGCCTTCACCGTGGAGCGGGCCACGATCTGGTTGCCGATCGCCGCCTGTATGGCCACTTCGAACATCTGCCGGGGGATGATCTCCTTCAGCCGATCGGTCAGCTCCCGTCCGCGCCGATGGGCGTCCTCACGGTGAATGATGACAGCCAGTGCGTCCACCTTCTCGCCATTGATCAGCACATCCAGCCGTGCGAGGTTGGCAGCCTGGAAACGCAGGAACTCGTAGTCGAAGGAAGCGAATCCGCGGCTGGAGGACTTCAGCCGATCGAAGAAATCCAGCACCACTTCGCTGAGGGGCAATTCATAGGTCAGCGCGATCTGTTGCCCGACGAACTGCATGTCCTTCTGATCGCCCCGCTTTTCCTCGCACAGGGCAATCACGTTGCCCACGAACTCCTGCGGCACCAGGATATTTGCCTGGATGATCGGCTCCCGGATTTCCTCCACCTCGTTCCCCGGCGGCAGTGCGGTGGGGTTGCTGATGCTGAGCAGGCCCCCCCGCGTAGTGAGCACCTCGTATACCACCGTGGGTGCCGTCGTGATCAGGTCGAGGTTGTACTCGCGTTCCAGCCGCTCCTGCACGATCTCCATGTGCAGCATGCCAAGGAAACCGCACCGGAATCCGAATCCGAGGGCCTGGGAGTTCTCCGGCTCGTACTGGAGCGAAGCATCGTTGAGTCGCAGCTTGGCCAGGGCATCGCGGAAGTTTTCGTAGTCATCCGAGCTTACCGGGAACATGCCCGCGAACACACGGGGCTGCACCACCTTGAAGCCCGGGACCCGTTCCGTGCAGGGGCGCTGGACGTGCGTGAGGGTATCACCCACCGGAGCGCCATCGATATCCTTGATGCCGGCCACCACGTAACCGACCTCGCCGGTATTCAGCGCCGCGAGTGGGGTCTTCTTCGGTGAAAAGATCCCCACCTGGTCCACCTGGAACTCGCGCTTCGTCGACCAGACCTGAATGCGATCGCCCTTCCCGAGCTGTCCGTTATATATCCGAACCAGGCATACCACGCCCAGGTAGTTGTCAAACCACGAATCCATGATCAGTGCCTTGAGGGGGGCATCCGGCTCCCCTACCGGTGCCGGAATCCGCTGGACCAGAGCCTCCAGCAAGTCATCCACGCCCTCCCCGGTCTTGGCGCTGATCTTCAGCATTCCCTCGGTTTCGAGTCCGATGATCTCTTCGATCTGCTGCCGAACCCGTTCGGGATCGGCAGCAGGCAGATCGATCTTGTTCAGCACCGGCAGTATTTCCAGCCCCTGATCAACCGCGGTATAGCAGTTCGCCACGCTCTGGGCTTCGACCCCCTGGGAGGCATCCACCACCAGCAGCGCTCCCTCGCATGCAGCCAGGGAGCGCGAAACCTCGTAGGAAAAGTCGACGTGACCGGGCGTGTCGATGATATTCAGCTGATAGGTATCACCGTCCTGCGCCGTGTAGCGCAAGGCAACACTCTGGGCCTTGATCGTGATTCCACGCTCCCGCTCCAGATCCATGGAATCCAGCACCTGCTCCGACATCTCCCGGTCGGTCAATGCCCCGCAGCGCTCAATGAGCCGGTCGGCAAGCGTGGACTTGCCGTGATCGATATGGGCGATGATGGAAAAGTTGCGGATGCGCTTCATGTGTCCTTCGGTCCACGGGCCGGCGGTGGCAGAAACGGTTGCCGGATACAAGAACGTGCCCCGAAGGACACGTTCGCATGGGCGCAAGGCCGTAACGATCCCGGCAACGACTCGACGGCGCGAGCATACCACCTCGCGCCGCCGGATGCCCGCCCCGTCTGTCAGCCCTCGTCGGGCAGGCGGAAGGCGAAGAACCTCGGGCTGCCGCCACGGTATACCAGTATCGGAACGGAGCTGCCGCGCGGGGCATCGGCCAATATGTCCCGGAAGTCCTCGACGGTTTCCACCCGCTCCTGGTTCAGCATCGTGATCACATCGCTGCGGCGCAGGCCAGCATCGGCGGCCGGGCCTTCCTCGAGGGATTCGACAACGACACCACCACGCTCGAGATTCAGCGCCTCGCGCTCCTCGGCATCAAGGGTCCGCAGTTCCAGGCCAAGTTCCTCCACCCGTTCCTCCCGGGGTTCGGGTTCCGGTTCTTCCGGTTCATCCGGCCGTTGGCGGGCCTGCATCTCGTCGGGCAGTTCGCCCAGAATAAGCGTGATGGTCCGCGGCTCTCCCTGGCGGATGATCTCGACTTCCACTTCCGCGTCCACAGCCTGGCGGCCCACCATCGGAGGAAGTGCGGAGGAGGTACGGACCTCTCGCCCGTCGAAACGCACGATCACGTCTCCGACCTCGAATCCCGCATCCTCTGCCGGGCTGTCGCGTACCACTTCCGCAACCAGGGCGCCCTGCGGGCGGTCCATGCCGAAGGACTCCGCAAGATCCCTGTTGACATCCTGGATAAGCACGCCAAGCCATCCACGGGCAACCCGGCCGGTGGTACGCAGCTGCTCCGCCACGTCCATGGCCAGTTCGATCGGAATGGCAAAGGACAGACCCATGAAGCCACCCGTGCGGCTGTAGATGTGGGAGTTGATGCCCACCACTTCACCGTCCAGATTGAACAAGGGCCCGCCGGAGTTCCCGGGATTGATCGCCACGTCCGTCTGGATAAACGGCACATAGTTATCCTGAGGCAGACTGCGCTGCTTGGCGCTGACGATGCCGGCAGTGGCAGAGTGCTCGAAACCGAACGGCGACCCGATCGCCAGCACCCACTCACCCACTTCCAGGTCGGAGGAGCTGCCGATCTGCACTGTCGGCAGATCCTCGGCCTCGATCCGGAGAAGGGCCAGATCACTGCGCTCGTCGCTGCCTACCACCTCTGCCAGATACTCCCGGCGATCGCTGAGGCGGACAATGATCTCGTCGGCATCCTGCACCACGTGGTAGTTGGTCAGTACGTAGCCGTCATCCGTAATGATGAATCCGGAGCCGCGGGACTGCCCCTCGAAAGGCTGCCCCGGACCCTCCTCGGGCCCCCCGAAGTGCTCGAAGAACTCCCTGAACGGATGATCTTCCGGCAGATCCGGGCCTCTTCGAGGTCCGCGCTGCTCAGGCCGTTCCCGGGTCTGCGTCGAACTGATGTTGACAACAGCGGGAGTATTCTCCTGCACCAGTTCGGTGAACGCGGGCAGGGACTGTGCCTGGGCCGTACCCGCGAAAGACAGCATGAGGGCCAGTACGGCCATGACAAGATAACGAATCGTGTGTTGCGGCATTGGATCCTCTCTCAAGTCGACGTGCGCGCCTGGTGGGTGGATGCGCTGGTACCGGAACTCTCCCGCCCCATCGGTCCGTCCCTTCCCTGCTCCGCCGGAGGGCGCCGAACCGGCGGCAACGCTGTCTCGGACAGACTACCGCGCCGCATGTTCCGCGCTTCGTCCCCCGTACAGAACGCTTTACGGTACCCGGCCGGTCTAGGGAGACACTCATCTATTCGCATGGAACTCTGGCTTTACGGCATGTCTGCGAACGCCGCCTTGCCAGCGCGCCCGAATGGCTCCGCAGAGCCCTATGCGAATAGATCAGCGTCTCCCTAGGGACGCCGCTCAACACTGGAGAGGACCATTTCAATGGTTGCGGACGGCACTTCCCCCACCACCGTCACGTGGTGACCGTTCACATTGGCACCGGCCATGCGCGTTGCACCCTTGCCGGAGTGCCCATGGAAATCCATATCCTCCCCCTGCGCGATATACACCGAAACCGCGCCGAAGCCATCCCCATAGAGCAAATGTTCCACCGGTTCCTCCTGGCCCCGACGCCATCGTTTGCCATGACTCAGCAACGTGAACCCCGGTGGTACACGCGTCGCATGCCAGCGATGCTCCTCGTCGGAGGCCGGCCCTTCCGGGACTTCCACCACCTTGAGGCCGCTGTCGGACAACCTGGGCTCAAGGCTGCTCGGGGAAGGATCGGTATCGAGTTCCACGAACATGAAGTGCTCGATGACCTGCCCGTCCCGGGCGCGGCACTCCGAGGCAAGGAGGAGCCCGGTTTCCTGGTCCAGCCAGAGGCGGTACCCGTAGCGGTAGGAATCGCGGGGCCTGAGATCGAGCACGACCGCGGAGCGATCCGCGACACGGTCCTCCCCGGCCAGCTCCAGTTCGTAATACTCGTCCAGCGCATCGAGTTGGGCGGAGGAAATGTCGGTAAATCTGCGCCGCGCGTCACGCGCCTGTTCGGTAACGACGATTCCCTGATCCGGCAGGACCCAGCGGACCCGTCCCTCCTTGCGGAACACCTCCCGGGGTGGCCCGCGCAGCGTGAATACACGCTCCGTGGGTTCGGACTCCTGCAGCCGGACAATCTCCATGGGTTCAGCATGACCACCGTATCCGTAGACAACCATGCCGTGAAAACTCACTGCCCCGGCGGCGACCACCATACGTTCGATATGCTGCCTCGGTGCCGGATCCTCCGCGGTTACCACCGCCGTCACGAGCAGCGTGGCGACACCCAGACAAAGCCCGATACCCGCACGCATACGCATGAGCACGGGCTAGTGTTGCTCTACGCTGTGGCCGGTGATGCGGACATGCTGCGGCATGATCCCCACCTGACGACCGGCGGCCTCTTCTCCGTGAGATATGGCATATCCATTCAGGCGTGCCTGCACTTCCGGATCCAGTCGATCCCAACGAATGCTCTCCGCGGAAACCGGCTGGATCTCGCCGCCCCCGCTGCCGGATGACGTCGCGACCGCGGCCGGGGTCCCGGACTCCGGAGACTGGATGGCGGGCCACATGACAATACCGACCATGGCGACACTGGCAGCTACGGCGAGACCGGCCGCCGGCTTCAGCCAACGGTTCGCCCCGCGCGACGCATTCCGGCGCACGACGGCGGCTCCATGTGCGGGCTCGTTCTCCAGTGCCAAGGCGACGCGATCCGCCAGCGACTCATCGACGGTCGCCGGCAGGCTGCGCGACAGGGCATCGCGGATCAGGGCATAGCGGCCCAGACGTCTTCCCAACTCTGTATGCCGGGCTGAGTGGCGCAGAAAAAGGTCCAGTTCACCGTTCTGCAGTTCCCCGTCAGCCAGCGCTGACACTTGCTCGTCGTACGGTCGGTTCATCGGTCCACCTGTCCTCACTTACTCTCCAGCAAAGGTCTGAGCTTCTTGTCGATTGCTTCCCGGGCGCGGAAAATCCGGGATCGCACTGTGCCCACGGGGCAATCCATCGCCAGGGCGATTTCTTCGTAACTCAGTCCATCCAGTTCGCGCAGAGTGATTGCCGTGCGGAGGTCGTCCGGCAATGACTCGATCGCGTTGAACACCGTTTGCTCAATCTGATCCCTCTGGGCCAGCCCTTCAGGGGTGTCTGTCTCCCTCAGAGAGGAGTCGACCACATATTGTTCCGCGTCCTGGGCATCGATATCGGAACCCGGCGGGCGCCGGCCCTGGGCAACCAGGTAATTCTT
>SLLM01000205.1 GCA_007134055.1 Ectothiorhodospiraceae bacterium | reverse complement strand
GCCAGCTTGTGGCTCCAGACCTGCCAGGCGAACAGGCCGAAGCGGCGGGGGTCCAGTACCTCGGAGCGTTTCGCCAGGGCCGCCATGCCGCGCAGCACGGTGCGCACCTTGCGGCCGTACTCGGCGCCTGGGTCCCGCACGTCCCGGTAGTAGCCCCGGGCACGGGAGGAGCTCATGGCCTTGAGGCCGTGATTGACGGCGCTGAGTGCGGTGTTGAAGTCGCTGGGAATGCTGATATCCCAGTCCTCGCAGACGTGGCGGCGGGCGGCGAAAAAGGAGCCGCTCAGCCCCACCAGGCTGAACACCCGGGTTTCCATGCGCCGCAGCCACATCTCGTAGCGCACGTACAGGCCTTCCCCGGCCACGCTGCCGTCCTGGGTGAGGAAGGAGTCCTCGCTGGAGACGGCGCCGACGTCCGGATCGGTGAACGGGGCGACGATGTTGCGGATGGCATCGGCACGCAGGGTGGTGCCCACGTCGGAGAACACCAGCACATCGCCGCTGGCGGCACGGATGGCGACGGACTGGGCGTGCTCCTTGCCGTGCCGTTCCTCGGCGCGGGCGAGGAGGACTCCCCGGTCCCGATAGCTTTCCACGATGCGGTCGGTTTCATCGGTGGATGCGTCCGAGGCGACAATGATCTCCAACCGATCCCGGGGATAGTCGCAGGCGAGGCACTCGTCCAGCTTGGCGGCGATGCGGTGGGCCTCGTTGTGGGCGGTGATGATGAGGGAGACCCCGGGCAGATCCTCGTCCGCATGCGGCCATTCGCCGTCCGCATCCTTGCCCTTCCGGGGCAGCAGCAGGAGGATGGCCGGGTAGCCGAAATAGCTGTAGGTGGCGAGCAGGAGCAGGATGATCAGCAGCAGGTCGAGCATCGCGGTCTCTTCGTGTTGGAGGAATGCGGATTGCCGCCCGGGGTCATGACATGCCGGGGAGGCGTCTGCGCGCCGCGCTCAGCCAGCGGGCGAGGCGGGCCACCAGCGGGCGGGGTTCCAGGATCAGTTCCTCCGACACCCGGACCACGTTGTTGCTGAAGCGCTTCTTGAAGGCACTGATGCTTGCCAGCCCGGAGTCGCCGTCCGTGATGCCGCCGAAGTCGAACATCCCGTGCCCGGAGCGGTAGGCCCACTGGATGAGATCCCAGGCCGGGCCATAGGCAAGCGGAACCCGGTACCCCTCCAGGCGGGTGGAGGCGGCCGCCCGGTACTCCACGTGGTCACCGTGGGAAACCCCCAGCGCGAAGGCCAGGATGCGCATGTCCGCCCGCGGATCCCGCAGGGCACTGATGCGGACATCATCCGGATGGCTTGCCGCCGATGCAAGCCACCGGTCCCAGTTCTGGAGGACGTACCGTCCTCCGGTACGCTGCCGGGTTTCCTCCTCCAGGGCTGCCAGCGCATCGGCCAGGCCCGGGTCGGTCAACGGTTCAACGGTCAGATGGTTCTTGCGCACGGCGCGGACGTGGCGGCGGGCGGTGGCCCCGAGGGTGGCGAAGAGGTCGTCTTCCGTGGGGTGGCGCAGGTCGATGAGCACGGTCCGGGCGTAGCTTTCGGGCCGCGGGCTGGGCCTGAACCCCGCCCCCAGCGCCAGCCGGCGCAACTCCTCGCGATGCCCGGCGTCCCAGTCAAAGAGCTGCAGGTGGCAGCGGATGGCGTGGCGCCTGCGACTGGTAATCAGCAGGGCATCAAGAATAGGCTCGGCAAGAGAGGCGGGTATTCCGCGCCCGAAGCGCAACAAACGCCAGCTCTCGAAGAGCGGCAGGAAGTGGTTTCTCGAGGCTTCCACGGCAAACCAGTTCGGATGTCGGTCCGTGTCGACATCCTTCAGCTGTACGCCAATGTGTGAGACGGTTCCCTGGGCCGCCCTGGCACCGATCGGAGCCCAGTCGATCGGAACGGGAACATGGTTTCTCCGGCATTCCTCGAACAGGTGTTGGCGCTCCTGCTCACTGATGGTATGAGAGCGGCTTTTCATTGTAGGAGTGCTCGTCTTCTCTCAGTCACTGCACGAGAGGGGGCGACCATCGTTCCAGGTCTAGCGGTCAGGAGAAGCCCGCTTGAACCCCGGGCCGCCGGGCGCTGCGGCATATAGCCTCTCGTACGCATCGCACATGGCCTCCAGGGAGAACTCCTCCCGGGCGCGTCTTGCGGCATCCTGCGCCATGGCGCGGAGCTGCTCCGGGTGCTGCCGGACCCGGTTCATGGCCGTGGTCAGGGCGCCGGTGTCCGCGGGGGCGCAGAGGATACCGTGCCGGTCGTGCTCGATCAGTTCCGGTACGCCACCACACCGGGTGGCGATGATGGGGACTTCGTGGGCCATGGCCTCGATCAGGGAAAGGGGCATGCCCTCGCTGGTGGAACTCGACACCAGGCAGTCCAGCTGGCGGAAGAAGCCGGGTACGTCGGCGACATGGCCCAGGAATTCCACGTGTTCTTCCAGGCCCAGCCCGGTGCGTCTCGCGATCAGCTCTTCGTACAGGCCCGCCTTGTCCGGTTGTCCGGCCACCAGCCAGCGGGTGTCCGGGTAATCCCGGCGGACCGCGGCGGCGGCCTCCAGCAGGTAGCCGTAGCCCTTGGGTTTGCGGATGTTGCCCAGGGCGCCGAAGGTGAAGGGGCGGTCGCCGGCCGGTCGGGGTTCCTGCGCCGGTGGCGCCTGCTCCGGCACAGGAATGCCGTTGTGGATCAGGTGGGCCTTCGGGCGGATCACGGGGTATTCGGTCACCACCCGTTGCAGCAGTTCGCCGGAGACGATGGCAACACCGC
Organism: Ectothiorhodospiraceae bacterium; assembly: GCA_007134055.1. Lineage (GTDB taxonomy): Bacteria > Pseudomonadota > Gammaproteobacteria > Nitrococcales > Aquisalimonadaceae > Natronocella. The sequence continues at coordinate 1,075 of SLLM01000205.1, read as the reverse complement.
GGGTGAACAGGCGCAGCAGGGCGAACTTGGCCTGGCGCGCGCGCCGGCCGCCCTGGATGTCGCCGGCGCCATGGATGGTGGCTACGCACGGCACCCGGCACAGGCGCGCAGCGACGCCGGAGTAGATGGCGGCGCTCAGCATGTGGGCGTGGACCAGTTCGCTGTTGTGGCGCTTGATGAGTCGCCGCACGCCGGCAATGCTCTGCCGCCAGGTGCTGCGACGCTGCGGTGTGGTGAGCTCCCAGGGCAGCCCCCGCGCCGCGGCGGACTCCGAAACCCAGCCGCTGGCCGGTACCGCCACCACGCAGTGATGGCCGCGTTGCGCCATCGCCTCCGCCAGGTTCAGGACCGTCTGCTCGGCGCCGCCCGGGCCCGAGGTTTCATTGACGAACAGGATCCTCACGCCGCAGTCTCCCGCTCGCGGTCAGCCACGGAGATTGCGGGCGATGTGGCCCGCCGTGCCGTCGCGAAGGAGCTGTTGCAGGGCGGCGGCTTCCTGTTCGCAGTCCTCGCCACTGCAGCGCATCTCCATGACCACCAGCGCGCCATCCCGGCGGCCGGCCAGGGCGCCCTGCAGCATGCGGGCCTTGACGTTCAGGGTGCCGGTGGTCCAGGTGCCGGCGACATGGTAGCTCCAGGCGAGCGCGATCCGCTGATTGAGCAGCCGGCCCGAGAGGATGGTGACGTTCCAGCCGGGCACGCCGCCGGCGTTGGCGATGCGGCGTTCCTGCTGCCACTCGCCGGGGTCGTAGAGGCGGTTGCCGTGGGCCAGTACCTCCCGGCCCTGGCGCTGATCGGCGTAGTACCACACGCCGACGTCCAGATCCATGGGGGTGCCCTCGTTGTCCATCGCGTATGCCTGCCGGGTCACGGCATCGGTGTTGCGCATGCGCGGCTCCCAGGGGCTGAAGCGCGGGCTGCCCCGGTGTTCCAGGCTGCCGAGCTCGGCGGGGAGGCTGATGGCCGCGGGCGTGCTCGCCGCGGTCATGGGTGACGTCAGGTAGAGCATCGGTGCCGTGATCACCAGGGCGGTCACGGCCAGGCAGGCGGTGACGGTGCCGCGTCCGGCGGGCCG
>SLLM01000070.1 GCA_007134055.1 Ectothiorhodospiraceae bacterium | reverse complement strand
TCCTCCAGCCCGGTATGCATGGACCCCATCACGACGCGATTGCGCAGGGTCAGGAAACCCAGGTCCATGGGGGCCAGCAGGTGCGGATAGGAGTCCGGCGTGATCATGCCCAGTTCGTGCGCGCCTTCGGAATCGACACTGTACACACGGCTTTCGGGTGTTACTAACCTTTCAGGAGGATTGCCAGGTCGCGTGGCCGCGTCCTGGCCACCGGCATCGCGACTGCGGGCGGGAGCCGGTACACTCTCGCCATGCTCAACATCAACCATCTCGCCCTGCGTCGCGGCACGCAGCTGCTGATCGAAGACGCGAACGTGATCATCCGCCCCGGGGAACGCTGTGGGCTGGTGGGCGCCAACGGCTGCGGCAAGTCCAGCCTGTTCTCGCTGATTCTGGGCGATCTGGAACCCGATGCGGGGGAGGTGCGCCTGGCGGGAAATCCCGTCATCGCCCACGTGGCACAGGAATCCCCTGCAGATGACCGCGCCGCCATCGAGCACGTGATGGATGGCGATCACGAGCTGCGGGAGGTGCAACATGCCCTGCGGCAAGCGGAGGAAAGACAGCAGGGCGAACACATTGCCATTCTCCACGGCAGGCTGGAGGCGATCGAGGGGTATGGCGCCGAGGCCCGCGCGGCCCGGCTCATGCACGGCCTGGGATTCCGGCCTGGCGACGAACAGGTCAGTATCGCCAGCCTTTCCGGTGGCTGGCGCGTACGCCTCAACCTGGCGCAGGCGCTGATGTGCCGCTCCGAGCTGTTGCTCCTGGACGAACCGACCAACCACCTGGACCTGGACGCCGTGATCTGGCTGCAGAACTGGCTTGAGGCCTACTCCGGCACCCTGCTCCTGATCTCCCATGACCGTGATTTCCTCGACCGGGTGACCAATCGCATACTTCACATCGAGGGCCATGGCCTGCACAGCTACAGCGGCAACTATGCCGCATTCGAGCGGCAACGGAGCGAGCGCCTGATCCAGCAGCAGGATGCCTACGAGCGGCAACAGGCCGAGATACGCCATATCCAGCGCTTCATCGACCGCTTCCGGGCCCAGGCGACGAAGGCGCGGCAGGCCCAGAGCCGGATCAAAGCTCTCGAACGCATGGAGACAATCGCGCCGGTGGACCCGACCCAAACCTTCCGTTTCGCGTTCCGGAAGCCGGACAAGCTGCCGAACCCGCTGCTGCGCCTGGAAAAGGCGGATTGCGGCTACCCCGGGGAGACGGTGCTGGGCCGGGTCGATCTGGACCTCGCGCCAGGCGATCGCATCGGCCTCCTCGGCCGCAACGGTGCAGGGAAATCCACCCTGATCCGTACCCTGGCCGGGGACCTGCCGCACCTTGGCGGCGAACGGTTCACCGCCCAGGACCTGCGCATAGGCTACTTCGCCCAGCACCAGCTCGAACAGCTGGACGACGAGGCCAGTCCCCTGCTGCACCTGCAACGCCTGGATCCCGCTGCCTCCGTACAGCCGCTGCGGGACTACCTCGGGCAGTTCGGTTTTCCGGGGGACATGGCGCTGGCGCCGGCGGGACCGTTTTCCGGCGGCGAGCGCGCGCGGCTGGTGCTGGCGATGCTGGTATACGGCAAACCAAACCTCCTGCTGCTTGACGAGCCGACCAATCATCTGGACCTGGACATGCGCGATGCACTGGCCCTGGCGCTGCAGGACTTCCCCGGTGCGCTGGTGGTCATCGCCCATGACCGCCATCTCCTGCACAGTACCGTGGACCGCCTACTACTGGTTCATGACGGGGTAGCGGATGAATTCCGGGGTGACCTGGACGACTATGCCCGCTGGCTGATCAGCGGCGAATCGCGTTCCGGCCCCCGGGAAGCGGCGGACGGTTCCGCTACCCCCGGGACCAGCAGCCGCAAGGTTCAACGCCAGCAGCAGGCCCGTCGTCGCCTCGCCCTGCAGCCGCTGCGCAGGGAAGTGGCCCGGCTGGAACAGCATCTGGAAGCATTGCAGAAACAGCTGCATCGTACCGAGACGGCACTGGCGGATCCGGAGCTTTATCAGCCTGCCGAGGGACAGCGACTCCAGGCGCTACTGGAAGAGCAGGGGCGGATCCGGCGCTCGCTGGAGGACACCGAGCACGCCTGCCTGGATGCCATGGCACGGCTGGAGGAGGAGGAACGCGCCGCCTCCGCCGACACCCATGCCGCTTCAGACGGATAGCCCCACACCGATCTCGCGCAGCAGCAGCTCCGCGGGATCGATGTCGACCTGCTCACCCCGCACCACACGGCGAATCACCCATGGGGAGGAGACGGCCTCTGCGACCTTGTCCGCAAGACTGATGCGCATCGGCTCCTCCAGCGGCCGACCGTCGGCATCCCGCAGCAACAGCACCTCCGGAAGCAGCCTGCTGTCCGGCTCGACGGAGACCACAAGGCCGATGGCCCCGCTCTCCAGTTCCACCAGACTGCCCACGGGATAGATGCCGACACAGCGGATGAAACCCTCCATCAGCTCGCGCCCGAAGCTCCCGCCGGCATCCTCGTACATCATCCGCAGGACTGCATCGCTGGGCCGCCCTGCATGGTAGACGCGATCACTGGTCAGTGCGTCGTATACATCGGCGATGGCCGTGGCCAGAACGGGCGTGGTCAGCTCATGGCTGCGCAGGCCATCCGGATAACCCCTGCCATTCAGGCGCTCATGGTGGAAGCGGATGATCGCCAGTGCCTCCGCCGGCACCTGGCCTGTATCCTTCATGATCTGGTAGCCATCCTCCGGATGCCGGCGGATCACCCGGAACTCGTCATCCGTCAGACGACCGGGCTTGTTGAGTATCTCCAGCGGTGTCCAGGCCTTGCCGATATCATGCAGCAGGGCCCCGAGTCCGATGGTCTTGAGGTCCTCGTCGGCGTACCCCAGCTCCCGACAGAAGGCGACGGTGAGCACGCACACATTGATGCAGTGAAGCGAGGTATACTCGTCCCGGTTCTTGAGATGTGTCAGCCAGAGGGCGGCAGCGGCATCCGCGGCGATGCTGTCCACCAGCACCCCGACGACCTCCCGGGCTTCCTCGGCGTCCACGCTCCTGCCGAGACGGGAATCGTGGAGCACCCACCGCACGTACCCGTGGGATGTCTGGCGGTGGCGGTATCCGGCACGCGCGTTGCGCCGCAGCAGCCGCATACGCCGCCGAACGGCGGCGTCCGTTCCCGGGGCGGGCGCCCGGGCGCCATGAACCGGAAGTGGATTCCGCGGCACCGGGACGCAGGAGAGTTCTTCGTCGACCACGACGAAATCGCACAGGCCGCGCAACTGGGAGAGCTGTTCGTCGTCCTGGATGACAAACCCCTGGAACAGGAAGGGAGTTCCGACCCAGGGCCTGTCCAGCGCCGATACGTACATACCCTGGCGAAGCGATGCAACGGGAACCTGAACCTCGGACATCTTCAAAGCCTTCGGGGGCGCACCCCTACCATCGCGCCAGACATGCACAATTTTACAGCATCCATCCCTTTGGAAACTATCACATGGCACCCATGATCCACCAATGCATACGAAAGTCGTGAATCATACATTCCTTATCGTTCTGCGGGCCGGCAAGGCGCTGTTGCAAGGCGGAGTTGCGGGACACACGACCGGACCGGATTGCGGGAGGCTCACTCGATGCCGGTACTGATGACGGCGCGGGACATCACGCTGGGGTTCGGAGCCGAACCGGTGCTCGAAGGCGCTTCCCTGACGGTGGAAGCGGGTGAGCGCCTGGCCCTTCTCGGCCGCAACGGCGCCGGGAAATCGAGCCTCCTCCGGGTACTCGCCGGCGAAGTGATGCCCGACGCCGGAGAGCTGAGACCCGGCGACGGCGTACGCATCGCTC
>SLLM01000308.1 GCA_007134055.1 Ectothiorhodospiraceae bacterium | reverse complement strand
GAAGGAGGCACGGTATCACCTGCGCCGCAGCAGTGAGTGGATGATCCGCTTCGGCGACGGCACCGAAGAGAGCCACCAGCGGGCGCAGACGGCCGTGGATGACCTGTGGATGTACACCGGGGAACTGCTGACTCCCGACGAAGTGGACCGCACGCTCGCCGAAACCGGTGTTGCCGCCGATCTCGAACGGGTCGCGGACGCCTGGCGCACGACCGTCGGCGAGGTGCTGGCGGAGGCGACCCTGCGGCAGCCGGAGGATGGCTGGATGCAATCCGGCGGCAAGCAGGGGCGCCATTCAGAGCACCTGGGCTTCATCCTGGCGGAGATGCAGTTCCTGCCGAGAGCCTACCCGGATGCCCGGTGGTGACATGAACATGGCTGCGCGACCGGAACCGACGCAGATGCGCGCCTGGCTGGCGGAGGTCACGGACCCGGAAATTCCGGTTCTGACCATCGAAGATCTGGGCGTGCTGCGGGACGTGCACTGGGACGGGGACACGGCGCATGTGGTGATCACGCCCACCTATTCCGGCTGCCCGGCGATGATGACGATCCGCATGGAGATCGTTCGCACGCTGCGGGAGCACGGGGTCGACAGGGTCCGGGTGGAGGAAGTCATTTCACCACCCTGGACCACGGACTGGATGAGCGCGGAGGGCCGGGAGAAGCTGCGGGCCTATGGCATCGCGCCGCCGGTGGGAAGCGCGCAGGCAAGAAGTGCGCTGTTCGGCGACACCGCGGAAGTGGCCTGCCCCCAGTGCGGCTCCATCGAAACGGAACAAGTGAGCGAATTCGGTTCCACTGCTTGCAAGGCCTTGTATCGGTGCCGTAGTTGCCAGGAACCGTTCGACTACTTCAAGTGCATCTGATGCAGGCGGTGGCGAACTGACAACAAGCAACGGGCCGGGCGCTTCCCGATTGGCCCGAGGCGGAGTGAGGAGTCCCGGAAGTCATGTCAAAGTTTCATGAGCTGACGGTATCGGACGTGCGGCAGGAAACCCGCGATACGGTGTCGATCGCCTTTGCGCTGCCGCCGGAACAGGCGGACGAATTCCGCTATCAGGCGGGGCAGCACCTGGCGCTGCGCAGCCGCATCGACAGCGAGGAGGTGATGCGCACCTATTCCATCTGCGCTTCCGAGCAGGAAGGGGAGCTGCGGGTGGCGGTGAAGCGCCAGCCTCACGGCCGCTTTTCCAATTTCATCAACGACCATCTCCGGGTTGGGGATGTGCTGGAAGTGATGCCTCCCCAGGGCCACTTCTGCCTCCGCTTCGATCCGGACAACGAGAAGAACTACCTGGCTTTCGCCGCCGGCAGCGGCATCACGCCCGTCATCTCCATGATCAAGACCGGTCTTGCCACGGAACCGAACAGCGTGTTCACGCTGGTCTACGGCAACCGCTCCACCCAGAACATGATATTCCGGGAGCAGCTCGAGGATCTCAAGAACACGTACATGGACCGCTTCACGCTGGTTTCGGTGATGAGTCGCGAGCAAACCGATATTGATCTGTTTCACGGGCATATCGACAGCGACAAGTGCCGCGCACTGTTCGCCCACTGGATCGATCCCGCGGATCTGGACGAGGCCGTGATCTGCGGTCCGGAGAGCATGATCAAGGCCGTGTCCGAGACCCTGCGGGAGCATGGTGTTGCCGCGGAGCGCATCCATTTCGAACTGTTCACACCGCCGGGCGAGGCGGAAGAACGTCGGCAGCGCCGGGTTGCCGATACCACCCTGGACCATTCCGCCGCCCAGGTGGTGGTCCGGGTCGATGGCGGGCAGGTGGAGTTCGAGCTGCCGAAGAACAGCGAATCCATCCTGGATGCCGGAATCGCAGCCGGCGCCGATCTGCCTTTCTCCTGCAAGGGCGGGGTGTGTTCCACCTGCCGGGCCCGGATCGTCGAAGGCGAGGTTGAGATGGATGTGAACTACGCCCTGGAGGACTACGAGATCGAGGCCGGGTTCGTACTGACCTGTCAGAGTTATCCGGTGTCCGAACGGGTGGTGGTTGACTACGATCAATAGTAGTGCATGGCGTGAACGGGCGGTGACAGCCCGGATAAGTGCCTTGGTTTTGCGACCAACCTGAATGCTGCGCCCCCGGGCGCGAATCGATAGTGGAGAGGAGGAGACCCTCATGTTGAAGAAATCCCTGATCGCTACGCTGCTGTCGGCAGCTCTGGTCAGCGTGCCCATGCAATCCATGGCCGACGAGCCCATCCGCATCGGTTCGTTCCTGTCGGCCAGCGGTCCGGCGTCGTATCTTGGAGATCCCCAGCGCCGGACGCTGCAGCTCTATGTCGACCGGATCAATGAGGACGGTGGCGTACTCGGGCGGCAGATCGAGTGGACTCACTACGATGATCATGGAGCCGCCGACCAGGCACGTACCTTTGCCCGCCGGCTGATCGCACAGGATCGCGTCCACCTGATCATCGGCGGTACCACCACCGGCACGACGATGGCGGCGGTGGAGCTCGTGCAGCGCCAGCAGGTGCCCCTGATCAGCCTGGCGGGTGCCGTGGTGGTCGTGGAGCCGGTCAAGGAATGGGTGTTCAAGACTCCCGAGACCGATCGCATGGCCGCGGAACAGGTGTTTGCCGATATGCAGCGTCGTGGCATCACCAAGGTCGGCCTGATCTCCGGCACCGGCGGTTTCGGCGCCTCGGGGCGCGAGCAGGCGCGGGAAGTGGCCGGCAATTTCGGCATCGAGATTGTCGAGGACGAAACCTATTCCCCCAGTGACACGGACATGACCTCCCAGCTCACCCGGATCCGGCGCAACGAGGAGGTTGAGGCGATCTTCAACTTCGATTTCGGCCAGGCGCCGGCCATCGTCACCCGCAACTATGCGAATCTGGGCATCGACCGGCCCCTGTACCAGTCCCATGGTGTTGCGTCCGAGGGTTTCCTGGAGCTGGCCGGGTCGGCCGCGGAAGGTGTGCGTCTGCCGGTGTCGCCGATTCTGGTGGCGGAGCTTCTGCCCGATGAAGACCCGCAGAAGGAGCCGGCCATGGCGTACCGGGACATCTACCATGATGCGTATGGGGAGAACCCATCGCCCTTCGCCGGCTATGCCTACGATGCGTTGATGATGGCGGTGGATGCGATCGAGCGCGCCGGGAGCACGGATCCCCACGAGCTGCGTGATGCCATCGAGCAGACCAGCGGCTTCGAGGGAGTCACGGGTACCTACAACATGAGCCCGGAGGACCACATGGGGCTGGACATCGAGACCAGCTTCCGCATGGTGGAGATCCGGGACGGTACCTGGCAGCTGATCACGGACTAGTTGTTGAACGCACCGCCGCCCTGGGAGCATGCGGGGTGGCGGTTGCATGGTGGGGGTGAGGGTAGATGTCGGAGTTTCTCCAGTTTCTGGTCACCGGGATCACCATCGGTGCGACCTATGCGCTGGTGGCGCTGGGTTTCAGCATCATCTACAACGCCAGTCACGTGATCAATTTTGCCCAGGGTGACTTCGTGATGATTGGCGGCATGTCGGCGGTGTTCATCATTGCCGCCGGGGTGCCGATGCCGGTGGCGCTGCTCATCGCGGTGCTCTTCGGCGGTCTGGTGGGAGTCCTGCTCTACAAGGGCGGCATCGAGCCGGCGCGCGACGCTGGAGTGATCCCGCTGATCATCATCACGGTGGGTGCGGCGCTGTTCCTGCGCGGAGTGGCACAGGTGGTATGGGGCAAGAGCTACTATGCGCTGCCGGCGTTCACCGGGGAGGCGCCGATCCGCTTCCTCGGGGTGGTGATGGTCCCCCAGAGTCTGTGGGTGATCGGCATCACCTGCACGATTGTTGCGGCGCTGGCGGTGTTTTTCACGCGAACGG
>SLLM01000217.1 GCA_007134055.1 Ectothiorhodospiraceae bacterium | reverse complement strand
TGGGTGCTCCTGCGACGCTACGGGGTCGTCTTCCGGCGCGTGCTGGAGCGCGAGCAGGCGCTGCCGCCCTGGCGGGAGCTGCTGTACATGTTCCGCCGCCTCGAGGCCCGCGAGGAAATCCGCGGCGGGCGTTTCGTCCAGCAGTTCTCCGGTGAACAGTTCGCCCTGCCCGAGGCCGTGGGTGCCCTCAAGGCCATGCGCCGGCGCGAACCGGATGACACCCGCATCACCGTGTCTGCCGCCGACCCGCTCAACCTGCAGGGGATCCTGGTCCCTGGCTCACGCCTGCCGGCGACGTCCGGCAACCGTCTTCTCTACCGGGACGGCATTCCGGAAGCCATGCTGCTGAACGGCGAGGTCCGCTTCCTGGAACAGCTCGCCGCTGCCGACCGGTGGAAGGTCCACGAGCAACTGCGACGCAACGCCGCCGCCCGGTGGATGCCGACCCGCAACACGGATTCGACGACCATTTCCCCGGCTCCACGAAGCCACTGATCTCCCGCCGCCCGCTTCGCAATCCGGCCTAAAACAAGTTTTGCGGCAGGTACTTGTGGAAATCACGATCAGTAACATCGCGAATACCGCAGCGGGGTCGATCTCTCCAGACTTGTTTCCAGGCCACGCGGAAACCGCAAGGCCGAGAAATCGGAAACAGCTCAGGAGAATCATCATGCGTACAATCATTGGTAGTGCAGCAATCAGTCTTTCGCTCCTGTTCTCGGGCAGCGCACTGGCGTCGCATGCCGACCAGCAGGACACGTACTGGACGCTCGGGCTGAACAACAGCTCCGCCCCGGCGGTCAACCGTACCGTCTCCGAACGCAGCAAGCCGGTGGCCCCCGATGTGTACTCCCACCTCGGACTGGGACACCCGGAGAGCAGCCCCGCACTCCTCAGCGATATCGACGTGGGGATTCATGCGGAATTCGCGGCGCTGCGGAAGGTCGAGCGATACGCGACGCCGTGAACCGGGTCGAGGGCACCACCGGGTTGGACGCGGTCGAATGATCGCGTCCAACCCGCATCGCGACGCGCCTGCCCCGGCATGAACCCCCATCGGCCGGGGCAGGCGCGGCGAGCATCCGGTTCCACCCACCTTTTCGAATAAACTGTATAGACTGGAGAATACAGCGCCCGATCGGGCTAACCAGGGGAAGGAATCCGGGATTGGATCAAGACGAAGCGTACCCCGAAGCGCTACGGGACAGGGAATGTCGCCGAATTCGGCAACGTCGCATGGCCGCCGGCATCCGCGAGGATGCGGGAGTGGTCGGCTTCGGCCTCTCCGGGGGCGGCATCCGCAGTGCGACCTTCGCCCTGGGTTTCTTCCAGGGCCTCGCCCGCCACCGCCTTCTGCGTCACATCGACTTCCTCTCCACCGTCTCCGGCGGCGGCTATTTCGGCGCCTTTCTCGGACGCCTGCACTCACGGCCCAACCTGCACACCGCGGACGACGTGGAATTCGTGCTCGGCGGCGAGCCGCAAGCCGATCACCCCGGGGCCGACAGAAAGCAGTTTACCGACCACCTGCGCACGTACCGCCGGGACGTCCTGCGCTATCTGCGGGAGAACGGTCGTTACCTGTCTCCCAATGGCTCCGGGGACACGCTGCTCGGCGGCGCGATCCTGCTGCGCAACCTGGTGAGCATACATGTTGCGCTGGCGTTCTTCGTGCTGCTGGGCTTCCTCGCCCTGCAGCTGCCCTACATCCTGCTGGCCGCGGCGGACATCCTGCGGGTCCCACCGTTGCGTATCCGGGAGCCGGTACTCGTGAGCCCCTATGTGGTCCCGGCATTCGCCGCCCTCGCCCTGATGGTCGTCCCCACGGGCTGGGCCTACTGGCTGGTCGGCCACCAGCGCGGCGTGACGCTAACGGAACTGCGCCTCCAGGTGCTCGCACCCGTCCTGCTGACGGCGTTTGCCAGCGGCGCGATCCTGCTGTTCGGTTTGTGGGATCGGTCTCCACACGGGCTGCTCGCCTGGTCCCTTGCCGCCGTCGGCATCCTGACCCTGGTCGTCGCCGTTGCCGTTGACACTCGACTTCCGGTCCGCCTGCGCCGAACAGGTGCCGGAAGCGGCCCGCCCCCGCCCGAGCAGACCGCCGGACTGAGACTGAACGTCTCCCGGTTGCACCTGCTCGCGCTGGCCGTCTTTGTCGCCCTGTTGGGGGTAGCCGTGTTCGACACTGCCGGTGCCACAGCCTACTGGCATCTGTTCAGCGATGAAGCCCCTCCGGTGTCGGGACTGGTCACGGCCGGTGCCGCGCTGGTCGGTCTGCTGGCCGCGGCGCAGCAGACGGTAGCCCGCCTGGCACCACGCGCCGAAGGCCGACCACGGCTGCCGGCGCGGGCCCTGGCATGGATCATGGCGATTGTGCTGCTGACCCTCTACCTGGTCCTCATGGCGATCCTGGCGCACGGCATTACCCGCGGCTACTCGCTGCTCGCCCCGGGCTCCCGTGCAGACCCCGTGGCCGTGGGCGGCCGGGCGCTGGCAGGCGTCGCGGTACTGACGATCGTGGTGCTGCTGTTTGGCCAGCTGCGCTCGTTCATCAACCGGTCGGGTCACCACGCCCTGTACGCGGCGCGCCTGACACGCGCGTATCTGGGCGCATCCAACCCCGACCGCCACCGAGGCGCCGACAGATCCGTCCTCCACATCGTCGCCGGTGACGATGCCACTGCAGAGGACTACTTCCCACCCGCGGACCGTACCGTATCCGCCGCATGGCGCGCCGCGCCGCTACACCTCGTCAACGTCACGGTCAACGAGACCATCGACGGCCGTTCGCAGGTTCAGCAGAGGGACCGCAAGGGTTCCGGCCTCGCTTTCGGCCCCTGCGGCATGAGCCTGGGCGTGCGCCATCACGTCGTCCATGCCGGCGGCAGCGAGGACAACGACCCCGTGGCCGCGGATGGATACCAGGTGTTTCCCCGGGACGGCGACGAGTACCGCGCCTTCGCCCTGGGAACCCCGGATGCGGCTCAGCCGACACCGTGGGAGCCGCTGTCCATGGGTGCCCTCGTGGGGATTTCCGGAGCTGCCTTCACCACCGGCCTCGGCGCGCGCACCAGTCTGCCGATCAGCGTGCTTTGTGCCCTGGCCAACATCCGCCTGGGGTACTGGTGGCACTCCGGGGTCGACCCCGGGCAACGACACAGGCACCAGCCACCGCAAGCGAACTGGCGCCGCCAACTGGAGCGCGTGTTCCCCGTCTACAGTTTACTGCTGGCGGAGATGCTGGCGCGTTTCCGGGGCACCTCCCTGCCCCACTGGTACCTTTCCGACGGCGGTCACTTCGAGAACCTGGGCGGCTACGAGCTGATTCGCCGCCGGCCGGCACTGACAGTTCTGCTCGACGCCGAGGCGGATCCGGACTACACGTTCCACGGCCTGGCCGGACTGATCCGCAAGGCACGCATTGACTTCGGTGCGGACATCCACTTCCTCGACGCGGGTGAAATCGCCACCATGGGACTGGACCATGCCTTCGGCAGCCTGGAGCAGCTGCGTCGCGGCCGCAATCCTGCCGGGACGGTCACCTGCGAAGGCAGCCCCGCCGCGCCTCCGCTCTCCCAGCGGCATTTCGCCCTGGCCCGGGTTATCTATACGGACGAACGGGGACTGCGCAAAGCACCGGAACGCTGGCTGGTGTATGTCAAGCCGACCATGACCGGGCACGAAGCCCCTGACCTGATGGAGTACCTGACGAGCAACCCCACCTTTCCGCATCAGTCGACCGGCGACCAGTTCTTCGACGAGAACCAGTGGGAGAGCTACCGCATGCTCGGTACATACATGGCAGAGCTGCTCTGCAGCGAGGGACACAGCCATGCCGGACCGGAAGG
>SLLM01000001.1 GCA_007134055.1 Ectothiorhodospiraceae bacterium | reverse complement strand
GCTTCGAGAGCTTCGAGGCGCTGAACTCCTGGCTCGAGAAACAGAGCCTCAAGCGTCAGGATGCGGTCCTGCGCGGGCACGGGGAGACGATCGGCGAGCGGCTCATGCGGGATCTCGATGCACTGATGTCGTTGCCGGCGGTGCCCTTTGAAGCCTGCGAGAAGGTCAGCACCCGGGCGACGTCGATCTCCATGGTGCGCTATCGCTGCAACGATTGCTCGGTGCCGGTGGCCTTCGCTCACCGCGAGGTGCAGATCCGCGGTTATGTCGATGAGGGCGTTATCGGCTGCCCGTGATGCCTGAATCCAGGATGCGGCGCCAGAGTGCCCGGAGCGCCCAGCGTTCCCGGGCATTGGTGACCATGGCGTTGAGATGCGGCGGCAGTTGCTGCGGATCAGGCGGCAGCTGGTTCGCATGCCGCCGCAGCGCCGCGCGGGCACGTTGCTTGTATATGATCCAGCTCGGCTCCGACAATCCGAGGAGCGCGGCGGGCAATACGGCGATGCGAGCCCAGTGCCTCAACAGGTCTTCAGCTGTTGGATTTGCCGGCAGATCGAGGCCTCCGGCCGCATGGATCGCTTGCCACAACTCTTTGAGGTTCATCGGTCGGTTTGCCGGTTCGGCGTCGCAGATCCGTGCAAGTGTCGGTGGAAGCGGGACGCGGCGACGACCGCGACGATCATATTCCGGCGGTGGGCCAATGCGCTCCGATGGCAGGAGGCCGCTGGCGGCGATTGCTTCGATGTCGAAGAGTGCGTCGAAAAGAACCACCGCCCGGCGCAATTGCTGCCGGGCATTCCATGCGCGCCGATACGCCCGCCGCGCCTGGATTGCCTGTCGGCGAATACGGAAGGGGGCCTCGTAGAGGATCGCCGACATCCCGCGGGCATCGCGCATGAGGGGATGGATCGCCGCTACGGTCCGTTCGGCATCGAGCGACCAGACCCAACCAGCGCGTATATCAGCCGGGGCTACACACGCGCGCTTCCCGGCGGAGCGCAGCGGCGAAAGGCCCATCTCGATATCGGCACGCCCGAGGTTGCGCAGCAAGACCCGAAGCGCTTCCCAGGGATCCCCATGACCGAGCGTGCTCAGCAGCCGCACGATTTCCCGCCGCACTACGTCATAGATACGGGGACCTGGAAAATGCTGCTGCAGAACCGCGTCGAGATCGTCGAACGACTCGGGGAAGCTGGATGTGAATCCCCCGGCCGGGAGCCTGTCAAGCGCGACGCCGCGATCGAGAAACAACAGGCTGGCGCGCACCTGCGGCCAGTTCGTGACCGGTGGTGCACCATCGATTGCGGCCTTGTCGCACAGGTTCAGGATGTCCGAGAGCGTCTGCATGCTTGGGATATTGGCCGCTTCCCGGAAAAGCGAAACGGCATCGCTCACCAGAAAGGAGCGGTGGTGTACCTTCCCGTGACCGCCGCTTGCGAGGGACGCATTCTTCGTCGCGTAGGGCCGGAAAGTTCGCATTTCAATCATTTTCATCTGGAGCGGCGTGCGTGATCTCTTTTTCCACCCCCAACGCCGTGCTCCCCCGCCCTCACTACTTCATCCTATGCGAGGACGCTGTTGCACAGGGTTGCGCGGCGCGGCGCGTCTTGGCTATCTGATGGTGCTGGAGGCAGAATTTATGAAGCAAGCAGCGATTCTCGCGTCGATAGGATTCCTGGCGGGCCTCGCAATGCCCGCCCATGCCGCCCTCTCCTGCACGGATTGGATGACCGAGGCGTATTTCGGCAGCGCGACTGTGGAGGATGTGCGCAACTGCCTGGAGGCGGGTGCGAATGTTGCCGAGCGCGACGATGAGGGGCGCACGCCGCTGCATCTGGCGGCAGCCGCCGCGCCGGATACCGCCGTCGTGGCCAAACTTCTGCGCGCGGGCGCGGATACCGAGCTAACCGATGCCGAGTCCCGCCGCCCGATACATCTCGCGGCAATGAACGCACGGGAGCCCGGAATCCTGTCATATCTTCTCATCTGGGGTGGCGACCCCGACATCCAGCTACCAGGTGCGCGCTGCTCGTGGAGATCGTTTGCCCGCTGCGCGACAGCGCCGCTGCATCTCGCTGCCGCACGGGCAGACGGTTCCGAATATGTCGCGGCGCTGCTCGCAGCAGGTGCGGATCCCGATCAGCGAGACGAAGAAGGCCGCAGCGCGCTACAACGCGCCGCAGCGAACGCGCCTGATGCGTTGAGCGTGGCTGTGCTCCTCCAGGCCGGAGCCTCTGTGGATATCTCTGATTTCACCGGACTCACCCCGCTGCACATGGCGGCGCGGCGCGGCGAGGGGGCGCCCGAGATCATGGCCGCACTGCTCGCGGCGGGGGCCTCCGCAGATGCAGGGGACGACAACGGCACCACGCCCTTGATCTGGGCGGCGCGCTACGCGCCCGAAAGCGTCCATATGGCTACACTCATCGACGCCGCAGCCGATCCCTGCGCCGCCGACGATCAGGAGCGCACCGCACTCAGCCAGTGGGATTTAAACGACGAGCTTGGGCGCGACGACGTGTATTGGGAACTTCATGACGCGTGCAGCGAGTGATGCGCTGGGTATGGTTCAGCCTGGGACTCGTCGCCCGCCTCGGCGCGTTCGTGGCTGCCAAGGCGTTGCTGATCCTTGCCGTCGTCGTGGTTTCGCTGAGCTTTTCGATCGCGAGTTTCACCGTCCCGGCCCTCGCCTCCGCCATGTGGAACGCGGCGGCTTGGATGTTCGGGCCGCCGGCGGTGGCGACGATGACCGAAACGGGGCGGCTGCAGCTGCGGAATCAGGCACTTCAACGTAGCAATCAGGATCTGACCCAGCGCAATCGCACCCTCGGCGAGCGCAACAGAGACCTCAGCACACGCAATCATAATCTGCAGCAAGAGACTGCGCGACAAGCGCAGGCCAATCGCCTTCTGAGCACCGAAAATCACCGTCTGACCAACAGCAACCGACGGCTTCAAAATCAAATCTCCGGTCATCGCCGGGTCACGGCCGTCACTGCACGCCGGATCGGGCAGCGGGCCGTGCGCACGACGACGCGCAGCATCGCGGCCATTCCGCTCGAGTCGGTCCCGATCCTCGGGATCTCCACGATAATCGCAACCACGGCTTGGGAAATCCGCGACACCTGCCGCACACTCAATGACATGGCCGAGATTCAGGAGCATCTTGGCCAAGAACCGGACAGGAGCTTCGCCGCGCGAGCGTGTGACACAGTTTCACTTCAGAGCGCTCGCGTCGATCACTACGGAGACATGCCCGAATCCGAATGCCGCGCCGAGGCCGAGGCCGCGCGGGATCGCGTTTTCGAGCTGGCCGATCAAGCGCGCGACGAAGTTCCGGATCTTGTAGAGAACGCGGATGCCTTCGACGCCGAGATCGCCCAGGCTTCCGATGAAGAATACGCCGCGATCAACCAAATCTGCGACTGCATTGCCGATCTGGCCTGCGATCCCGGCGATCTCGCGCGGCGCTGATCGCACTCGGCGGCATCAATGCCGTAGTTGCGTATTCGTGCTTCGTCGACCCGAATCGTGTCACCGTCATCCAATCGCCCCCCTGTCGCACGGTTAGCTGGCCCGGGACGGCGTAGGTTTCAGATGGCGCAGCCGGTCTTAGCCAGTGGGCAGCCTTGCGTCACGCTCTGATCTTGAAGCACCAGCTTTCGTTGCCGGTTTCAACGATTTCGCAACGGTGGCTGAGCCGGTCGCGGCACGCAGTGGTCATCTTGGCGTCACAGAACATGCCGGACCGTTCCCCGAGCGCGCAATTGTTGGACTGTGGGATCCCGATACACGGCTGGCCGGTCCAGAGTTGCTCTGCGCGATGCCGTTGGAGCCATCGGGAGCGCGGCCCCGTTGGCTCAAGGACCAAACAGCAAGCCCCGCACAGTCACGAACGCG
>SLLM01000117.1 GCA_007134055.1 Ectothiorhodospiraceae bacterium | reverse complement strand
GCGTGGGCCTCGTGACGACCGGCATCCTCGATGCTCTCCATCATGACCGCGCGACTGTGATGGAGGTTCACGAGACCCGCGGCCAGTACGCGGCCCAGCGGCGAACCCTCACGCAGCTTGCGGATCTGCGCCGCGTCCAGCTGCCTGCTCTTGACTTGCTGCCAGACCTGCGCCACCAGGCGCGGCGGCAGCACTCGCTTGCGCTGCAGTGTCCACAGTCGCTCACCGATGATGGCCAGGGACAACAGTGAACAGCCGAGGATCGGCACCATGAGCCAGCCACCGGCCTGTACGAACTCCCACACTGTGTTCAGCCTCCCTTGCTTCGGACGTGCGTCAGCGCAAAGGTGCGGTGCCTCATGGAAACGACGCTAGCGCTGCTCGCACACGCTGGGGATGATATAGGATTTACCGTTGCGACCGAAGGGTTGTGATCCATCCCACCAGGCCGATTGCTCACGCATGGCGGCGGGCTCGCGATCAGTGCCCAGATGGACTTCCACGGCTCCGTGGCATCCGGTGGCATAGACTCTGGCATTCGTTCTCGCGAGCTCTTCCGCCGTTTCCTGGTGCGGCAAGCCGTACCGCCTGCCGGAGTCCACGGGAATGATGACAGTGGCCGGCCTCAGCCAGGGCGGGGGCAGGAGATCCCGGTGCCCGTGCCCGGCCGCCACAAGCACGGCTCCCCGCGCCACTTCTCCGCGCAAGGCCGCCCACTGCGCGGCATGCTCGACACCGGTTGCGATGACCAGGGTCTGATCCGCCGCTCGCACCAGTACGATGCAATTGCCACTGTTCGCCAGCGGCACGGCCACAAAGCGCACCGCGTCCCACTCCCAGGCACCGGCGTCCCCACATGGGCGCCCGGCCCGGTGCCCGTATGCCGACCCGGCCGCTGGCCAGCGGTGACCGTTCGCATGATGCCCGGCCCGATCGCGGCTGACCAGTAGCCGACCAAGCGGCGTGGCGCCCTGCCCCAGCAGTGATCGGTGCAGTGTCGAGGAGAAACCCCGTGGACCGGTATCTACCAGCAGGCTGTGGTTTCGTGTGCGCACCAGAGTGGCATGTCCGTATCCGGCATCGTAGACGATGATCCGGGCTTCCCCGGACTGTGGTGTTGCAGGTCTCCATCCGAACACGGTGAGGGACAGAGCCAGGACAGGCACCAGCATCATGCGCCCCGCCATGCCCCGTAACCAGCACAGGACCAGCACAAAAAGTAGCGCTCCCAGCCACGGCGGAGCCGTATTGTTCTGGCGCAATACCGGGGCCATCCCGTCCAGCCAGGCCAGCACCTGGTCCAGGGTGAGCAGCATCCAGCCCGCCCAACCGATCAGGAACTCTCCGGCAGCCTTCCAGATCACGAGCAGCGGCAGGCTGGACAGCAGCAGCGGGACGATCATCAGCCCCACCGCCGGCACCGCGATCGAGTTCGCGATTGGGCTGATGATGGGCACATGACCAAACACCACGGCGGTGATCGGTGCCAGCCCCGCGAACAGTGCGACCTGTGCGTACGTCCAGCCGCGCCAGCCGCGGGCGAAGCCGCCGACAACGCCCGCAGCGATCGCCAGCAGCACGCCAACCGCCAGGAACGAGAGCCAGAAGCCCGCCTGTAGCGGCGCAAGCGGGTCCCGGAGCAGTACCAGCAACGCTGCGAGCAGGAGCACGAGGAACGGATCGACGTTGCGCCTGCTGCAGATCGCGGCAGTGAAAACCACGAGCATCAACAGTGCCCGCTGCGTCGGAAGTGCAAACCCGGCCAGCGCGGCGTAGCCCGTGGCCACGACCAGGGCAGGTGCCGCCCCCGCCAGGCGTGACGGAATGCGATTGCACCAGGGCGAAGCAGCAGCCCAACCCCAGGCCGCGAGCAACCAGACTCCACCGGCGGCCAGGCTGATGTGCAGTCCGGAAATCGCCACCAGGTGGTTGGTTCCGGTATCCAGCAGCATGCGCCATTGCTCCGAAGTCAACAGACGTCTGTCCCCCACCAGCAGCGCTGCCGCCATGCCGGCAGCGCGTTCGTCGGAAATCAGGTGTTGCAGGCGCGCGGAGACGCGCTCGCGTACCGCCTGCAATCCCCGCCCCGGTTCCAGGCGCAGCGCGGCACCGTGGTCATGGACCTGGGCCAGTGCCTGTATCCGATGAGCGCTGTACCACCGTTCGAGGTCCAGTCCGTCAGCGGTGGGATTGCGGGCCGCCGCTGGCGGTTGCAATCGCAGCGGCAACCGCCAGTACTCCCCGGCCCGGGGTGGGAGCTCCGGGGAGAACCAGGTAACCAGGATCCGGCGGGGCATGCCCGTGGAAGCGTGGTCGACCAGCAGTAGAAACCGGACACTGCGTGCACTGTGTCGTGGCAGCTCGCCGATCCGCCCCTCCACCATCACCGTCGCTCCTCGCAGCTCCGGCCCGATACGCGATTGGAGGTAGCTGCTGATGGTCGCGGCCGTGATGCAGATGCCGGTGACGAATGCGAGGAGGCAACATGCGGAGCGCGGGCGGCGGAGTAGCAGGAGACCTGCCGCCACTGCAAGGCCTGTCCCTGCCACCGGGGGCCAGACGCTCCACAGCACATGGGCGGCAAGCAGCCCGGCGACCAGGCTCGATACAATGATATACATGTTCCTTCCCTGGAATCTTCCTGACCACTACTACCTATGGTCGTTCCGGCGACCTGAAGCCGCACCACGGATCGTCGCCCTTGCTCCCGGAAGCAGATCCCGGTCGAACGCTTCCAGCGGTTCGTGGCCGGCGATCAGTTCGTACCGACACATCCTAACCTTTCAGCAGGTATTGTCAGCTCTCTGCAGTTTCTGCGCAGCGGTGGCTACCCGCGAGGACTCAGGTGTAGCAGCGGCCCATGACTGACGAGCAGCGCTATCCACAGAAGCGCAGAAACCACCCGAAGGGCGTTATTGTGCGGCTCGCCGCCGCCGTCGCGCTCCCTTGACGTGGAGCCATCACGCCCGCGCTCGCACGCCTTGTCCGCCCGCTGCACAATAACTTTGAGGCCTGACAATATTTCCTGACAGGTTAGTAGTAGTCTTTTGCCAGGATTTGTCAGACCCTGACGGCAGCGGGAGGCCGCGACAGCAAGTCCCGAAACCACGGTGAACAGCTGCCACAATGCGCAGTCGGGAGGCAGGCTGCCGCGGTCCGGGGGTATCAACCGAAGCGCTCGAAAGGCCAGCAATGCCGAGAAAACTCCTCCGCCGCTACCTGCCCAGGTCCTCCGAGGTGAGAAGGCACCAGCAGCTGCGGATGTTCGGCCAACTGCTGGGCAACCCCCGTCTCTGGCATCTCAACCGCCACGGCATCGCCGGCGGCCTGGCCACCGGTATCTTCTGGGCACTGATGCCGATGCCATTTCAGATGATTCCGTCGGCGGCAACCGCAATCCTTCTGCGGGTAAACCTGCCCATTGCCCTTGCCAGCGTATGGATCTCGAACCCCCTCACCATGGCCCCCATGCTGTACGGCCAGTACCGCTTCGGACTCTGGCTGATGGGCTCCGAGAAGCGCCAGCGGCGAGGATTCGAACCGAGCCTGGACTGGTTCTGGCAGGAGCTGGGAACCATCTGGCAGCCGCTCCTGCTCGGCAGCCTGGTCGCCGGAATCCTGTGCGCGCTCGCCGGTTACGGAATCGTCCACCTGATCTGGCGTCTTCATATCCGCGCCCACTTGGTGCGCCGGCGCAATCGGCGCCGGCGTGGCGCGACCCGATAGATTCCTTCCGGAAGGTTGGCAATGCCTGCTCCGGCTTACCGTTCGCCCTCCAGTACCCGGCCGTCGTCCAGCGTGACCCGTCGCTGCAGCTTGTCCGCAAGCACCTGATCGTGGGTGACTACCAGCAGGCTCGTTCCCTGCTGGTGATTGAGTTCCAGCAGCAACTCGAACACCGCCTCCGCTGTCTGCCGATCCAGGTTGCCGGTGGGTTCATCCGCAAGGACGCAGGCGGGACGGGTCACCAGGGCACGGGCGATTGCCGTTCGCTGCCGTTCCCCGCCGGAGAGTTCCGACGGCTTGTGCACGACCCGGTCGGCGAGGCCGACGCGACCCAGGAGTTCGGTCGCAAGCTCCCGGGCACGCCTGCTGGATTCGCCGCGTATAAGCAGCGGCATTGCGACATTCTCCATTGCGGTAAACTCCGGCAACAGGTGATGGAACTGGTAGATGAACCCGAGATACCGGTTCCTCGCGTAGCCGCGTTGCCTGTTGCTCATGCCATAGAGGGAGGTGCCGGCCAGCGTGACATCCCCCGCGGAAGGCCGGTCCAGGCCCCCGAGGATATGGAGCAGCGTGCTCTTGCCGGACCCGGACCGGCCGACGATGGCGAGCTGCTCGCCGCCCCGGACCGTAAGACTTACGTCCTGCAGTACATGCACGGGCGCCGGCCCTTCCCGGAACGTCTTGTGGACGCCGCTGCAAGACAGGGTGATATCCGTATCATTCATAACGCAGCGCCTCCGCCGGTTCGGTTCGCGCCGCCCGCCAGGCGGGATACAGCGTTGCGAGGAGGGACAGCACCAGAGCCACTCCGGATATCCGGACCACGTCCCGGACCTGCAAGTCCGATGGCAGGTCACTGATGTAGTACACATCCTCCGGAAGGAACTGGGTTCCGAACAGGCTTTCGATGCCCGGGACAATGGTCTCCACGTTCAATGCCAGCGCTACCCCGGCCACGGTACCAAGCAGTGTTCCGAAAATACCGATGATTGCTCCCTGGATAACGAAGATGCGCATGACGCTCCCCGGGGTGGCGCCGAGCGTCCGCAGGATAGCGATGTCCGCACGCTTCTCGTTCACGACCATCACCAGCGTCGAAACGATGTTGAACGCGGCCACGGTGATTATGAGGGTGAGAATGACGAACATGACCGTTTTCTCGGTCTGTACCGCACGGAAAAAATTGGCGTGTTCACGGGTCCAGTCGCGTACCTGGTAGTTGCCATCCATGGTCAATGCCAACTCCCGGGCCAGCCACGGGGCCGCCATCAACTCGTCGAACTCCAGGCGCAGACCGGTAACGCCTTCCTCCATCCGCATGATGGTGGCGGCATCCTCAAGGTGCATGAGTGCGAGGCCACGATCATACTCGTACATGCCGATGTGAAAGGTTCCGGCCACCTCGAAACGCCTCACCCGGGGGACGATGCCCGCCACCGTTGCCCGGGCTTCCGGGGTGACGACAGTAACCCGGTCTCCTTCCCGAACACCCAGCATCCGGGCAAGTGCGCTGCCGAGTATGATCCGGTAGGTTCCCGGCTCCAGGCGGTCCGCGGCTTCGTCGCGGACGTGCTCGAGCACGCGGGAAACCGTGGCTTCCTGCTCCGGCAGGATGCCGCGGATCATCGTGCCGCTGACGGCTCCGCCGCGTGTCATCATGACTTCACCGGAGATGTACGGCGCGGCGCCGAGCACCCGGGGATGCTCGAGCAGTTCCTGGCGCAGTCCGGACCATTCCTCCAGCGGAGAGGCAACCCCTTGCACCGTGGCGTGAGCCACCATGCCCAGTATCCGCTCTCGCAACTCCCGCTCGAAACCATTCATCACCGAGAGGACGGTGATCAGGGCCATTACACCAAGGCCGATACCCGCGATGGATATCAGGGAAATGAACGACACGAACCGGTTCCTGCGCTTCGCCCCGGTGTACCGTAAGCCTATGAAGAGTTCCAGTGGCCTGTACATTCGCGTTCCCGTTGCTTAGAACTCCGGCGATGGACCGGCCGCCGACAAGACGACCGGCAGGCGCCGCTCGAGACGAACACCGCTCACCGTGACCTCGGCACCCAGTGCGTAGACCTCCACCCCTGCGGCAACGGCATCCCGCAAAGCCCGTCCGTACTCCGGGTCTATCTGATCGGCGGGCTGCACCTGCTCGACGTCGTTGCGCTGCACACAGAACACCAACGCCGCCCGGTCCCCGGCGGTACGGCACTCCGCCAGATGCCGCATGTGGCGACTCCCCCGGGTGCTGACGGCGTCCGGAAACAGGCCGACGCCATCATGGACCGCCGCGGTCACGTTCTTGATCTCCAGGTAACACCGTTGTCCCTGTTTGTGCCCATCCAGGAGAAAGTCGATGCGGCTCCCGCCCGCCGGGAGGCGCACTTCGGCACGGATGGAGGAGAAACCCCGCAGTTCCTCCAGCAATCCGGCCCCAAGGGCCTCCCGAACGAGACGATTGGAGCGTCCGGTGTGAATGCCCACGAGGACATCCGGCCTCACCTCGACCAACTCCCACGTGTAGCGGTATTTTCGTGCGGGATTGCAGGAGTCGCTGAGCCATACCGGCAGACCTGGCGTGCTGCACCCTTGCATCGAACCGGTGTTGGGACAGTGGACGGTCAGTCGGGTTCCGGCCCGCGTTTGAACATCCGCGAGGAAGCGCTTGTACCGGCGGATCAGGGTAGCCGGCACCAGGGGTGCGTCGAACTCCATGCATGTACCTCGGCAGGGCGTCCCGGGAATGCGGTCGCGCAGAGCATACCAGCCCGAAGGCAGGGCGCGACAGATCCACCGAATGCCAGTAATGCCAACCAGTGCCCAGTCGTTGCCCCTCCTGGCGCGGTGTAATACTCTCGGACCCACTACCAAGCGGAGATCAAGGATGCGTGCTCGACTGGTGTTTGTCCCTTTGGCGGCAATGGCTCTGCTTGCCGCCGCCCCCGGTGTGCTCGCGGATCGGCTCGTGATCGACAACGTTCGCCAGGCCGAGCAACGCGGCGAGGAGAGGCCTCGACACGGTTTGACCATGGAGCAAGTAGCGGCGGGCTTCGGGGAACCGAATGAGCGGGTCCCCGCCGTTGGCGAACCTCCGATCAGTCGCTGGCGCTACACGACCTTCACCGTGTACTTCGAGCACGACCGCGTACTGCATTCGGTGAAACAGCACGACTGACCCTCTCATGCCCGCCACCCCTGCATACCGCCTTCCAGGCGAGTGGGAACCGCAGTGGGCGGCAATGCTCACCTGGCCACACGCCGGTGGCGAATGGGGATCGGAACTCCCGTTGGTAGAGGAAACTTTCCTGCGCCTCGCTCGGACCATTGCCTCGCGGCAGACGCTTCTGGTGGCCTGCCACGGGGGGGAGCTGGCCGGGCGCGTCCGGCACCTGCTTCGGGATTGCGGGGATCAGGTAACGGTGTTCCCGACGGCAAGCAACGACATCTGGGTGCGCGACCATGGGCCGATTACGATAATCGGCGAGGACGGCCGGCCCCGGCTGCTTGATTTCCGCTTCAACGGCTGGGGCGGCAAGTACCCGGCGGACCTGGACGACGCCCTGACCGCGGCCCTGGCCCGGCAGGGCGCGTTCGGCAACCGATCGGTCCTCCATCTGCCCTGGATCCTGGAAGGCGGGAGTCTCGACAGCGACGGGGAAGGCACCCTGCTCACCACCGGGCGCTGCCTGCTGGATCCGCGCCGCAATCCGGACACCGACCGTGACTGGTGGGAGGAGGGTTTCCGCCGATGGTTCGGGGTCTCTCGTGTCCTCTGGCTGGCGCACGGGGAACTGCAGGGAGACGACACCGACGGTCACGTCGACATGCTCGCACGCTTCATTACGGCGGACACCATCGTTCACGTGGCCTGCGATGATCCTGCGGACCCTCACTATCACCCCCTGCATACCATGAAACAGGAGCTGGACACGTTCCGCCGCGCCGATGGTTCCCCGTACCGGCTGATCCCCCTGCCCTGGCCGTCCCCCCGGCATGACGCGCAGGGTCGCCGGCTGCCCCTGAGTTATGCCAATTTCCTGCTGATCAACGGTGCCGTGCTGGTACCGGCCTACGACGTGCCGGAGGATGTCGAGGCCCTGGAGTTGATGCGGTCCCTGTTCCCGAACCGGGATGTCGTTCCGATTCCCGCCATGCCGTTGATTCGTCAGGGTGGTGCAGTCCACTGCGCCACCCAGCACATTCCACTCGGTGGACACCGCGCTGCTTACGTAAGTCGTCGAACATAGTAGAATACGCGGCCACTCACGGACAGCACGCGGATGGCTCATGCCCGGCGACACCCTGATCATCGGCCTTGTCCAGCATGACTGCGCCGAGGACACCAGTACGAACCTGGACCGCTCCCTGGCCGGAATCGCCGAGGCAGCCGCCGCCGGGGCCGAGCTGGTCCTGCTGCCCGAGCTGCATCGCAGCCGTTACTTCTGCCAGCAGGAGGAGGCCTCGCGTTTCGATCTGGCGGAAGCCATTCCCGGACCTACGAGCCGGGCGCTGGCGGATGCGGCCCGCCGTCGCGGAGTGGTCGTGGTGGGTTCACTGTTCGAGAAGCGGGCGCCCGGCCTCTGCCACAACACGGCGGTGGTCCTTGACCGGGACGGGTCGATGGCGGGGTCCTACAGGAAGATGCACATACCGGATGATCCGGGGTACCACGAGAAGTTCTACTTCACGCCGGGCGACCAGGGCTTCCAGCCCATCGACACCAGTCTCGGGCGCCTCGGTGTGCTCGTATGCTGGGACCAGTGGTTCCCGGAAGCCGCGCGGTTGATGGCTCTCGCCGGAGCGGAAGTGCTGCTCTACCCCACGGCCATTGGCTGGGCCGAGGAGGACGAAAGGGCAGAACGGGAGCGCCAGCAGGAAGCGTGGCTCACCGTTCAGCGTGCCCATGCCGTGGCCAATGGCCTGCACGTCGCCGCCTGCAATCGACACGGTTTCGAACCGGACTCCGGTGGCGACGGCATCCTCTTCTGGGGATCAAGCTTCATCGCCGGTCCGCAGGGAGAGATCCTGGCACGAGCGCCGGATGACACCGACTGCGTACTTCTCGCCACGGTGGACCGCAGGCGCAGCGAGCAGGTGCGGCGGGTCTGGCCTTATCTGCGCGACCGCCGCATAGACCACTACGCTCCCCTGCTGCGCCTCTATCGCGACAGAACCGACCTGACATGACTGACGTTCGCAACCCCATGCATCCCCGGCTACCACGCCAGCGCGGCCGCAGAGTCCGCTGGAGCGGTCTCGCGGGAAGCGCCCCGGCCCTCGCATTGTGTCGCGCTACCGCAGCGGCCGACGAGGGTATCGTCCTGGCCCTGGCACCGACCCCCCAGGATGCGCGGCAACTGGAGACGGAACTGCGCTTCTATGCCGGTAACGACGGCGATCCCCTGATTCACTCGTTCCCGGACTGGGAAACACTGCCCTACGATGTGTTCTCGCCTCACCAGGATATCGT
Organism: Ectothiorhodospiraceae bacterium; assembly: GCA_007134055.1. Taxonomy (GTDB): domain Bacteria; phylum Pseudomonadota; class Gammaproteobacteria; order Nitrococcales; family Aquisalimonadaceae; genus Natronocella. The sequence goes on along the minus strand of SLLM01000117.1, from coordinate 5,329 downwards.
CTCCCAGCGGCTGCGAACCCTGTATCACCTGCCGTCGACCCACACCGGTATCCTCGTCGTTCCGGTCAACACGCTGCTGCAGAGACTGCCGCCCCGAGGTTTCGTGCGGGACAACGTGCTCGACGTGGCAGTGGGGGATCGCATGCACCTCGAGAACATGCGAGGGCACCTGGAACAGTCGGGCTACCGTTGTGTGCCGGAGGTCATGGAGCACGGGGAGTTCGCGGTCCGTGGCTCATTGCTGGACCTCTACCCGATGGGCAGCGGCGAACCCTATCGCATCGATCTCTTTGACGATGAAGTGGAAACCATCCGGACATTCGACCCGGAAACGCAGCTCAGCAGGGAACGGGTCCCGCAGATCGCACTGCTTCCAGGACGGGAGTTTCCTGTGGACGAAGCGGCCATCAGCCGTTTCCGTGCAGGCTTCCGCGCCAGCTTCGAGGGCGACCCGACCCGCAGCCTGCTCTATCGCGAGGTCAGCGACGGCGTGCTGCCCAATGGGGTGGAGGCATACCTGCCACTGTTCCTGGATGAGACCGCCACCCTGTTCGACTACCTTCCGGCGGACACCACGGTGTACCTGGCGGGCGCGGTTGTCGACAGTGCTCATTCCGCCTGGGCGGAAATCCAGGAACGGTACGAACAACGTCGCCACGACAAGGATCGTCCCCTGCTGCCCCCGGGCGAGTTGTTCATGCCCGCCGCCGAACTGGAAGCGTGGCTGCAGACATGCACGGTGATCGAGGAGTATCGCGAGAGCGAGGCGGAGGCCGCCAGGGGTCCGGCGCCTTCCCTGGTGCGGCACGGCACCCGGGGTCTCCCCGAACTCCGGCTCTCGACCCGTGACCCGGCGCAGGAGGAGACCGATCTCGTCGCCTTCCTGGATGGGCTCGACCGTGACGCGCGGGTGCTCTTCGTGGCGGAAACGCCCGGACATCGGGAGGCGATGCTGGAGAGCCTCGAACGCAAGGGGCTTCGGCCCAGGCAGTTCCCCGACTGGAAGGCGTTCCACGGCAGCGATGCCCGACTGGGCATCGTTGTCGCGCCCATGGAACGCGGCACCTGGATCACCGGGCCCCACCCGATCGTCGTGATCACGGAGGCGACGCTGTTCGGCAACCGGGCGCAGCAACGCCGGCGGCGCCGACGTCAGGAACGCGACCCCTCCCTCCTCATCCGCGATCTCAATGACTTGCGGATTGATTCCCCGATCGTGCACGAGGATCACGGTGTGGGCCGCTACCGCGGACTGCAGCGGCTGGACGTGGGTGATTTCCCGACCGAATTCCTGACGCTGGAGTACGCCGGCGGCGACAAGCTGTACGTACCGGTGTCCTCGCTCCACCTGGTCAGTCGGTATACCGGCGGCGAGGAAGCGAACGCGCCGTTGCACCGGCTGGGTAGCGGTCAGTGGGAGAAGGCCCGCCGCCGTGCCGCCGAGAAGGTTCGGGATGTCGCCGCAGAGTTGCTGGACGTACATGCCCGGCGAGCCGCGCGCAAGGGAACCGCGATGCGGGCGGATGACGACGATTACGCCCGCTTCGTCGAAGCCTTCCCCTTCGAGGAAACACCGGACCAGCAGGATGCCATCGACGCGGTGATCGGCGACCTTGCCTCCGAGAACCCAATGGATCGCGTCGTCTGCGGTGATGTCGGCTTCGGCAAGACCGAAGTGGCGATGCGGGCGGCCTTCGTCGCCGTGCAAGCTGGTTACCAGGTGGTGATCCTGGTGCCCACCACGTTGCTGGCGCAGCAGCACTTCCAGACCTTCTCCGACCGTTTCGCCGACTGGCCCATCCGGATCGGCCTGCTGTCGCGGTTCGTGGGGACCCGGGACCAGCAGGCAACGATGACTGCGCTGCGCAACGGGACTGCCGACGTGGTGATCGGTACCCACAAGCTGCTGCAGTCCGACTTCCAGGCGCAACGGCTTGGCCTGGTCATCATTGACGAAGAACATCGGTTCGGCGTTCGGCAGAAGGAGCGAATGAAGGAGCTGCGTGCCGAAGTCGATCTGCTCACCCTGACCGCCACCCCGATTCCGCGAACACTGAACCTGGCGCTGTCCGGGATGCGCGAGTTGTCCATCATCACGACTCCGCCCGCGCGCCGACTGGCAGTCAAGACCTTCGTCAACGAGTGGAACGGTGGACTGGTGCAGGAAGCATGCATGCGCGAGTTCAAGCGGGGAGGCCAGGTCTATTTCCTGCACAACGACGTACAGACCATCGAGCGCCAGGCACGGGAGCTCGGGGAGCTTCTGCCGCAGGCGCGCATCGGCGTCGCCCATGGCCAGTTGCCGGAGCGTGAACTCGAGCGCGTCATGCTGGATTTCTACCACCAGAGGTTCAACCTGCTGGTGTGCAGTACCATCATCGAGTCCGGGATCGACGTGCCCACCGCCAATACCATCATCATCAACCGCGCCGACCGTTTCGGCCTGGCGCAGCTGCACCAGATGCGCGGTCGTGTCGGGCGCTCCCATCATCGGGCATATGCTTACCTGATCTCTCCTCCCCGGGGCGTCATTACCGCCGATGCCGCCAAGCGACTGGAGGCACTGGCGGCTCACGAGGACCTGGGGGTCGGGTTCACCCTGGCCAGTCACGATCTCGAGATCCGGGGAGCCGGCGAACTGCTTGGGGCCGGGCAGAGCGGTCAGATCAACGAGGTCGGGTTCAGCCTGTACAATGATCTGCTGGAACGGGCCATCCGCGACTTGCGTGAAGGCCGGGAGCCGGGGCTCGATCAACCCCTGAAGCGCGGAGCAGAAGTCGATCTCAAGGTGCCTGCCCTGCTGCCGGAGGATTACCTGCCAGACGTACATGCGCGCCTGGTGCTGTACAAGAGAATCGCCAGCGCGCCGGACAAGGCGGCCTTGCGATCCCTGCAGATCGAGATGATCGACCGCTTCGGCCTGCTGCCGGATGCCACGAAAAACCTGTTCCGGATCACGGAGCTGAAGCTGCGCGCTCACAACATCGGTGTCGCGCGGCTGGAACTGGGCCCCACCGGCGGCAGTATGGCCTTCGCGGGCGATACCCGGATTGATCCTGCCGCTCTGGTATCGCTGATCCAGGGTTCTCCCGATGTCTACCGTCTCGAAGGCCAGGAACGCCTGAAGGTGCAGCGCGATCTCCCTGCCGCCGATGACCGTTTTGCGTTGGCCGAGCAACTGCTGGAGAATCTGGCTCAGCGGAAGGCCGCCTGAGGAACCGGCACCATGGGTCCGGGCAATGCCGCCGCTCCGGGAGTTGCGGCAACACTTGCTGAATGACGGATAATGACATGCACAACCGGGGAACGCTCATGGGCAGGCTGGTCCCTCACCTGCTGGCGGCTGTCGCCCTTGCAGGCGGCGTGGCGATGGCGCAGGCGAACGAGCGTCTGTATGACGTCGAAGTGGTGATTTTCAGCCAGCAGCACGGGGATCTGGTGGAGGAACGCTGGCCGTCGGTGTGGGAACCGGCGGTCTTTTCCAGCTATGCCGAAGTAGTCCCCGAAGACTCACCCACGAGGGAACGGTTTCGCCAACTGGCCCGCGACCAGTTGCGGCTCGGGGAGGCGGCACGCCGGCTTGATGACAGTGATCGGTACTCCGTCCTGTTGCACGCGGGCTGGCAACAGCCGGGACTGGAGCGCGCCAGCGCACCAGCGGTTACCGTGCCGCTCGGCTCTCCGCCCCCTGCCCCCGCTCTCGAGACCGAACGGGGCGAGGACAACGGAATCCGTGCGACCCTGCATGCCGAACCCGGGCTGAGCGGCTATCTTCGGGTCATTGTCGAGCGTCATATCCATCTGGAAGCCAATCTCCGCCTGCTGGACCCGTCCCTGGAAGTTCAACGACGCCAGGATCACCTGCCCCTCCTCCGGGCTGACAGTTCCCCGGTGATCGTGATGAACCAGTTCAGACAGATGCGCAGCGGCGAGTTGCACTACCTGGATCATTCCATCCTTGGGATCCTCGTGCGGGTGGACCGCGCGGATCGGTAGCCCCGCCTCGCACGGCTGACTGCCGGGTCGTGGATCCCGGCTGATTGAAGTGGAAACCCGGTCGCGCGCCAATCATGGGAGCTTCCGTCAGGGAACTTCAGAGCGTCGGTATCAACGCACCGAGTACCGCCCGCACCCGTTCCATTCCCCGGACCAGGTTGCGTTCGATATCCGCCATGGTGATCTCCTCGCTGTGCAGGCCCGCTGCCCAGTTCGCAACGACAGCGCACGCCGCGTACGCCAGCTCCAGTTCCCGGGCAAGCGCGGCCTCCGGCATACCAGTCATGCCGACCAGGTCGCAGCCATCACGCCGCAGTCGCTGGATTTCAGCAGCGGTTTCGAGCCGGGGGCCCTGGGTTGCACCGTACGTACCATCGATCACCGCACCTGCATCCGCGGCCCCCGCTGCCTGAATCATGCGCTGCCGTAGCGCATGATCGTATGGATAGGTGAAATCCACGTGGGTCACATGGGTCAGGTCATTCTCGAAGAAGGTGTGATGACGCGACCAGGTGTAGTCGATGATCTGGTCCGGCAGCACGATGGTGCCGGGGCCCATCGCCTCGTTGATACCGCCGACGGCGGCGACCGCCACCACATGCTCCACCTGCAGGTGCTTGAGCGCCCAGAGATTCGCCCGGTAGTTCACCTTGTGCGGCGGAATGGTATGGCCGTAGCCGTGGCGAGCAAGAAACAGGACTTCGCGGCCGTGGAGAACCCCGTGGGTGATGGGGCCGGACGGTTCCCCGTACGGGGTATGCACCACTTCGCGGTGCGTGATCTCCAGCCCCTTGAGCCGCGTCAGCCCCGTGCCCCCGATGATCGCCACCGTCATCAGCCGTTCTCCCTCTCGTCCACAGCGTAGATCCCCGGCGCATTGCGCAACATGTCGTGGTAATCCATGCCGGATCCGAACACGTACCGATCATCCACCTGCAGGCCCACATAGTCCGCGGTCACCTCGGGCAGGCAGCGGTCATGCTGCTTCTCGACTAGCGCTGCCACCCTGACCCGGGTCGCCCCCTGGGACAGACAATCGTCGATAATGCCGCGCAGGGTATACCCCTCGTCCAGAATGTCGTCGACCACCAGGACCTCACGCCCGGCCAGCGGTGTACGTGGCCGGGCGATCCAGACCAGCTCGCCACCGCGGGTACCGCCCCGGTAGCGGGTGGCATGGAGGTAATCCACTTCCAGCGGAAACCCCAGCTTCGGCAGTAGCCGTCCGGTGGGAATCAGTCCACCGATCATCACGCACAGGACCAGCGGGACCGACTCCGCCAGGTCTCGCGTGATCTCCGCCGCCATGCGCTCCAGGGCCAGCTCCACGGCG
>SLLM01000052.1 GCA_007134055.1 Ectothiorhodospiraceae bacterium | reverse complement strand
GTGTTCCAGGCTAGCCGGATCGGTGCTGATCCGGCGCCGCGCGTCAGTCCGCTCCGGCGGCATGGCCGCGGGCAGCGCCGCCCAGCGGCCGGCGGCATCCACGCCAGGCGCGTTGCGGCGGTTTCGCCGGCGGCTACCGGCACTGAATCCGGGACGCTTGTGTGGCGGGGCGACCAGGGCGCGGAGACCGTTGAAGGTGTCGGAGGTCACCAGGCCCCAGGTGGTGAGCTCCCCCAGTGCTTCCTCGGCCTGCGTCCGGAGCAGGCCCGTGGCCCGCACCAGGTCGGCGAAGAACATCGCACCTTCGCTGCGCAGACAGGCAAGCACCCGGCGGGCAGCGCTGGACAGCCCGATGACCTCGGAGTCCGGTGGCGGACTCACGGTCCGCCAGTCATCCAGGGCGGCGCGCTCCACGAGCGTCACCGGGGTATTGCGCAGCGGACCGGGTCGATGCTGGGCCGGGTCGGCGGCGGCAGCGCGGGGCGCGGTCAGCCGCAGCCAGACGAAGCGGCCGGTGGCAAGCAGCTGGTCCAGCATGTGCGGTGCGTAATCGACGATCCGGCCCGGCAGTACGTCCTGTTCCCATGCGGCCGCGGATACCGGGAAGCCCTCCAGCTGTTCCACGGCGCTGGCCAGTGCCTGCACGCCCTCCTGCGACTCCGTCAGCCCGTGCCAGTCCAGCAGAAAGCGCAGGTAGGTCTGAACGGTAACCGGTTCCACCTCGGAGCGTCTTCGCTCCAGCGCGTACCGGTGCATGCGGGCCAGCAGGCGGCGTTCACACCACTCCGTGGCCTCGGCCTCCCCGGTAAACGACCCGCGCAGGACGAAGCCTTCCGCCTCCAGGCGCAGCAGCGCCATGTCCACCCGCTCCGGGGCAAGCCCCAGGGGCTCGGCGAGGGCGAATGGCGTGACCGGGCCGAGCACTTCCAGCCGGGAGCGCAGCAGTTCCGTCAGGGCCTGTTCGGGATCGGCCGGTGGATTGCCGACGGCCGTGATCGGCGGCTGCAGCAGGGCGTTCGGCAGGACGGCGTGCACGTCCGCAAGTCGCTCGGCAGCTACCCAGAAGGACTGCGAACCGGATACAGAAAGGGTGGTGGCGCGGCGGTCGTCGGCCAGTTCCTGGAGCCAGTGCTGCCAGGCGCTGGACTCCGCCGGGGTGAGAAACCCGCACATCACCAGGGCGTCGTGCAGCTCGTCGGCGTCCCGGGGGTCGGGCCAGGCTTCGCCGCGCACCCGGCGAATCACTTCCGGATTGTAGCGGGCGGTTGCCGCCGCGCCGGCCGGATCCAGCGCGTCCCCGGTGCGCACGCTCAGCGTGCGTCGCTCTTCCTGGTCGCCGTCATCGAGAAAGGCGTATGGCCGGGCGTTTACCACTTCCTCCGCCAGGAGGGACGGTACTGCCAGATCCCGGGCGCTGACAGTGATCTCGGCGTGTTCAAGCCGATGCAGCACCTGCACCAGGGCGTCGATATCCATGGCGTCGGTGAGGCAGTCGTGCAGGGTCTGCGTGACCAGGGGGTGATCGGGGATCTCGCGGGCACCGGCGAGGTTTTCGGCGCAGGCCAGCTGGTCGGGAAAGACTACCGACAGCAGGTCCTCGGAGTTCTGGCGCTGGAACTGGGCCGGCAGCCGACGACCGTTGCGGCTGCGCGGCACGGCCAGCGCCACCGAGGCGTTCCAGCGCCAGCGCAGGGCGAACATTGGCGCGTCCAGCAGTGCCTGGGTGAGGACGTCGCGAACCGTGCCGGCACGCAGGTAGTGCCAGACCTCGTCCAGCGGGAAGCTGTGGGTCGGCCCCAGGGACAGCACCACGCTGTCCTCCAGTGCGGCGGCCTGCAGCTCGAAGTTGAACTTGCGGCAGAAGCGCTTGCGCAGCGCCAGACCCCAGGCGCGGTTGACCCGGGAGCCGAACGGCGCGTGCAGCACCAGGTGCATGTCTCCGGCCTCGTCGAAGAAGCGCTCCAGCACCAGGTGCTCCTGGGTGGGTACGGTGCCAAGCGCCGCGTACGCCGTGGCCAGATAGGAGGCAAGCTGCTCCGCAGCGGCTGCCGGCAGACCATACTTCTGCATCAGCCACCGGCAGACGGTCGTCTCGTCCCCGGTGTCGAGCTGCCGGGCGACGCCGCTCCGCAGGCGGGAGACGGCTGCCGAGAGTTCATTGCTGCGGGCCGGTGCTTCGCCGATCCAGAAGGGGATGCTTGGCGGTTGTCCCCCTGCATCCTCTACATAGACCCGTCCTGATTCCACCTTCAGTATGCGGTAGCCCTGGTTTCCGAGCTGGAAGACATCCCCGGGCATGCTCTCGAAAGCGAAGTCCTCGTTGACCGTGCCGATGCGGATGCCCTCCGGCTGCAGCATGACGTCGTAGTCGAACTGGTCCGGGATCGCCCCGCCGTTGGTCAGTGCTGTCAGCCGGGCGCTGCGGCGCGGGCGCAGGCGGCCGTTGACCCGGTCCCGGTGCAGGTAGGCGCCGCGGCGTCCCCGGCGGGTGGTGTAGCCGTCGGCCAGCATCTGCAGAACCTGCTCGTAGGTGTCCCGGGAGAGCGTCCGGTAGGGCCAGGCAGCAGTCAGGCGCCGGAAGAGCTCCGCCTCCTCCGATTCGCCGGCCGCCGCGACCTCGGCGACGATCTGCTGCGCCAGCACGTCCAGAGGTCCTTCGGGAATGCGCAGCCGGTCCAGTTCTCCGTGTTCGACGGCGTGTACCAACGCCGTGCACTCCACCAGGTCGTCCCGTGTCAGCGGAAACAGGCGGCCCATGGGCAGGCGGCCGACCCCGTGACCGGAACGACCCACCCTCTGGACCAGCGCCGCCATGGAACGCGGCGAACCGAGCTGGCAGACCAGGTCGACGTCGCCGATGTCGATTCCCAGCTCCAGCGAGGCGGTTGCCACCAGGGCGCGCAACCTGCCCTGCTTCAGGCGCTGTTCGGCGTCAAGGCGGTGTTCCCGGGCAAGGCTGCCGTGATGGGAAGTCACGGCGTCCTCGCCGACGCGTTCCGCCAGGTGGCGCGCCACCCGCTCGCACATCCGTCGGGTATTGGTGAACACCAGGGTGGTGCTGTGCGCTGCCACCAGTTCCGCCAGGCGGTCGTAGACCTCTTCCCAGACCTCGTTCGCCATCACCGCGGTCAGCGGTGCTCCGGGCACTTCCACGGCCAGGTCCCGGTCACGAACATGGCCCGTATCGATGACGGTGCAGGCGCCGCCGCCGGTAAGGAAGTCCGCAACCGTCGAGACTGGCTTCTGGGTGGCGGACAGGCCGATGCGCTGCGGTGGTGTCCCCGTCACCGCGGCAAGCCGCTCCAGCGTCAGGCACAGGTGCGAGCCGCGCTTGCCGGAGGCCACGGCGTGAATCTCGTCGACGATCACCGTGCGGACCGTGCGCAGCATGCGGCGACCCGAGTCCGAGGTCAGCAGTATGTAGAGGGATTCCGGCGTCGTGACCACGATGTGCGGCGGCCGCCGGCGCATGCGCTCGCGGTCGCCGGTCGGGGTGTCACCGGTTCGCACCCACGCCCGGATATCCGCTTCCGGCAGGCCGCGATGCCGCAGCTCTTCCGCGATACCCGTGAGAGGCTGTTGCAGGTTGCGCTGGATGTCGTTGGAAAGGGCCCGCAGCGGCGATACGTAGAGCACCGCTGTTTCATCCGGCAGGAATCCGTCGGCAAGGGAGCGCCGCACCAGATCGTCGATGGCCGCCAGGAACGCGGCCAGCGTCTTGCCGGATCCGGTGGGGGCGGCAAGCAGCGTATGGCCGCCAGCGCCAATGGCCGGCCAGGCTCGTGCCTGGGCCGCGGTCGGTTCCCCCAGCTCCCGGCGGAACCAGGCCTGAACGGCGGGATGGAATCCGGAAAGGGGCATCTCGATCCTGGCCTGTCCCATGGTCGAACCGTAACGGAGACACAAGTGTACCGCCCCGAACGCGGATTCGCCTGT
>SLLM01000244.1 GCA_007134055.1 Ectothiorhodospiraceae bacterium | reverse complement strand
TGTTCGCGCTCGGCATTCTATACACGCTGTATCTCGCCCACCAGGTCATTCTGCCCGTGGTGCTGGCGATCATGGTGAGTCTGCTGCTATCGCCCCTGGTTCGCCGGGCGACGCGACTGGGGATCCCGCGGGCACTTGCGGCGTTCGTGCTTCTTACCGGGCTGGTCGGAATCGTCGCCGGAATGGGCATGGTCGTTGGCCAGCCCGCTTTGAACTGGTTGGAAGACGCCCCGGAAGGGATAGCCCGACTGACCGTCCCCGACAGTGAACTGCGGGAGGCCTTCGAACGCATGGCCCGGTCCGCGCAGGAAGTGGAGCGCGCGGTAGCAGAGGCCCAGGAAGTGGACCCCGAGTACCGGGAGGCGACGGAAGCGCCGGTGGTGGTCCAGCAGGAAGGATCCTGGCGTGCCCAGCTTGCGGTCGGTTTGCGGAACGTGGCGGTGGCGGTCACGCTCGCCCTGACCCTGACGTTCTTTCTCCTGGTCAGCGGGGACAGGCTGATCCAGAACTATGTGCGCCTGCTGGCGCAGCGGGCGGATCGTCGTGCCAGTCTGCGGATGATTCAGGAGTCGCAGAGGGAGATCGCGCGCTACCTGGGCTTCATTACCATCAGCAACAGTCTGGTCGGAGTGCTGACGGCGGCCATGGTCTGGGTGATTGGTCTGCCGGAACCGGTGGTATGGGGTGTGATCACGGCATTGCTCCGGTTCATACCCTATCTGGGCGTGGTACTGTCGGTGGCGTTGCTTGCCGTGGTCTCGGCTATCACCTTTTCGGAACCATTGCTGATTCTTGCTGCCCCTGTCGCCTACCTGGCGCTGTCCAGTTTTGTCGGCTTCATCGTCGAACCGTATTTTCACGGTTACCGGTTGTCGATCAATCCGGTGGTCATTTTTCTCTCAATCTTCTTCTGGGGTTGGTTGTGGGGGGCAATCGGTGTCCTCCTGGCCGTTCCCCTGATGACCGTACTGCAGGTGATACTGCGCAGTTCGCCCCGGTTGTACCCGATCTACCAGCTCATTTCCCGGTAGCTTCGGTGGTGTGCGGGCGGGAGCCGGGGAACGGGTCAGCGGAATGCGGGTTCATCGAAACTGCGCAACTTGCGGGAATGCAGGGTGTCGATCCCGGCTTCCTTGAGCAGGCGAATGGCCTCGAGGCCAATGAACAGGTGCTGACTGACCCGGGTACGATAAAAGGCGTCAGCCATGCTGCGCAGCTTGAGTTCACCGTGCATGGGCTTGTCGGATACACACAGCAGGGTGCCGTAGGGCACCCGCAGCCGGAAACCGTTGGCGGCGATGGTGGCACTTTCCATGTCCACGGCGATTGCACGGGACTGGCTGAACCGCTCGTAGAGCTCCTCGTAGCGAAATTCCCAGTTCCGGTTGTCGGTGCTCGCGACGGTTCCGGTGCGCAGGCGGATCTTGGTGTCCCGGCCCTCGAGTCCGGTAACTCCGGCAACCGCCTGCTGCAGGGCGACCTGGATCTCTGCAATGGGAGGAACCGGCACCCACAGGGGCAGATCCTGATCGAGGACATGATCCTCGCGCATGTAGGCGTGCGCCAGGACGTAATCGCCAAGCAGCTGGGAGCGGCGCAGCCCACCGCAATGGCCGATCATCAGCCAGCAGTGGGGGCGCAGGACCGCCAGATGGTCGGTGATGGTCTTGGCGTTGGAGGGCCCTACGCCGATGTTGATCAGCGTGACACCCAGGCCATCGGGCCTGACCAGATGATAGGCCGGCATTGGCGGCAAGTGCCGGGGCCGGTCGGCCGGCTGCGCCGCATCCGGTGTGATGGTCGAATTGGCGGTAATCACGTCACCCGGCTCGACGAAGGCCGTGTACTGTGTTCCGTTACCAACTTGGTCGAGGCCGTAGACGACGAAATCGTCAACATACCTTTGATAGTTCGTGAACAGGACGAAACTTTGAAAATGCCTGGTGTCGGTGCCCGTGTAATGGTGCAGTCGCTGCAGCGCCAGGTCCACACGCTGGGCGGGGAACAGGGAAAGCGGCCAGGGGTTCCCGGGGGGCGTTCGGTACGTGCTGTTGGCGATGGAATCGTCGATCTGTCCCAGGTTGGGGAGGTGAAACACCGATGACAGGGCCCGGACCTGTTCTGGACCCAGATCGGCTGTGGAATCCTCGATGACGAACGGCAGGGGAATGGGAACATCGCTGACGCCGACCTGCAGGGGTACGCCGTGGTTGCCGAGCAGCAGGTTGAATTGTTCCAGGTAGTAGGCCTCGAATAGATCCGGCCTGGTCAGGGTTGTGCCGTGAACTCCGGGGTTGCGTAGCGAACCATAGGTCGGTCGGACGCTGCTTACCAGGTGGTTCTGTTCCACACCGAGACCGACGTACGGGTAGCACGCATCAAGACCCGGGTGTCCGACATCCTTGCCGGCAAGGAACGCCTGGTAGCGGGATCGCACCCGCTCGACCGCGGTGTCGTAGAGGTAATGAACCCGTTCCACGGCCTCTTCCGCGGTGCTGCAGGGCTGGAGATCACGCACGAAGCCGTGTCCGGATCCCGGCATGTCAGTCCCCCCGGCTGCCGGAGTATGCAAGCCCGCGGCCGGGGCGACGGTAACGGGTCGCGTTGTGCTGGTCCATGGTTGTCGCTCCCGCAGGCGGCGGCCGCGCCGTTCGTCAGCTGGCCACAGTCAACCGCATCAGGACGGCTTTGGCAACGCCGGGCGCAGGCCGGACCGGACTTCATCCGCGGCGCCTCGCAAGGTTCGTGGAGCATGGCAATGCCTGTCGCCACCCGCGTATACTGCCGGAAGTCGGACCGACAGGCGCAATCCCGCCCTTTCGCACGGGCGTAACGCGAGAGAATCGATGAAGCGCAGGCACGTCTGCATGTTGTTCGCCGGTTCCATGCTCACCCCCGGGTGGATCATGCGAGCGGTAGCGGATGATCAGCTTGACGGGGCGGATCTGGAGAATGGCGAGGAAACCGCCGAGGCAATACTTCGCAACGTCTATCCTCTTCCCCCGCAGGACGTGGATGTGATCGGCGAAATCCAGTCCGTCATTGCGCGACACGAGGACACGGTGCTGGATATCGGGCGGCGCTACGGCATCGGGTTCGAGGCCATGCGCATGGCCAATCCCGACCTTGACCTGTGGATGCCGGGGGAAGGAACCGAGGTCCTGGTGCCGACCAGGTTCATCCTGCCCCCGGCGCCACGGGAAGGGCTGGTCATCAATCTCCCGGAAATGCGGATGTTCTACTACCCCCGTACGGGGGCCGATGCCGGCCGGGTGGTGGAGACGTATGCGATCAGTATCGGTCGACAGGACTGGGCGACACCCGTGGGAACCACCCGGGTCAGCAACCGGATCGAGAATCCGGTCTGGTATCCGCCGGAGTCGGTGCGCGAACGGGTGCGCCAGGAGGAAGGAACCGAGCTGCCGCGGCGGGTCGAACCGGGTCCGGACAACCCATTGGGGGATTATGCCATCGGCCTGGATATCCCCGGCTATTTCATACACGGGACGAACCGGCCGTACGGAGTCGGGATGCGGGCGAGTGCGGGATGTATCCGCATGTATCCCGAGGATATCGCCTCGCTGATCTACCGCCTCCCGATCGGTACGCCGGTGCATATCATCAATGAACCCTACAAGGCAGGCTGGATGGCGAACGAACTGTTCGTGCAGGCGTTCCCTGCCCTGGAGGAAGAGAGGGCACAGCGACAGGCGGAGCGTTACACGGGTGCCGTTCGCGTCGTCGCGAGCGCCCTCGAGCGGCGTCCCGGACGGGTGGACTATCAGCGTCTCAAGGCAGCAGTGGAAGGCCCTGACGGAATGCTGGTGAACATCACCCGCGGGGCTGCAGAGCCCGTGGAGAGCGCCGCACTGCGTGGCTGACGGCATCTGGCGTCGTCAATATTTCGGCGCTTCCCTGGATGCACGGACAAAGAAAAG
>SLLM01000004.1 GCA_007134055.1 Ectothiorhodospiraceae bacterium | reverse complement strand
CGACTGAAGTCGTAGGCTTCCTGCAGTGGACGCCAGCCATCATCACGCGCATAGAACTCCGCATTCAGGGCAAACTCCAGAGGTTCGCCACCGTTGACGGCATTGGCCAGATCGGTCAGAGACTGGATGCCGCGGTCGGCTGCGTCATCCGCCCGCATGGCCAGCGCATACGTGTTGTTGGCCGCGGAGGGCTCCAGCCAGACCAGCCCTTTCTCGGCATCCAGTTCCTTGACGCGCTGGTAGGTTTCGTCCGGATCCAGCTGGTCACTGACATTGTTGAAGTTGATCAGCGAGGTACCGGTATATTCCCAATACAGATCGACCTGGCCGTTTTCCTGCGCCTGGCGCAGTACTGCGGTACCCATGCCGGCACGGGTGTCGATGTCATATCCATGGGCTTCCAGGTACTGGGACGTCATGCTGGCGAGTATCTGCTGTTCGGTGAAGTTCTTGCCGCCAACAACCAGATCGGCAGCTTGTGCCCCGCTGAAGGCCGTACCGGCCAGGGCGAGGCCGAGCAAAGCAGTGCGTAGTGTTTTCATCCGGGTTCTCCTCTCGTGTGTGTATTGCGTTGCAGTTCGTTATGGTCAGGCCAGGGTCGGGTTCACACCGCGCGGTACTACCAGGAAGGCGATGACCGCGATCAGTGCATCCACGGCAATGGCAAGCAGGGCCGTGGGGATGGCACCGGCCAGCATCATGGCCGGGTCGAACAGATCGATGCCGGTGAAAATCAGTTCACCAAGCCCGCCGGCACCAATCAGAAACGCCAGCGGCACCGTGCCCACATTGATGGTCAGGGCGGTTCGGATGCCGGCGAAAATCACGTAGAGCGCATTGGGCAGTTCCACCTTGAACAGACGCTGGACGGGGGACATGCCAATGCCGGCAGCCGCTTCCATCAGGGCTGGTGATATGCCCTTGAGACCAGCAAAGGTGTTGCGCGTGATCGGCAATAGCGTCGCCACGAACAGGGCAAACACGGCGGGCACCGTGCCGATTCCGAGAAAGCTCATGGACAGTGCCAGTACAGCCAGTGTCGGAATGGTGGTACCAACGTTGAGTACCTGCATGACGCTCTCCGCCACCCGCTGCATGCTCGGGCGCGACAGGACAATGCCCAGCGGAATGCCGACGGCGATGGCCAGCGAGCCGGACATGGCAGTCAGCCAGATGTGCTGCACCGTGAGATACTGCACATCCGGCCAGTGCCAGAGAAAATCGTCGATGAATCCGGTGGAATAAGTCCAGGCGCCGGCCGCGAATACCGCCGCCAGGACCAGAAACCGGCCGAATCGTTGCAGCATGTTGGCCAGCATGACTCAGGCTTCCGATTCCGCGGCGGCAACCGCACGCGTTGTGCTGCGGAAGCGCGACCCCAGGTGGCGGGTCATGGCACGCTGCGTGATCTGACCACAGACCTGACCCGCATCATCAATGCAGGGCAACCAGGTGGTATCCTCGGCGAACATCAGGGAGGTCGCCTTGCGCAGGGTGTCCTCGACGTGGATGGTGGCCGGCACCGGCTGGTAGTGGTCGCGGCAGTAGCCGCGCGTCACACTGGCTACCGAGCGGGGGACCATGCCGATCGGCTCGTTGCTGTCATTGACCAGCAGTATCGACAATTGGTAGCCGAACTCGTCCATCCGCTGCCGGGCCGTCTCCAGAGTCTCGCCGGGGCGCACGGTGCCGATATCCGGCGAGACGATATCGCCGACCCGAACCAGGTTCAGGCGTTTCAGAGCGCGGTCGTCGCCGAGGAAGGACTCCACGAATTCGTCCTTGGGTGCCGCCAGCAGATCATCGGGCTCGGAATACTGAACCAGGCGCCCCTCCCGGAAAATGGCGATGCGATCACCCATCTTTATGGCTTCATCAATGTCGTGACTGACGAACAGGATGGTTTTCTTGAGCTGTTGCTGCATTCTGAGGAATTCGTCCTGAATGACAGCCCGGTTGATCGGGTCGATGGCACCGAACGGCTCGTCCATCAGCATGACCGGCGGATCTGCGGCCAGCGCCCGGGCAACGCCGACGCGCTGTTGCTGCCCACCGGACAGCTCATTGGGGTAGCGGTGCAGGTAGAGGTTCGGATCCATGGCAATGACGTCCATCAATTCCCGCGCCCGCTCGCGGCAGCGCTGACGCTCCCAGCCGAGCAGGCGTGGCACGGCGGTGATGTTTTCCTCGATGGTCATGTTCGGAAACAGACCGATCTGCTGGATCACGTAGCCAATGTTGCGGCGCAGATCCTCGGTCTGCATGCCGCTGGTATCCTCCCCCTCAATGAACACCCGGCCGGAGGTCGGCTGGATGATCCTGTTGATCATTTTCAGCGTGGTGGTCTTGCCGCAGCCTGACGGCCCCAGCAGGATGCAGATCTCCCCCGAGGGCACCGTCATGCTGATGTGATCGGCAGCCAGTACACCGCCATTCCCCGTCTCGAAAATCTTGGTGAGATTGTCCAGTTCGATCATGGAACGGGTTCCTCTGCGAGTGCGTCTCAGGCGGTCGCGGCGGATCGGCTGGTCAGTCCGCGCGGTGTCAGCCACTTCTGCAGCGCTAACAGGGCATAGTCCACGATTATGGCCAGCAGGCTGACGGCGACAGCGCCAACGATCAGCTGACGGGGATCAGACTGGGATATGCCCCGGCTGATGAAGGTACCCAGGCCGCCGGCGCCAATGTAGGCGGCGATTGCCATGACTCCGATGTTCAGCACCACGGCGGTGCGCACACCGGCCATGATCACGGGAACGGCCAGCGGGATCTCTACCTGCCGTAGACGCTGCAGCGGGCTCATGCCGATACCACGTGCGGCCTCGCGCAGCGCCGGATTGACGTTATTGATGGCGGTATAGGTATTGCGGATGATCGGCAGCTGTGAGTAGAGCAGAACAGCAATGACGGCCGGGACGTAACCGATGCCGTGCCCGATGACGGACAGTATAGGGATCATCAGCCCGAACAGCGCGATCGAAGGTATGGTGATGATGATGGAGGCGATGTACAAGACGGTTCTCGCCACGCGTTCGGATTGGGTAATGACGATACCGATGGGGACGCCCGTGAGGGTTGCCAGCCCCACGGCCACGCCGACCAGTGAAATATGCTCCACGGTGCGGGCGATCAGCAGGTCGGAGTTTGCCCAGGCGTATTGAACGAGTTCCACAGGGCCTCCCTTCCGCTTCTGTTGTTGGTATCGGGGCAGGTCGGTGGTTGACCCAGTTACACTTCAGCGCTGCCTTAATGAGCGAGGCTAACAGAAGGGATGGTCTATTTGTTCAATAAATGGATTAAGATTCTTTATTTCAATAATTAATGAATCTGATGTGACGCGGGTCGCCCTGGCAGGAGCGGAGCCACCTCTTCCGGCGTTACTGTCCTGGGCTGAAGGGGACGGCTTCCAGGTTGTCGGCATGAGTCACAATGCCGGTCAGCAGTTCACAGAACGCATTGAAAGCCTCGTTGTTGGCCTGGCTGGGGCTTCTGTGGATCTCCGTCTCCACATAACCCAGATCGGGCAGGCCGGACTCGGCTCCAATGATCCGGCACCGTTCGGGCACACTGCGTGGCGTCTTCACGGTCGTGGCCAGCCCGAGCTGAACCGGCAGGTTGATCCCGGTGGGTGACTGGCTGGTGTAGCGCACATCCCAGTGCAGTTCCTCACGCCCCAACGCCGCGAAGGCATGCACCCGGAAAATGCAGCCTTCCGGGTTCAGGGCCAGAGGCAGCGGGTCCCAGCAAGGCAGATCCCGCTCTGCAGAGGCGACCCAGACCAGCGGCTCACGCCCCAGCAATTGCCCCGATTGAGTCGGCGTATGGCGGATGGCCAGCACTACATCCAGCAACCCGTTCTGGAAGTCCTCTACCAGCAGTGAACTGGTCTCGCAGATGACTTCGATGCGCACATGAGGATATTCCCGGGCGAAGCGAGGCAGCAATTCGGGCAAGTAGGTGCTGGCCTGCTCTTCCGAAATCCCCAGCCGGATCAAAGTCTCCGGACTTTCCGCACCCATCACTCGCATGGCCTCGTCATGAAGCTTGAGGATATGACGGGCATAGGGCAGCAGACGACCGCCCGCCGGTGTCAGCACCACATTGCGGCTCGTCCGATTGAACAGGGGCTCGCCCATACGATCTTCCAGGCGCTTGATCTGCAGGCTGATGGCTGACTGGGTGCGATGCAGCAGCTTTCCGGCAGAGCTGAAACCGCCTGTTTCGGTGACCGCGACAAACGCTTTGAGCAGATCCGTATCCAAGAAACGCCCTCTATATATTTCAATTTCAAATGATATGCATGGCAAGGATTCATTTTCATTATGAGAACGATGCTCCTAGGCTGTCCAGTACGTTATCCGGGCAAGTGCCGAGAGGGGATGTCATGCAGGCTGAACAGAATACTGCCGAAACCAACCCGCTGGCAGGTCTGCTGGATCTGGCGCAGTATCCGATCAATGCCCTCGACAGCCCGGACGGGCAGGCGCTGATCGCCTACTGCCGCCGGCAATTGGAGGAAGATGGCTGTGTGGTCCTGGAACGGTTTGTACCGGAGGAGGCCCTCACCCGACTCGAGGCTGAAACGAAGCGCCTGTCACCGGAAGCGCACTACAACCAGACCGAGACCAATCCCTATAACAGTGACCCCGATCCGGATCTACCGGACGATCACCCCAAGAACCGGTTTGCCGACCGGACCAACGGCTTTGTGGCGGGGGATCGCATTGGCGCGGATACCATCATCCGCAAGATCTATGAGAGCCCCGATTTCCAGCGCTTTGTTGGAGCGGTCGTGGGGCTCGAGGAAATTCACGAATACGCTGACCCGCTGGCTGGTCTGGTGGTTAACGTGCTGCGGGAAGGCTGTCAGCATCCCTGGCACTACGATACCAACGAATTCATTGTCACCATGATGACCCGCCAGTCCGAGGCTGGTGGCCGCTTCGAGTATTCTCCCGGTATCCGCAGCCCCGGGGGCGAGAATTTCGAGGGGGTGCAGCGAGTGCTGGATGGTGATGACCACAACGTCCGCAAGCTGGACCTGCAACCCGGTGACCTGCAGATTTTCTTCGGTCGCTACTCTCTGCATCGGGTGACCCCGGTCGAAGGCAATCGCGAGCGCCACACCGTCATCTTCGCCTACGCCAGGGAGCCCGGCTTCATCGGCCGCCCCGAGCGGGCATTGCGCATTTTCGGTCGCATGGCCCCGATTCATGAACGGTTGCTGCAGGAAGGCATCGAGCGCAGTGACCGGCTGGCCGATTGACCCGCGTTGCCGCCCAGCTGTAAATCCAGTAGCCACGTATGGAGCAATGCCTTGACCACCGTTGAATTTGATCACCTCTCCGACCAGGACCCGGAGCAGATTCCGATCGTTCCGTCGGCCCCCGTTGGCAACGCAGACAGCATTCCCACCGCCTTCGATCCAGTGCGACTGCGTGCCGGGCGCCTGGCCCGGTTACGCGCCATGCTGCGCGAACAGGATTATGCCGCCGTCATCCTGTTCGACCCCAACAATCAGCGCTACGCCACCGGCTCGCGCAACATGTTCGGCTATTTCCTGCGCAACTCGACACGGTACGTTTACGTGCCCCAGGAAGGGCCGGTCATCCTGTTCGAATACCCGGGCAGTGCACATGTATCGACCTGGCTGGAAACCATTGACGAGGCCCGCACCTCCACGGTGGTGTGGTCGGCCGTCAACCAGCGCGACAACCTGTCCAGCGATCCCTTTGGGGTGGAAATCGCGGAACTGGTGCGGGCACATGGTGGAGATCGCGGTCGGCTGAAAGTAGGGCTTGATCGCTGTGCCCTGAACCTCGCACGATCGCTGGAAGCTCAGGGTCTCGAGGTGTTCGACTGCATGCAGGACACCCTGCACTGTCGCCGCATCAAGACACCGGAAGAGATCGCCTGCCTGGCTCAATCCATGGCTGCCAGCGAGGCGGCGGTGGCCAACGTGGAGGCCGCCATTCGACCCGGGATCACGGAAAACGAGCTGTTTGCCATTCTCTACGGGGAGGTGATCCGCCAGGGCGGGGAGTTCATCGAAACCCGTCTGCTCAGTTCCGGGCCGCGCACCAATCCCTGGTTCAATGAAGCGAGTGACCGCGTTCTGCGCCCGGGAGAACTGGTGGCGCTGGATACCGACACCATCGGGTGTCACGGCTATTACTCCGACTTCTCGCGCACCTTCCATGTCGGGCCCGGCAGGCCCAGCGCCTACCAGCAGAAACTGTACCGGCTGGCTTACGAACAGGTGCAGCACAACATGTCCATTCTGCGCCCCGGCATGCGCTACCGTGAGATCGCGGAATCCGCCTGGAAGATACCCGAGCGTTTCCTGGACCGCCGCTACCCGTCCATCATCCACGGTGTCGGCATGCATGGCGAAACACCCTTGGTGGCGCACCATGTGGATTTCGATCGTTTCTCCAGCGACGGCATTCTGGAACCCGGGATGGTGGTATCCGTGGAAAGCTATATCGGGGAGGAGGGTGCCGCTGACGGGGTCAAACTGGAGGAGGAAGTACTGGTGACCGACACCGGTATTGAAAAGCTGTCGCGCTACCCGTTCGACGAGGCCCTGCTGGAGCAGGCCTGAGGAGTAGGCTGATTTCGGTGGCGCCGGGATCGACACCGTGATACCGCCGGATGTTGATCTGAACGATCCGGCGAAACCCCTGCCGGGAGCCGCCTGCGGCAAGTCCGGCAAGGGTCGTATGGCGATCTGGCTGAGGTGGACGTGGCATGTCGGCGCTTGCGATTGAAGAACACCTCGATGTAATCGAAAACGTCAGCGCACTTCGACCAACGCGGCCGACTGTTCGTCGGTCTTGTCCGGCTTCACCGCCGTCACGCAGTTGTACGGGCTGTGCGCTGAGACGCCGGGGCACCCGGACACTGCGGCAACGCGATGGCCACGATGACGATCTGACGGGCCGCCTCTTCCTTGAACTCCGGACCGAGTCTTCAGTCGCGCATGACTTTTCTGCCTATACTCGGATCACAGACTGGAAACGTCTACCAGACCGGGGGCACTCCGCTTCGCGGAAAACCTGCCGAGAGATCATGACCAGGGACGCGGGGCCACTCCGGCGCTTCCCTACAGCTCAACGATCGGCTCGAACCCGCCGTAGATAAGCCGCTTGCCGTCGAATGGCATCGGGTTCACATCAGGCTGCAGGCGTGGATCGGTCATGACCTTCTCCATGGCAGTGTCGCGAACGCTTTTCGACGGCCATACGATCCAGGCGAAGATCACGGTTTCGTCGTCCTTGCACTTCACTGCCATGGGGAACGAGGTCACTTCACCGTCCGGCACATCATCGCCCCAGCATTCGACGACACTCTGGGCGCCGTACTCCTTGAACACCACCGCGGCATCGCTCGCGTGCTTGCCGTATACCTCCCGGTTGGCCGTCGGGACGGCTGCAACGAATCCATCGACGTATGCCATTTTGCTACCTCCGATTGACTGGACCCTTCCCACCTGGTCGTTCGACGGCACCGCGATTCGACATACCCCGATGACGTACGCGAGTCCGAATACGAAGCGGTTCCAGCGGCGTTACGCCGCTCGTCCGCGGCACCAGGGCGACCCCTTGAGGCTTCACGCCTGACCGCCAAGCAGTTCCGTGTAGCGGCGCTGCATCTCCTCCGGGGAAATCTCCTCGATGGAATGGCCAATCAGCCAGCGGTGGCCGAACGGATCCCGGACACTGCCACTGCGTTCGCCGTAGAAGTAGTCGGCAGGCTCGCTCTCAAGCGTTGCACCGGCAGCCACCGCCCGGCGGATCCATTCGTCCGCATCGTCGACGTGCAGATGAATCGTCACGGGACTGCCGCCGATCGTGCTGGCCGAATGGATCCCGCATTCCGGAAACTCATCGGCAAGCATAAGCAGATTACCGCCCAGATCGAGCTCCGCGTGGCCAATACGACCGCCGGGTTCGGTCAGGCGAAACCGTTCGGTGGCACCAAAGGCACGCTCGTAATAGCGGATCGCGGCCGCGGTGTCCGAGACACAGAGATACGGGATCATTTCGTGAACGCTCATGGCAGCCTCCTTACTCAGCGGGTCCCCTGAGAGTACGCCAGCCGGGGGGCGCGGTTCTTGAAGGAAATTGACCGTTGCGTACGTCGGTATCGGCGGGCAGGGGAACATGGTGTGCGTCCCCGGGAGCGATTCGGCGATATCCCCCCGGCGAGAGCCCGCTGAACTCTGCGAAATCCCGGCTCAGATGCGCCTGGTCTGCATATCCTGCAACCCCTGCGACCTCGGCCCAGGAGGCATGCAGGCGGGAGCAAGCCAGTGTCTGCACAAAGCGCTGCACACGGCAGTACAGCTTCGGCTTGAGACCGACAGTGGCCTGGAACAGCGCCGAAAAGTGCCGATGGCTAAAGCCGCTGACGCGTACCACCTCACGGACCGGAACGCCCGCGGCAAACTGCGCCAGCGCCAGTTGCACCGCCGGGTGCGGATTGGCTGCGCCGTCGAGGCGGCGCAGCAGCTCCGCTTCAAACACCGCGATTCGCTGCGCTGGGTCCCGTACCTCGGCAAGCTGATCGATCAGTCGATCCGTGGCGGCATCCCCCCACAGCGCCGCAAGCGGCGTGTGTCGTTCCGCCAGGGCCGTGGCGGGAACTCCGAACAGCCGCTCCGCAGCGCCTGGTAGCAGTAGCGCCCCGACAGCAGCGCCGGCACGGCCACCGATCTCGCGAATGTAGTAGCACGAGCGGGGACCTCCGACCACGGCGGTTGCGATGATCCGCCCGAAGTAATCACCGGGTGTTGCGAACACCCGCAGCGGCCGGTCGAACAGTCGAACCACCAGGTGCATGAGACCGTTAGGCAATAACGTACTCGCAAATGGCCAGGGAATCCCAGACGGTCAGATCACCGTCCTCAAGCACCGGCACCTTCCCGGCCTCCGTGTACCTGCCAAGGGCTACGTGAGTGCCTTCCTGGTTCAGTGGAACACGCACCTCCTCGAAAGGCACTCCATGGAACGACAACAGGAACCAGGGCCGCAGCGACCAGGATGAATAGTTCTTGTTTCCTATCACGAGCTTCATGGATCCCTCCTCCAGAACCAACCCCCGGGAACAGCCGCGCCAGGTACGAGCAACTGCTGCATGGCAGCGTGGGGCAACACCGCCGGATGCTCTGCACGGGCTGGTGACGATGGGTGAACTGGGCCGCGCCGGGAGCGCAGGGGCCGACGGCCTGACATCTCGGAGAGGCCGTCGTCAGTGATTCGGGTCTGGCGCAGAGGCGAAGCGGGTGCCGGCCTTGAGTTCCTGCTCGAATGTAAAACGCCCGGGTATCCATACCACGTGTCCGGCATGCAGTTGCGGATATCCTAACCCCCGCCGGCCGTGGGATCCAGGCACCGTTGGCGATGCCGGGTTACTCGCCTCCTGTCTGCTCGTTATCGAATGTCTTCCCCGTCTACGGGTATCCACGCATTGCCCTGTCCACGATGGGAGTCGAGCATCGACTGCAGGAAGGCAACGAGTCCCGAATGCGCGATCTCATGATCAATACCTGGATCGTCATCGGCATCGTTGTCGGCGTCGTCGGCCACCTCCGCCGCCAGGCTCGGAGCAGTATCGCGAAGACCTCCGGCGGACGCGCCGGATCCTGTTCGACGAATTCGCAGGCTTCGCGATCACGATCGCCGGCACGGTGATCTGGGCCTTCGGGGACCTTCTGATTGCACCGATTCTCTAGAGTGGGAGACTACCGATGAAGATGAAAGGAATCGTTCCGGCCGCAGGACTTGCCCTCGCCCTCCTTGCCAGTCCGCTGCTCGCCAACGATGTGCCGGGCATGGTGGTCAAGGAAAGTCCGCATTCGGTTTCCGTGACCATCGATCGCCTGGAGTCCGTGCTCGAGGCAAACGACATAGCGATCGCGCTGCGCTGGGATCACGCCAGCAATGCGGAGGACGCCGGAATCCCGTTGCGTGAAACGGAACTGCTGATATTCGGCAATCCGGAGGTTGGCAGCCATTTCTTTACCAGTGCCCAGTCGGCCGGGATCGATCTGCCGCTGAAGGCGCTCGCCTGGGAGGACGAGGAAGGCCAGGTCTGGCTGGGTTACAACGACCCGGCTCACATTGCCGAACGTCACGGCATTGATGATCGCGCTGAAGTGGTCCAGGGCATGTCCCAAGCGCTCGACAACCTGTCGGATGCCGCCACGTCCGTCGATTGATTGTCGGTGTCGGCAAATTCGGCATCCATCGGAGGGACTCCGCGGACAACCTGTCGACAGATAACAGCCAGGGAAGCTTGGATCTCATCCAGCGGCACGTAGTAACGGGTACTGCGGCCCCACCTGGCAACTACCGCAGGCACCCCTGCTCCACCAGGTCGGACAGATCACGTGTGGCCGTGGCCTTGCTGACTCTGGCCAGGGTCTTGTACTTGCCGGCGTTGATGCCGATGGAGAAGGCCGCGGCACGGTCCCGCACCGCGGCCATCGTTCGGATCATTCCTGCACTGCGTTACGCATGCATGGCATCCGCCGGCGCAATGCAGGCGGATCGATCGAGAGAACGCCCCTCAAGTCGTCAACGAACAGCCTGTCGCGCCCGATTCCGGCCGTCCTGGTTCGTGCGCGCAGCACGATTACCCCCGGCGCCCTTGCCGGCACGGCGGCTGTCATTGCCGGGTTTTCTGCCGCTGCCTTTCTGCCCGGGAATCGGCTGCGGCCGCTCGGCCGGATCGGGCTCGTGGCCGGCGATGGCCTGTTGCCGGATCCGTTCTCCCAGCAGCCTTTCGATCCCCTGCAGCAGCTTGTGCTCGTCCGCGCAGACCAGTGAGATGGCTTCGCCGCCGTGGCCGGCGCGACCGGTCCGACCGATGCGGTGGATATAGTCCTCGGCTACGTTCGGCAGGTCGTAGTTCACCACGTGCGGCAACTGATCGATGTCCAGACCCCGGGCGGCAATGTCCGTGGCCACCAGTGCGCGCACGTCGCCCTCTTTGAAGTGGGCCAGCGCGCGGGTGCGGGCATTCTGGCTCTTGTTGCCGTGGATGGCAGTCGCCGTGACGCCGCCGCGATCCAGTTGCCTGGCCAGCCGGTCGGCGCCGTGCTTGGTGCGTGTGAAGACCAGCACCTGCCGCCAGTCACCATTCTGGATCAGGCTGGTGAGCAATGCCGATTTTCCGTCGCGATTGACCGGGTGCACTTTCTGGATCACCGCTTCCACCGCCGTATTGCGACGCGCAACGTCGATTCGCGTCGGCTGGTTCAGCATATCCTGGGCGAGCTTGCGGATCTCGCCGGAGAATGTGGCCGAGAACAGCAGGGTCTGCCGCGTCTCCGGCAGCGCCGAAATAACCCGTCGGATGTCTCGGATAAAGCCCATGTCCAGCATCCGGTCGGCTTCGTCCAGCACCAGCACTTCGACGTGGGACAGGTCGACCGTACCCTGCCGCATGTGATCCAGGAGTCGCCCCGGAGTGGCCACCAGGATATCCACGCCCTTGCGCAGGGCCTGGACCTGCGGCTGCATGCCCACACCGCCGAAAATGGTCATGGACCGCAGCGGCAGGTCGCGGCCGTAGGTTTTCACGCTGTCGCGTATCTGGGCGGCGAGTTCGCGCGTTGGCGCGAGGATCAGAGCGCGCACCACCGGCCGCCCTCCGCCAGTCGCCCGCGACCGGTTGAGCCGATCGAGAAGCGGCAGGGTAAAACCGGCCGTCTTGCCGGTACCGGTTTGCGCCGTGGCCAGCACGTCACCGCCCGCGAGTACCGCGGGAATGGCCTGCTGCTGGATGGGTGTGGGCGTTTGATAGCCGTGATCGTGGACACGGGAAACCAGAGCGGTCGAAAGACCGAGTTCAGCAAAAGACATCGTGAGGCATACTCCTGGAATGCCTGCCCGCGCGGCTCAGGCCGCATGCCGGCTCCGGTCCAGGCGAAAGGAAAAGGAAACTCGAGGCAGGCCCAGAGGGGAAAACCGCGAAAGCGCAATGCCGACCGGGGGACATCCGCCGGGCAGACCATACCAGAATCCGCAATGGCAGGCAGGAAAAGTTTCATGGACCGGCCTTGCGCGAGAATTCGGCTCACCGCCGGGACCCGATCTCGCGGCAGATGGATAATGGAATAGCGGAACCCGGAACGGTCCTCGGCGGGCCAGCGGGTGAACGGGCAGGACCGGATTCCGGTCATGCGCCTGGAGCCTTGCTCGCTTGCAGGGCGCCGGGCTGCCGACAGCTACGTCGGAATCCCCGCCGGATGACGCCGCATTCCAGGTGCAGTGGGACGAGGGCGCCCTGACTGTCCTGCCCCATGAGGGCGGAACGGTCAGGGCGGACCGGCTCTGCCCGGGCCACTCAGTAGCGGACAATCACCTCCTCGCTCGGCCAACGGACCTTGGGAAGCGTGGCCAGCCAATCGGTCTCCGGATCGCGATAGCCGACCGCCATCAGGACCACACTACGCAGCCCCCGGTCCCCGAAGCCAAGCACCCTGTCCAGTGCCGCAGCATCGAAACCTTCCATCGGGGTAGCATCCACGCGTTCCGCGGCGGCCGCCACGAGTGAAGTTCCAAGGGACAGGTAGGCCTGCTTGGCCGCCCAGTGAAATACCTCGCCGGGTGAGGCGAAGCCGTTGATCGTACTCTTGATCGAGTTGGCATAGGCGGCCATGTCCCCCGGATCCATCCCCCGCTCCTCGGCAGTGAGCCGGATCAGGGCATCCACGTGGGTATCGTCCAGGTTGTCCCATGCGGCGAAGACCAGCAGATGGGAGGCCTCGAGGACCTGCGGCTGGTCACAGGCGGCGGCGTGGACACGCTCCCGCAGAGCATCATCCCCGATCACCACTACGGAGTAGGGTTGTAGCCCGAAGGACGACGGTGCCAGCCTCGCCGCCTCAAGGATACGGTTCATCGTATCCGCCGGGACTTTCTCGCCGTTCATGCGTTTGGTGGCATAGCGCCAGTTGAGTGCATCGCTGATGCTCATCCTGGATTCTCCCTGGTTGGATGGAAATGGAAACTCGATTCCGGACCGCGTGCACTCAGTCACGGCGCGGCGCCCGTGCTCCCGCCGGCGCACCGCTGCGCTGATGGAACAGGACTGTCCCCGCGATGATCAGGACAGCGGCCATCCCGAGGTTCGGTGGCGTCGGTTCATTGAGCGCAAGGACGGCAATCACGGTGCCGATGATTGCCGCCACGATCCCGATCTGGCTGAGATATACCGGGCCCGCCAGCCTTTGCAGCACGAAATAGAACAGGTACAGAACGGTAAACACGGCAATCTCCGCGAGCAGCAGGGTGGCCACTGTCGCGGAGCCGATCAATGCCCCGACCTGTTCGGACTCGAGCGCCAGGGCGAACGGCAACAACGCCAGTGCCGCGCCCAGCATCATGACGGCAGCGAGAAAGACCGGCGCGGCGCCCGTGGGCCAGCGCAGGGTACGGTAGATGTTGCCAAGCGCAATCAGCAGGGGAATGCCAACGATCAGGGCGACCCACAGCGCATCGCCGTCACCCGTGCCGGCCCGCGCTCCGGCGAGCACGACCCCTCCTGCCAGGGCGAGCAGAACGCCGGTCAGGCGCGGCATTCCCAGGCGTTCGAGACCAAGCAGCACCGCCAGTACCCAGGTGAGAAGGATCGGGAAGGCGAAGCTCAGGGTTACGAATCCGGCTCCCACGTGGCGCACTGCGAGAAAACCGAGGGCGTTCGGCAGGGCCAGGAGCACCCCGGCAACCAGTGCATACTCCAGGACGCGTGGATTCGGCCGCATGACCTGGTTGCGTAGCATGGACAGTGCAGCCAGGATCACGCCGGCACCCGCCATGGCGGACATGAGAAAGGTGAGCCGCGGTGCCCCGGCACTATCCGCGAGCTTCGCCACGATCAGGGAGAGTGCCAGGCAGGTTCCTGCCAGGATGAGGCATCCGAGTGCGCGAAGTTCGAACAATCGCCCTGTCTTGCGCGCCTGATCCGGGTTCGCCATCATCCTGCTCCTGTCTTGCTTGCGATATCCGATGAATTTATCTTAATAAAAAGTTTCTTTATGTAAAGATATAGGTTGTCATGAACAGAATCGGCAAGGCAATGGACCAGTGGCGCGGGGAGATGCCCTCTCTTGACCTGCTGCCGATGGAGGTGGTGGGACTGCTCAAGGCAACGACCGCCATCGCCCGCACATCACTGGAATCGTTCTGCAGGGAACACGGGTTGCAGCTCGGGGAGTTCGACGTGCTGGCAACGCTACGGCGCGCCGGTGCGCCCTACTCCCTGGCACCGACCCAGCTTTTCCGGGACATGATGATTACCTCCGGGGGCATGACCAACCGCCTGGACCGGCTGGAGAAGGCGGGGCTCATTCGCCGCGCGCCGAACCCGGAGGATCGGCGCGGGACACTGGTATCGCTCACCCCCAAGGGGTTGGACCTCATCACCCACGTCATCCCGCAGCACGTAGACAACGAAGCGGCCCTGCTCTCGCCGCTTGACCGGAAGGAACAGGAGCAGCTTCGCGCGCTACTGGGAAAACTGCTCGCCGGTCTGGAGGGCGAGTAGCCCGTTGCGCGGTGCCCGCAACAAGGAGGCGTCATGGCCAGGGGCAAGACAGGAAAACCGAGCAAGGAGATCCTGAGCGTGGGTGAGGTCGCCAGGCGCAGCGGGGTCGCGGTGTCCACCCTGCACTTCTACGAGGCCAAGGG
>SLLM01000261.1 GCA_007134055.1 Ectothiorhodospiraceae bacterium | reverse complement strand
GCCGCGCTTCGGCGGCGATTCGGGGCGGGATTCACCGTTCGCCTCCGGGACGAGGGCTGGCGGGTTCCTGCCCTCGAGGAAGCACAGCGCCTGCGTCTGCCCGCCCGGCAGCGCGCCTGGGTCCGCGAGGTCGCGCTGTGCGGCTGGAACCGGCCGGTGATCCTGGCGCGGTCCGTGATCCCGGCGGCCAGCCTGATTGGAGCGAACCGGGCGCTGACGCGGCTGGGCACGACGCCGCTGGGAGATCTCCTGTTCGCCGGCCGGGGTACCGAGCGCAGTGCGATGGAAGTGGCACGGCTGAGACCGGACGACTGGCTCGCCCGGCGCCTGCTTGCCGATGCGGTATCATCTTCGGGACCGCTGTGGGCGCGGCGCGTGGTGCATCGCCTGCACCGGCGTCCGCTGCTGGTCACCGAAGTGTTTCTGCCGCACCTGCTGGAGGGGGTGGATGAATAGAGCGCTGCTGCAGGACCGCCTGACGCAGTACGCCGTACTGGCGCGACTGCACCGTCCCATCGGCAATTTCCTCTTGCTGTGGCCAACCCTCTGGGCCCTGTGGGTGGCGGCGGAAGGTGTCCCGGACCCCCTGGTCCTTACCGTATTCGTCCTTGGTGTGCTGGTGATGCGGGCGGCCGGTTGCGTGATCAACGACTATGCCGACCGCCATGTGGACGGCCACGTCAAGCGTACCCGGGAGCGGCCAATGGCCACCGGTCGGGTCAGCGAGCGGGAGGCGCTCGTCCTGTTTGCCCTGTTGTGCCTGCTGGCATTCGGTCTGGTGCTGCTCATGAACCGCCTGACCGTGCTGCTCGCCCTGGTGGGCGTGGCCCTGGCGGCCAGCTATCCATTCATGAAGCGCTATACGCACCTTCCCCAGGTGCATCTGGGGGCTGCATTCGGGTGGGCGGTGCCAATGGCATTCGCGGCCCAGACCGGATCGGTGCCCCAGGTGGCCTGGTTGCTGTTCCTGGCGGCGGTGATCTGGGCGACGGTTTACGATACCCAGTACGCCATGGTGGACAGGGATGACGACCTGCGTATCGGCGTCAAGTCCACGGCCATCCTGTTCGGCGAGTATGATCGCCTCATGGTGGGGCTGCTCCAGGTGCTGATGATGCTCGCCCTGCTGCTGGTCGGCATGCAGCTGGCACTGGGCTGGATCTATTACGCGGCCCTGGTCCCGGCAGCGGCGCTGTTCGTCCATCAGCAATGGCTCATGCGCGCGCGCCGTCGTGAGGACTGTTTCCGCGCCTTTCTCAACAACAACGTGTACGGTGGTGTCGTGTTTGCCGGGCTGGCAGGGCACTACGCCATGTCCTGAACCATGGAACTTGATCTCTGGTACAGCCTTGCCGCCCTGCTGGTGCCAATCGCCTCGTTGCTCGCCTCCTGCCATGCAATCCTTGGCAAACGGGATCACAGGAGCGCGCTCACCTGGGTTGCGCTGCACTGGCTGGTGCCCGTTTTCGGGGTCATCCTCTACCTGCTGTTCGGGATCAATCGCATCCGGGTCAAGGCATCTCATCTGTACTCGCCCGACGTGCGGCGTGCCGAACTCAGTGACCGCTGTAGCGACCAGGAACTGTGGCAGACACTGGAGCCTGATGGAACCCATCTGATCAGCCTGGCGCGGGCCGTGGACCGGATTACCCACCGACCGCTGGTGGCCGGGAACCGGGTCGACTTCCTCGTCGATGGCGAAGAAGCCTACCCGGCGATGCTGGAGGCGATCCGGGGTGCCACCAGGAGCGTCACGCTGGCCACCTACATCTTCGGCAATGACCACGTGGGGCGCGAGTTCGCGACGGCGCTGCAGGAGGCGGTCCAGCGCGGCGTCCTGGTCCGGGTCCTGATCGACAACGCGGGCGAGCGCTATACCTGGCCATCCATGGTGGGATACCTGCGCCGGCGTGGTGTCGCCGTGGCCCGCTTCTTTCCCCGCTTCCCGGCGCGCATCATCGGCATGAACCTGCGCAACCACCGCAAGCTGCTGGTGGTGGACGGTCGGGTGGGATTTACCGGAGGCATGAACATTCGCCGCCACCACCGTATGGATTCCGGTCGCAAGGCCGCGCGGGACATCCACTTTCGCCTCCGCGGCCCGGTGGTGCGGCAGCTGCAGGATGTGTTCTACGAGGACTGGTACTTCGCTGCCCGGGAACGGCTGGACAGCGAATCGTTCTTCCCGGAAAGGCTGGAGCCGGCGGGATCGGTGATTGCCCGGGGGCTGCGGGGCGGGCCGGACGAGAACCTGCTCAAGCATCACTGGGCCCTGCATGCCGCGATCGCCAGCGCCCGCCACAGCCTGCGGATCATGACGCCGTATTTCCTGCCCGATGCCACCCTGGCGATCGCCCTCAATCTGGCATCCATGCGCGGTGTGCACGTTGACATCGTGCTGCCCAGTCACAGCAACCTGCCGTTCGTGCACTGGGCCATGATGGCGCAGCTTCGCCAGGTCCTGGATTACGATTGCCGGATCTGGCTGACGCCACGGCCGTTCGACCACACCAAGCTTCTGATCGTGGATGATTACTGGACCTTCCTGGGGTCGTCGAACTGGGATCCCCGCAGCCTGCGGCTGAACTTCGAATTCAACGTCGAATGCTTCGATCAACAGCTCGCCTCAAGACTCGCCGCACGCGTCGATACGCGTATCGGCAATGCCCGGAGACTGCATCGGTCGGATCTCGACGCCCTGTCGCTGCCCGTCAAGCTTCGCAACGGTGTCGCCCGTCTGCTGATGCCCTACCTTTAGCGTCCTGCTAGCCCACCAGGCCGCTGTCGGCGATGCCGTCGAACACGAACTGCACTGCCAGGGCGCATAGCAGTACCCCGAGGACCCGGGTGAGAACGTGGGCTCCCGTTGCCCCCAGGAATCGCTGGATCCGCATCGCCGCCAGCAGGCAGGCCAGGGTCAGCGCCAGGACCACGAGCAGCATCGCCAGGACCGTGGCCTGCCCCAGCCAGTCGGACCCGGCGCGGCTTGTCATCAGGATCGCTGCGCCCATGGCGCCCGGGCCGGCGATCAGGGGAGTGGCCAGGGGGAAGACCGAGATATCCGGTCTGCCCCGGGCTTCGCGGGTTTCCTCTTCGGTGGTGGATACTCCCCCGGAGCTGCGCGCGAACACCATGTCGATGCCGATCAGCAGGAGCAGTATGCCGCCGGCCGTCTGCAGGGCGGGGAGCGAGATGCCCAGCCACGACAGGGCGGATTCCCCGAACAGGGCGAAGGGCAGCAGGATGGCGGTTGCCAGCAGGGTGCCCCGCAGTGCCATGCGGGTCCGCTGGCGGGCACTGGCGCCGGCCGTGAGCACGGCGAACATGAAGGCAACGTCCACCGGACCGATGGTGATGAAGAATGCGGTAAAGGCGACAATCGCCAGTTCAACCATGGTCCAGGGCGCCGGCTCGTAGTAGATTCGGAAAGCGCGGCCGGTCCCGAGGGACCGGCTGGCGACAGGGGCTCAGGGTATCACCGGGCCCGGGACGATGCGGAGGCGAAATGGCGGGAGGGTGGACGCGGGACGGCGCCGTTCAGGACCAGATCGACAGCACCGTCGAGGATGAAGTACGGCGCGTGCGTGACCGCCTGCCGGAGGGTGAGAGTCTCCGGCTCTGCGCCGAGTGCGGGGAAGAGATTCCCGCCCGCAGGCGCCAGGCGATCCCCGGGGTGCGGCTATGTGTCGCCTGCCAGGAAGAGCAGGACGCCCGGGAGGCGGGCCGCGCCGGGTACAATCGGCGTGGAAGCAAGGACAGCCAGCTGCGGTAATCCCCCGGTTGCCAGGGTCATCCGTCGTTTCCCGGCAGCAACACTGCCGCGCCGGTCAGACGCCCTGCCCGCAGGTCATCCAGCGCCGTATTGGCGTCCTCCAGCCGGTAGGGTCGCGTTTGCGTTCGCACGGGTACCGTTGGCGCCAGGGCCAGAAACTCGTCGCCGTCCCTCCGGGTCAGGTTCGCAACGGAGCGCAGCACCCGTTCCTGCCACAGCAGGCGGTAGGGAAAGGCGGGGATGTCCGTCATGTGGATTCCGCCGCACACCACGGTGCCACCGGGGCGGACGTGGTCCAGCGCCAGGGGAACCAGTGCGCCCACCGGGGCAAACAGGATGGCGGCGTCCAGGGCGGTGTTCGGTCGCTGGTCGGATCCACCGGCCCATACGGCTCCCAGGCGCAGCGCGAACCGCTGCGCCTGCTTGTCGCCGGGGCGAGTGAAGGCGTACACCAGCTGCCCCCGCGCGATGGCCACCTGGGCCAGGATGTGGGCGGCGGCGCCGAACCCGTATATGCCCAGGTGGCCGGCTGTCCCGCCACCGGCCATGCGCCAGGCGCGGTAACCGATCAGTCCGGCACACAGCAGCGGCGCGGCCGCCTGCGGCCGGTAGCCATGGATGGCGAAACAGTACCGGGCGTCGGCGACAGCGTACCCGGCATAGCCGCCATCCCTGGTGTAGCCGGTGAATTCTGCCTGCGGGCAGAGGTTCTCCTGGCCGCTGCGGCAGCTATCGCACTCACCGCAGGTCCAGCCGAGCCAGGGGATGCCCACCAGCGTGCCAATGGCGTGCGTAGCGGTGCCCTCGCCGACGGCTGCCACCGTGCCCACGATCTCGTGCCCGGGAATCAGGGGCAGGCGAGGATCCGGCAGGTCACCGTCGACCACATGCAGGTCCGTGCGGCATACGGCGCAGGCCTCAACCCGGACCAGCACTTCACCGGGACCGGGCGACGGTATCGGCACGTCTTCCGCCACCAGCGGTTGGCCGATTCTCCGCAGACGCATGGCACGCATGATGCCGTGGCGCCGGTCATCCCTGCTCATGGACGGCTCCGGATTCCCCTGGTTGGGCGTCATTCCCGCGTTCGCGCACCGCTCCGGCACACCGCCTGACGACCCGCGAACAGGCGCCGGGATCAATGCTCCAGCGTGGCAAGCTGCTCCTCCAGGAAGCGGCGTTCGGGTCCCTGGCGGACCAGGGCAAGCGCCTGCCGGTACGCCTCCCGCGCCTGGTCCGCCGCGCCGAGGCGGCGGCAGAAATCCGCGCGCGCGGCGTGGGCCAGGTGGTAGTCGGACAGAGCACCGCGCTGCAGGATGCCATCCACGAGCTCGAGACCGGCCTGTGGGCCGTCACACATGGCAACTGCCACGGCCCGGTTGAGTTCTACAACCGGAGAGGGATCGCAGCGCAGAAGCAGGTCATACAGGCCGACCACCTCCCGCCAGTCCGTTTCCGAGGCATCCCGGGCCTCGCTGTGCACCGCGGCGATGGCCGCCTGCAGCGCGTAGGGACCAAACCGCCCGGAGCCCAGGGACCTGCGCACGAGCGCGGCGCCTTCCTCGATCCGGTCCCGATCCCACAGGCTGCGGTCCTGATCCGGCAACCGCACCAGCCCGCCGCTGGCATCGCTTCGCGCCGCCCGCCGGGAATCCTGGAGCAGCATGAGGGCGAGCAGGCCTACCGCTTCCGGGTCCGGAAGCAGCTCCACCAGCAGGCGACCGAGGCGGATGGCTTCCGCGGAGAGGTCCGCCCGGGTGACACTGTCTCCCTCGGAGGCCGAGTACCCCTCGTTGAATACCAGGTAGATCACCCGCAGGACCGTGTCCAGTCGTTGCGGGAGTTCCGTCTCTCCGGGCACCTCGTAGGGAATGCCCGCTTCACGGATCTTGCGCTTGGCCCGCACGATCCGCTGGGCGATGGCGGTGGTCCTGGCGAGATACGCGCTGGCGATGGCCTCGGTTGTCAGGCCGCAGACTTCGCGCAGGGTCAGGGCAACACGGGCGTCCGGGGAGAGCGCCGGATGACAGCAGGTGAACACGAGACGGAGCCGGTCGTCCTCCACGGCTTCCGTTTCCAGTCCGGCGTCCGGTTCCGTGCTCACGGTCTGCCACAAGGCAACATCGTTGTGGATCGTCTGGGCCCGGGCCCGGCGGCGCAGTCTGTCAATGGCCCGGAACCGCCCGGTGGAGATCAGCCAGGCGCGGGGATTGGCGGGCACACCGTCCCGGGGCCACTGCGCCGTGGCAGCCACGAATGCTTCGTGCAACGCTTCCTCCGCCAGGTCGAAATCTCCCAGCAGGCGGATCAGTGTGGCAAGGACACGGCGGGATTCCGTCCGATAGACGGCATCCAGTGTCTCCCGCACGGTACGGTCCGGACCAGTGGACACGGCGACTACCCGTCTTGCCCGGCGGCAAGGGCGCGTACGGGGCGGACCTCGATACTGCCTACCCGGGCGGCGGGGATGCCGGCAGCGGTGCGCAGCGCCTCGTCCCGGTTGTCCGCCTCCAGCAGATAGAAGCCCGCAAGTTGCTCCTTGGTTTCTGCAAACGGGCCATCGGTGATCGAGGTTCCCCCGTCGCGTACCCGCAAGGTCGCGGCAGTATGAACCGGCTCCAGCGCTTCCGCTGCGAGCATGCTGCCCCCGGCCTGCAGGTTCCGGGCGAAGGCGAGGCATTCGCTGTCCTCCGGGCTCTCGGGCAGGGCATGGAGCCGCTCCTCGGCGCAATAGACCAAGCACAGGTACTTCATCGGTGTCTCCCTGGGGTCGTCGGCCATTCCGGTTGCCCCGACCCGGTCGGCAGTCCTTGCGCCGCGGGGGGGAGCGCCACCAAGTATAGCCGCAGCGGCAGCCGCGACCCAGCCGGTGCCGGCGCCCCGCCGGGGGAAATCGACTACCCTTGCCACGAGACGCGGTATTTGCTGAACGGTTTGCGATTGTCGGGGACGGCGTGGAAGTGGAGGACAATGCCATGACCAGACGCGAGTTCGACGGTGTGACCATTGAATGCACCCAGGGCGACATCGCGGCCCAGTCCGACCTGGATGCGGTCGTCAACGCGGCGAATGCCGAACTCAGGACCGGGGGAGGTGTCGCCGGCGCGCTGCACCGGGCCGCCGGGCCGGGGCTGGAGGAGGAGTGCCGGCCCCTGGCACCCATCACCCCGGGACAGGCTGTCATCACGGGCGCGCATCGGTTGCCCAACCGGTACGTGGTCCACTGCCTTGGACCGGTCCATGGCGTCGATGAGCCTGCGGAGCAGTTGCTGGCGAACTGTTACCGGGAAGCCCTGCAGCTGGCGGACGGACATGGCGTGGCGTCCATTGGCTTTCCCTCGATTTCCACCGGTGCTTTCGGCTACCCGGTGGAGGCGGCGGCGCAGACGGCCATGGATGCGGTGGCCGGCGCGTTGTCCGGCCTCGGCAGGATACGGCTCGTCCGCTTCGTGCTGTTCGGGCGTGGCGACTTCCAGGTGTATGCCGGGGCGCTGGAGCGTCTGCCGGCGAATGGATCAGTGTCTCCTTAAGGGACTCCAGGACAGCCGTCGGCGTACGCCAGCGCACCCCGGAAGGCCGGCATCGCTCAGGGATCGGCCGGTGGGCCGCCGGCGTGGACCGGACCGGATTCGGGATGGAAGAGCATCACCCGGTTCCGGCCCTCGGCCTTTGCCTGGTTGAGAGCGGAATCCGCACGGTTGATGGCTTCCCGCAGGTCCAGTGTTTCTTCCCCGGAAATTGCCACGGTCATGCCGGCGCTCAGTGTGTGGTGGATCCAGGCGCCGTTGTGGCGTGTGGGGGTGCTGGCGAACTCTGCCCGAATGCGATCGGCGATTCGCAGGGCGTCGTTGACCTGGGGTGCCTGCAGCAGCACCGCGAACTCCGCCGGGCCGTGGCGTACGCAGGTATCTTCCGCCCGACAGATGCGGCGCAGGACGCTGGATAGCTGCCGGAGTGCCATGTCGCCACCGCCATGGCCGTAGGTGGCGATGATGCGGCTGAAACCGTCCGGGTCAATCAGCAGCAGGTACACCGGCACCCCGTCCCGGGCATGGCGCTGGTTGAAGATCTCGTAGGTCTGCGCCAGGGCGCGGCGGTTGCCGAGTCCGGTGAGGGAGTCCTGATTGGCGAGCTCCAGTGTCTGCTGGCGGCCAATGCCATCACCCAGGAGTCGTTCACCGAGGGCCAGCAGCAGCAGTATTGCCAGCAGCAGGGTGCCAGCCTGGGCGTAGTAGAGGGCTTCCGGCGCTGCCGCCGGCAACTCGACCATGGTGGCCGCGGTGGTCAGGGCCAGGCCTGCGCCGTAGGCGATCCAGGCGACGGTGTATCCGCGGATGTAGTAGAGCCCCTGGCGGTAGGCGAGCCAGGCGAGTACCGGCAGGGCTGCGGGCAGGACTGCGGCTGCGTGGAAGAGGTAATGCGCCTCCCGCTGCAATCCGGTGAAGCGCAGCGCGATGCCCGCCAGCAGTGCAAGCTGCAGCAACAGCAGCAGATTGTGGATCATCGGGAGCAGGGGTCCGGCACGCAGGAACGTCCGGGAG
Organism: Ectothiorhodospiraceae bacterium; assembly: GCA_007134055.1. Taxonomy (GTDB): domain Bacteria; phylum Pseudomonadota; class Gammaproteobacteria; order Nitrococcales; family Aquisalimonadaceae; genus Natronocella. The sequence continues at coordinate 6,397 of SLLM01000261.1, read as the reverse complement.
AATTGCAGCGCGGCAACCGCGGTCAGCAGGGTTGCCGCCGTCAGGATCTCGCGGTCGAGCAGCACCTGGGCCGGCCACAGGTAGCGGTTGCCGTAGCCGCTGAGCGCAGCCCAGGCGAGAAGGAGGAAGGCGAGTAACAGCGCGTAGTGGACGTGTACGACCTGTCGCAGCAGCACGGCGCCCAGCAGGCCCAGCAGCAGCAGCGCCAGCATGGCGCCGAACCAGGCGCCCTGCAGCGCGGGATGTGCCAGGGCGTGCGCCCGGTATCCGGCTTCGTCCAGTCGGGCGAGTGCCGGTACCTCGGCGGCGTGCGCGCTGGCCCAACGCACTGCTCCATGGGGTGGCGTGGGGGCCTGGAGTGCCTCCGTGCCCCGGAACTGTGCTTCCCCCGTGGACAATGGCACTGCTTCGGCGAAGGCGCCGAAGCAGGCAAGCAGCAACACGCAGGCGAGCAGTCCACGCCCGCTGCAGATGCTCATTTTTCGCACCTTCCCAAGTGCGCCCTCCGTTATTATTCGTTGCGGCCCCGCGAGCGACGCGCCACTCGCGGGGCCAACCGTGCCTGAATCCCGTCCGAGGGTACACGCTCCCATCGCCGACAGGAAACGCTCGCGGCACCGCGAGCCCCGCTAAACGTCAGGGTCGCCGGGTAGCGGCTCCTACGCCCTCGCTGCATTCCTCGGCGCCGGTCAAGGCCAGTTCCATGGCATCCTCGGCCCGGTTGATCCAGTGGAACTCGAGATGTTCCCGCGCCTTCTCCGGGATTTCGTCCCAGTCCTTGCGGTTGCGGGCCGGCAGCAGTACGGTGCGGATACCCGCCCTTTGCGCGGCCAGTACCTTCTCCTTGATTCCGCCCACGGGCAGTACAAGCCCCCGCAGGGTGATCTCGCCGGTCATCGCCACGTCCTCGCGGACGCAACGGCCGCTCAGGAGCGATACCAGTGCGGTGAAGATCGCCACCCCCGCACTGGGACCGTCCTTGGGGATGGCACCCGCCGGCACGTGGACGTGAATGTCGGATTTCTCCAGCCGTTCCGCGGTGACGCCGAGTTCCTCGCTCCGGGCCTTGATCAGGCTCAGGGCGGCCTGGGCGCTTTCCTTCATCACGTCACCGAGCTGGCCGGTGAGGATCAGCTTGCCGCTGCCGGCCGAATGGCTCGCCTCGATGAAGAGGATGTCACCGCCGACCGGCGTCCATGCCAGGCCCGTCGCCACGCCGGGTATGCTGGTGCGCATCGCCACCTCGTTCTCGTAGCGTGGGGGGCCGAGGGCCGGCTGCAGATCGTCGGCGTCGACACGGGCCGCCTCGATTTCTCCCTCCGCGATGCGCACGGCGGCATGGCGCACCACCGCGCCGATGAGCCGGTCCAGATTGCGCACCCCTGCTTCCCGGGTGTAGTCGGACACGATCCGGTGGAGGGCGGCATCGCTGATCTCCAGCTGTTCCTCGCCGATGCCGGCGGCTTCCCGTTGGCGCCGGATGAGGTAGCGCCGGGCGATCTGTACCTTCTCTTCCTGCGTGTAGCCGGGCAGTTCGATGATCTCCATGCGGTCCTGCAGCGGGCCGGGGATCTGGTCCAGCACGTTGGCCGTACCGATGAACATCACCCGGCTCAGATCGAAGGGTACCCCCAGGTAATTGTCACGGAAGGTACTGTTCTGCTCCGGGTCAAGCACCTCCAGTAGCGCGGCAGAAGGGTCGCCCTGGATGCCGGCGCCGAGCTTGTCCATCTCATCGAGCATGAACAGGGGATTGCGGGTTCCCGCCTTGCGGACGCCGTGAATGATGTTGCCGGGGAGTGCGCCTACATAGGTGCGCCGGTGACCGCGGATCTCGGCCTCGTCGTGGACCCCGCCGAGGCTGGCGCGCACGAACTTCCGGCCCATGGCCCGCGCGATGCTCTGTCCCAGGGAGGTCTTGCCCACGCCCGGCGGACCGACGAAGCACAGGATGGGGCTCTTGCCCTCGGGGTTGAGCTTGTGTACTGCCAGGTGCTCGAGGATCCGCTTCTTCACCTTCTCCAGGCCGTAGTGATCGGCGTCTAGTATGCGACGGGCCTCGCGAATGTCGATGTGTTCCTCGCTCACGGTCGACCAGGGCAGTTCCAGAAGCCAGTCCAGGTATGTCCGGGTCATGGAGTATTCCCCGGCTCCCTCGGGCATGCGTTCCAGCCGCCGTAGCTCCTTGCGGGCATGGCTTTCCACGTCGTCCGGCATGCCGGCGCCGTCGATGCGTTCCTCGAGTTCGCGGATCTCCTCGCCTTTCTCGTCCCCTTCGCCCAGTTCCTTCTGGATGGAGCGCAGCTGTTCCCGCAGCAGCGCTTCCCGCTGGCGCTCACTCATGGTTTCCTGGGTCCGCTGGCTGATCTTCTGGGACAGCTTGAGGACCTCGACCCGGTAGTCGAGCAGCCCCTGGACCCGGTCCATGCGGGCGCGCACGTCGACCAGCTCCAGGATCTCCTGTTTCTCCGCCGGCTTGAGATCCAGGTAGCCGGCGACGGCGTCCGCCAGCAGTCCCGGTCGTTCGATGGAACGGATGGCGCGGGACAGCTCCTCCGGCGTCTGTGGCAGCAGGGCGAGTGCCTCCAGCGCCCGCTCCCGAAGAGTCAGCATGCGCGCCTCGATCTCCGGGCCCCGCCCGGCATCCTCGCGGATGTGCTCCACCCGTGCCGCGAGGAACGGGTGGCCCGGTTCGAAATCCAGGATGCGGAAACGCTCCTGTCCCTGGCACACCAGATGGTGGGCGCTGTCTTCACCGGAAACGTAGCGCAGCACGTTGGCCGTCGTTCCGATGCGGTGGAGATCGTCGGGGCCCGGATCCCGGTGATCCGGATCCCGTTGCAGCAACAGACCCAGGGGCCTGCCGTGCCTCACCGCCTCCTGCGCGGCGGCCACGGATGCGGGACGACCGATGGTCACCGGCAGCACCAGTTCGGGGAACAGCACCAGGTTGCGCACCGGAAGGATGATCAGTACATCGTCCGGCAGGGACGTTTCACCACCCGTGGCGGGTGTTTCCTCTTCGCCATTCTCACGCATGATCGCTATCGCTCCCTGGCATACTGCAGGACAAGATGGAGGCAGCCGTCGAGCCATTCCTGTTCCTGCAGACGATAGCTGCCCGCCGGCAGTGACAGACGTCTCTCGAAACGTCCGAAGGGGATCTCCAGCCGGTGCATGGCGCCGCGGCGCGCGGCCGCCGGCAGGCGTCGCTCGGCGCGAACCACCAGGTCGCCGTTCTCGATGCGCACCTCGATGCTGTCCGCGTTGGCTCCGGGCATCGCAACCACCAGCCAGAGGCCGTCGCTCGCCCCGTACATATCCACCGGGGGTTCCCAGACCGGCTTGCTGGTGGTGCGACCGGGCCGGAAGAACCGGCGATGCAGCCGCTCGGCTCGGTCCAGCATCTCGCATGCTTCCGCCCACATCAGCCGTTCCAGGTCATGTGTTGGCATCCGGGCTCTCCTGTATGAAGTCGTGGTCACGAACCGGACCATCGTGGTCGGGTACGGGTCGGCCACCCTGTTGTAATGTGGGTCCGTTCCGGTGTCCTTGCAACTGCGTCGGTGCACGCGGCGGGCGCGGGAATCGGTGACACTGTTGCCGGCAGGCGCTGCCCGGGTATGATTGGACGCCCCGCCAGGCCGCACGGCGCGGTTGCGGTCCGGGCGAATTGATCCACAGGTTTCTGCAGAAGGGGGCCGTGATGGCTCACGAATTGAATGTTCCCGCAGCGGGCGCGGTGGCTGCCTACGCGGATCGCGATCTGGATACCGATGCCATACGCAAGGCCCGGGTGGACCTTGCGGCCTGCTTCCGCATGGCGGACCGGCTGGGCATGGGGGAAGGGATCTGCAACCACTTCTCGCTGCTGCTCCCAGGGCATGACGATCTGTTCCTGGTCAACCCCTACGGCTACGCCTTCGCCGAGATCAGTGCATCCCGGCTGCTGATCTGCGACTTTCACGGCAACGTCGTGGCCGGCGACGGCAAGCCCGAGGCCACCGCATTCTATATCCACGCCCGGCTGCACCTGCGAAATCCCCGCGCCCGGGCGGCGTTCCATACCCATATGCCGAACGCCACGGCCCTGGCCATGGTGGAGGGGGAGCCGCTGACCTGGAGCGGACAGACCGCCCTGAAGTTCCACGGCCGTACGGCGGTGGACGAGAGCTACCAGGGGCTGGCGCTGGACAATACCGAGGGGGACCGGCTGGCGGCCACGATGGGGGATGCGGATGTCCTGTTCATGAAGAATCACGGGGTCATGGTGGTCGGACCGACCCTGGCGCAAGCCTGGGATGATCTCTATTATCTGGAGCGGGCCGCGGCAGTGCAGTTGAAGGCAATGACCTCCGGGCGCGCGCTAAAGGCCATTCCGCCCGATATACTGGAGCGCACGGCACGACAGATGCGTGCTGGCGATGCCTCCAGCGCGCTTCTGCACCTGGAGAGCATCAAGCGGATCCTCGCACGGGACGAGCCGGAGTTTGCCGACTGACAGGAGTGCCGGTGGCCAGCGCAAATGATCCAGAGCAGGTCGTCACAGCCTATCTGCGGGCGATTGAGGCGCATGAACCGGAACGCGTCCGTGCCCTGCTCGCCGAGAGCGGATTCAGGTATACAAGCCCGATCGCAACGTTCGACGACGCCGACCATTTCCTGTCCTACATCATGTTCACAAGCGGCATTCTGCAGCGCATCCAGGTTCGGAGGACGTTCGTCGACCAGGGTGATGTCTGCCAGTTTCTGGTCTTTCACGTTCAGCTCTCGGACAAGATGGCGGTCGATCTGGTGCAGTGGGCGCACGTCCGTGATGGACGGATCCACAGTCTTGAACTCCTGTTCGATGCCCACCCGTACCGGCGTATGTTCGGCAGTTAGCCTCCCCGGGGGTAGAAGCCCCTGGCTCCCGCCCCGCGATATCCACGTCTGCATCAGGCGCTGGCCGGATGGCGGTGGTGGCGCTATCCTGTGCTGAGGGATGAGTCGCGCATCCGCACCGGCGGTGCGCAACCGGACCGCGAACATGGACCAGCGGAGGCCCCCGATGCGCGCTGCCGTGATGTTGTTTCTCCTGGTACTTCCCCTCTCGCTGTCTGCCGGCCAGTTCCTGCAGGCATATCCCGCCGTCTACGAACTCGTGCGAATCGCCGAGGGCGAACGGCAGGTGCTAGCCGGCGGCGAACTGATGTTGCTGGACGGCCGTACCGAGCGCGTCCACGCCGGCGGCGACGTGACCGGTATGCGTCCGGCGGGCGTGTCCCCGACGGAACCCCGGGTGGCAATGCGCATCACCGCCACCCGGCGTGCGGACGAGGGAAATCGCCTGGATCTCGAGAGCGAGGTGGATATTGCCATTCCCGGGTCCAGCCGGCGCAGCGAGGTCCCCGAGGAAAGCGGCAGTTACATCCAGGGCCCCCAGGTGAACCGTGTCAGCTTCCACAACCGTGTCTGGCAGCCGATGAATGATCCGACCCCTGTCGAAATGGTGCACGAGGAGGCCGGAGCCCGGTACGTGCTGACGATCCTGTTTCGCCCGCAATCCTGAGCGGGTGGCGGGGGCCGCCCTGACTCCACCCGCCGAGGCCCGGTTCCGGCCGGTCTATGCGCTGCGCAGGCAGTCCCGATGAAACCGCAGGTGTCCTTCCATGAAGGTGGCTACGAAAAAGTAGGAATGATCGTAGCCTGGGCGGCGGTTGAGTGTCAGGGTGCTGCCGGAAGCCGATGCCGCTGCCTCCAGGGCCTCCGGCCGCAGCTGTTCATCCAGAAAGCCATCGTCGGTGCCCACGTCCACCAGGAGTGGCCAGGGCGCGCGCCGCGTGGACAGCAGTACGGCGCTGTCATGGGCTTCCCAGGCGGTGCGGTCATCGCCCAGGTAGGTAGAGAAGGCCTTCTCGCCCCAGGGGCAGCGGCTGGGGTTGGCGATGGGTGAGAATGCCGAGACACTGCCGAAGCGTCGGGGATGTTTCAGGGCGAGGCTGATGGCCCCGTGTCCCCCCATGGAATGGCCGCTGATGCCGCAGGGGCCCGTCAGGGACAGGGATTGTCGCAGAAGCGCGGGCAACTCCTCGACAACGTAGTCCTCCATGCGATAGTGCCGGTCCCAGGGCGGGCGCGTTGCGTTGAGATAGAACCCGGCGCCCTGACCCAGGTCGTAGGCGTCGTCATCCGGCACCTGTTCACCCCGAGGGCTGGTGTCAGGCACTGCCAGGATCACCCCAAGCTCTGCCGCGGCGCGCTGCGCACCGGCCTTCTGCACGAAGTTCTCGTCGGTGCAGGTGAGGCCGGAGAGCCAGTACAGCACTGGCGACTCCTGTTGCCAGCCGGGGGGCAGGAACAGGGAGAAGACCATGTCACAGTCCAGGGTGTCGGCATGGTGATGGTAGCGCCGCTG
>SLLM01000169.1 GCA_007134055.1 Ectothiorhodospiraceae bacterium | reverse complement strand
GTTGCGCCGGGGGAGAACTGTCCAATGGCGCTGGAGGGCATGTCCGCCGTGGGTTCTGCGAACAGGCTCTCGGTCAGCAAGGGCCGTGCGTGGTCATTCACTTCGCCACTGCCCAAGTCGAACAGCTCGACCAGGCGCTGCAGGAAATTGTTGGTAAAATCGAGGCGGCCGTCGTTGCCGCCGGTTCCCAGCAGGGGCGGATAGCGCGTGGCTTCATCAGTGAGCAGAACGGCACCATCCAGCCAAGTCAGTGCGACATCCGGCAATTCGGCCCGCAATCGCATCAGCAATTGCCGTTTGCGCTCGCCATCCGGACGTTCATCAAGCTGCATGTCATGCAGAACTTGGCTTGCCTGCATGATTGCTTCGCGCAGGTGGCGAAAGCGGGGAGCGCTAGCCGTACTCATCGGGCCGATCCCGGCCTGATTATCCTTGGGATAAAATCCGCTCCCGCCGTTCCAGGGGGCAAGGACGGGGGTCGGTTGCCAGTCCTGAAGTAAGAATCGGGGCAATGATTTCTCGTCGAGGCTGGAAACAAGTACAAAGTTTTCCGTCTCCCAGTACCCGCGGGCTTCTGCATCGACCTGCTCGCCCACCAGCCGCAGAATGCCGAGCGCCTTGAGATAACCGGCCAACGGCGTCGGGCTGCATCCCGTCAAAACCAAGCTGTGATGCATGTCGCCGGTTCCAGATGTCACGGTCATTCCTGCGCCTCCCGCCGGCTGGCCCGCCAGTCTGCAATTCGCACCAGTGCCTCCAGCCAGCTCAACCTGAAGGGCCCGTGCTCCGCCAGCAGCCGGCCAGTACGGTCGGCCCATGAGGAACCCTGGGGGCCCTCGCCGAGGCGCATCAAATCCAGTCGCAAGGTGGTTTCTGGCACGGATCCATCACCCAGGCGCACAGCCGGGAGGACATCGCCATCCCACACGCCACGCGCAAACAGGCGTTCGCCGGGCGGGATTTTTTCCGTAGGCAAGGCTCGCAGGCCGAGGCGAACGCGCCCGTGATGAGCAGCGATGAGGTAGGCGATCAGGTCCTTGTCCAATGAACTGTCTCCATGAGCCATCCACGCCAGCATCGAGGCAAGTTCATGGCGGAAATTGGGACGAGGCTGCGATTGGCCACTCTCGTCCACCACCTGGTAGCACAGGCGACCGCTGCCAGCCGACTTGGCCCAGGGCGCGTTCCCACCGGGCCCACTTCCCAGCGCGTTCTGGAACGCCTGATGGGCCTTGCCGACATCGTGCCAGCGGCATGCTTCCGTCAGCGCATGCGCATCGTCCCGAGACAGACTCAAGACCTCGGCCAGTCGCCTGGCGTCTTCGGCCACGTCTGCCAGATGCTTGGTCAGGGGGACCCAGCAGCCGATCTGGCTTGCGCGGTCATCGCCGTAGCCTTCGTTGCCCCCGTCATCGCAGGAGACAGGGGGCACCGCGCCGCTTGCCTTGGATACAAAGCCTTGGTTCGCTTGATAGCCGCCCTGGGCGGCGCGCAGCATGACAGTCTGACCCGGCCGAGTTTGATCCTGCCGGATACGCGTCCAGCGGTGGCCAAGCCCATCCCAGATCCACGCGTCCGTTTTTCCCTTGTTCCCCAGGTGTTCCCGGAGCTGCGCCAGACCCACGGGGCAGAGCTCGTCCCGGGAGGGCGCGGGCTGCTCCGGTTCGGGCTGCGTATCCGCGGAAATGTCACGCCAGAAAACCTGGCACTGCGGGGTCCCCGTGTCCCGGATGTAGGGTGAAATGTCCACGTCAAATCCGGAGAGGTCCGGGTCTGTGCTGAACAGCGCCTCGAAATCCCGCTTCCGGAGGACCTGATACAGGCCGGGGCCGTCATGCACGGGTGGCAGATGCTCCGGGCCGGCCTGCGCAAGCGTCTGTAGCACGGAACGCGACGCCGCGAGGGGTTCGGACTCATACGGGAGCGCTTCGCCGGCAGCGTCGGTGATGTCCATCCAGCGAATGTCCGCCAGTTCATGCTCTCCGGCCCGGTTGCAACGTCCGAAGCGCTGCACCAGTGACGCCCATGGCGCCAGCTCGGTGAACAGGACCCTGCTGGAGATATCGACGCCGGCCTCCACTGCCTGGGTGGCGATGACGATTCGACCCGCCTCGCCCACCCCTTGGCGCAACTGCTGCTCGATACTCCGTCGCTCGGCGGGGCGGAAACGGGCGTGCAGCAACAGGTGCTCGGCATCGATATCGAGGTCGTTCAGCGTCTGGTACAGCGCCTGGGCGCGATCCACACGATTCAGAATAACGAGCGTCTGCTCGCCCGGGTGGTGGGCAGCTGCCACCTCTTCCGCGAGTGCCTGGATATAAGAGGCAGCCTTGCCCTTGCTGCTGTCGGTGTTGAGACACGCTTTGGCCTTTACCAGGCGTTTCACGGCGCTGCGCCGCTTCCTGACTTGCTGCTGGGTCAGATCATCCTCCTTCAAGGTCGCGACGCGCAGCGCATCCACGTGGGGCTGGAAATCAACGGTGCCCAGCCAATCCGCACGCAACGTGGCGGACACCCAGAGGCTACGGGCCGGTCGGCCAAGGCACTGAGCACGTCGAAAAGCCTCCAGTTGCGCAGTGGTTGCCAGTGCCGGCCCCATCAGCTGCACTTCGTCAAACACCCACAGGGAGTCGTTGTGCAGTAGCGCATAGTGCACCGGCCACTGGTAGCGACTCATGCCGTAACCACGCATCAACGCTCGGGACAGAAGCATGTCCTGAGTGCCGATGAGGATAGCGTCCTCTTCCGGGTGATGAGCCCATTCGGCAGCACGCAGGTCGGGCTCTCCTCCCATCAGCACCTGCACGGACACAAGCCCTTGACCAGGCTCGCCCAACAGCCCAAGCCGCTCGAGCCAACCGCGGATGCTGTCAGCTGTCTGTTCCGCCAATACCCGCATCGGCAGACACCAGACCAGGCGACGCGGCATGGCTCCCCGGCCGGTCTCACGACGTCGATAGAGCCACGCGAGTGTGACCGCCGCCGTCTTTCCCAGACCGGTGGGCACGTCCAGGACGTCGGGCCAATCATCCTCTGCGAGCCGCTTCTGGTACGGATACGGCGCGGCCAGGCCGGTGGCTTGTCGGAAGTACTGTTCGAATCCCATCTATACACCCCTGGCAGTCACCAGCCTTTCAGGAAATACCATCATGTCTCGGTCACGTTTACGGGTCAGTCACCCTGGCGCCACCGTCGCCACCCTCTGAAACACGCCTTCGGCGGTTGCGGGTCGCAACCCGGGAATGAGGCCGGGGCATCCGTTCCCCGGAGATCGGTGCGCTGCGGACATCAACGCAGCTCATGCAAACGCTTCAACGAGGCCGGGCATTTCAGCCCGGACCTCAAAGGATACGGCGAAAGGCCCACTATTAATACGATACAAATCTCATTCAAACAAACGTGATGTTCTGCATACTATTCACTGAAACTTGCCTCCACGAGGAGGACTGACCTCTTTCCTGTAACAACGTGGTGTCGTTACAATGAAGATCGTCTGGGATGAAACCAAGCGATACCAGAACCTTCGCAAGCACGGCATCGATTTCCTTGACTGCCATCTGGTTCTTGCCGGATTCACCCTGACCATCGAAGACGAAGGGCTGGACTACGGTGAGCAGCGCTTCATCACTTTCGGTGTGCTTGAAGGCCGTGTCGTATCGGTTGTGCATGCTGAATGGGAATCGGAGATCCGCGTTATCTCGATGCGAAAGGCAACACGTCATGAGCAAAAGAACTTCTTCCAGAACCTCCCGGACTGACTGGCAACGCATAGACGCACTGCGAGACGAGGACATCGATCTGGCTGACCACCCGGAGGTCAGCCCCGAGCGCTTCGCGCAGGCCGTCGTGCGCCACGGGTTAAAGCCGGTACCGAACAAGCAGCAAGTCACGTTGCGCATTGATGCAGACGTCCTAGAGTGGTTTCGTTCCCAGGGGCGCGGGTATCAGACTCGGATTAACGCGCTTCTCCGCGCCTACGTGGATGCCCAACGCTCGCGCCCTTGAT
>SLLM01000167.1 GCA_007134055.1 Ectothiorhodospiraceae bacterium | reverse complement strand
GCTGCCCGGATTCTCCGGATGCCTGTTGCGGATCCTCGGTCGCCGACTCCGCCACGGCCAGATGGCGATCGACACCGCCGCCGGCCGCGAATCCTTCCATGGCCGCGAGCCCGGCCCTGAAGCTCGCCTCACCCTGCACCGCCCCTGGCGGCTGCTGGCCCACCTGCACCGCGAGGGAGCGCTGGGACTGGCGGAATCCTACCTTGCCGGGGACTGGGACAGCGAGGATCTGACCGGGGCGCTGGAGCTGCTCGGCCGCAACGAACCCTATCTCGGGCGCTCGGCCCGACCGACCGCAGCCGCGCGCCTGTGGCATACGTTGCAGCACCGGCTGCGCGACAACAGCCACCGTGGCAGCCGCCGCAATATCTCCGCTCATTACGACCTGGGCAATCCCTTCTACCGCCTGTGGCTGGACGAGGGCATGAGCTATTCAGGGGCTCTGTTCGAGGACGGGACGGCATCACTGGAAGCCGCCCAGGAGGCGAAGTACCAGAGCATCCTGGACAGGCTCGCGTTACGTCCCGGCGATCATGTCCTGGAGATCGGCTGCGGCTGGGGCGGATTCGCTGTCGCGGCCGCCCGCCGTGGCGCCCGCGTCACCGGGGTGACCCTGTCCCGGGAGCAGCTGGATTTCGCCCGGGAACGCATCGGCAGGCTCGGGCTGGAACAACAGGTAGAGCTTCGCCTGCAGGACTATCGCGACGTGACCGGCAGTTTCGATCGCGTCGTTTCCATCGAGATGTTCGAAGCGGTCGGCGAACGGTACTGGCCCGTATACTTCGCCATGCTGGAGCGGGTTCTGCGTCGCGGCGGTTGCGCCGCCATGCAGGTGATCACCATCAATGAGGCATGGTTCGAGCAATACCGGGCAACCCCCGATTTCATCCAGCGCCACGTGTTCCCCGGGGGCATGCTGCCCACCGCGGAGCGCTTCACCGCCGTGGCCCGGGACGCCGGCCTGCGGGTGACCGACACCGGCTTCTTCGGCACCCACTACGCCCGCACCCTGAATGCGTGGCAGCGCCGGTTCCTGAGCGCCCTGCCGGACATCGAGAAGCTGGGATACGACCGCCGCTTCCAGCGGCTATGGCAGTATTATCTGGCGTACTGCGAGGCTGGTTTCCGCCTGGGACGCATCGACCTCATGCAGGCCACTCTCCGCAAGCCGCTCCACTAGTGTCCCTTGAGGAAGTGCTGGAGTATTCACGGCGACGCGCTCCATGGAGATACCGCCCATCGGTCACGCAGTAACCTGCCTGACCGATGGAGCGCCCTGCGGACGTCTGCCGCAGGGCGCGAGGGACACACGCACACCCATTTGCCAGAGCGGCGGCGGTTGCCTATGCTGCCGAAGGCCGGAATCGATGCATTGTCCCAGCACGCGGAGACACCCCTGCAATGAACCGTTCCCTGCTGCATGCACTGTTGCCCGTCGTGGTTGCCATTTCGGCATGTACCACGTCACCGGACCCGGACGACGCCCCGGAGCGCACGTTCCGGATCGAGCCGGTGCAGGAAAACCTGCTCGCCGCCGGAACCGCAACCGAGGCGGCGGCAGCGGAGAACACGCTCGCCCTGGAACCGGATCGCGCGGCTGACACGCGCGGCGCCGACCGGGATCCGGCGGCCCGGGAGCAGGCCCTGTCGCTGACACTGGTGACCGATGCGGACAACGACCCCCGGGTGGCGGAACGCTTCCTGGCCGTCAGCCTCGATTACCCCGTGATCATCACTAGCCACCGCACCAGTCTGCCCGCCGCACCGCGGGATTGTCCGCCACTGGACCTGACCGCGGACTGCCTTCGCGACCTCGCGGGCGAACTCGGCACCCATGGGCTGCTGGTTGCGGCTGCCGATCGCCAGGACCCTCGGCGGATCACCATCCGGCACTACGACCTGCGCATTCCCGAAGCCTATCCCGCTCGTCGCTACACGCTGGCCATGGACGCCGCCGGAATAGCCACAGGCGCCATCGATCAGCTCGCGGACACGGTGCTGCTGGAGGTAACCGACCGTGGCCGGGCCCTGCCGTGGACGGTTCCGATCAGCGGACACCTGAACGGCGCCTGGCGCCTGGGGCTCACCGAAGCCGAGGGTCTCACCGCCGGGGATGGCCTGGTCGTGCTGCGGGATGGCCGGGTGCTGCGCTCGATGACCGGTGAACCCATCTCCTGGCTCCCGGGACGCGCGGTCGGCAGGCTGCAGATCGACGCCTTCGACGACGACGGTCGGGCAATCGCGACACTGGACGCTGGCGAGCCCCCAAGGGCGGGGGACCTGCTGCTTCCCGCTCCCTGACGGGATGACGGCGACAACGCGTGGGGCACGTTGACAGCGGGGCGTGGCGCCCCGGCTAGTGCGCGTTCAACGCTTCATGGACTCGAAGAACTCGGTATTGACCTTGGTATCCTTGAGCTTGTCCAGCACGAACTCGATGGCCGCCAGTTCGTCCATGGAGTGCAGCACCTTGCGCAGGATCCAGATCTTCTGCAGCTCGTCCGCCTTGATCAGCAGCTCCTCGCGGCGGGTGCCGGAACGGTTGATGTTGATCGCGGGGAAAATCCGCTTCTCGGAAATCCGCCGATCGAGGTGGATTTCCATGTTGCCGGTACCCTTGAACTCCTCGTATATGACATCGTCCATCCGCGAACCGGTTTCCACCAGAGCGGTGGCAATGATGGTCAGGCTGCCCCCCTCCTCCACGTTTCTCGCCGCACCGAAGAAACGCTTGGGCCGGTGCAGGGCGTTGGCATCGACGCCGCCGGTAAGCACCTTGCCCGAGGAGGGCACCACGGTGTTGTAGGCGCGAGCGAGCCGGGTGATGGAATCGAGCAGGATCACCACGTCCTTCTTGTGCTCTACCAGCCGTTTCGCCTTCTCGATCACCATCTCGGCCACCTGGACGTGACGGCTGGCCGGTTCGTCGAAGGTCGAGGAAACCACTTCGCCACGGACGGTGCGCTGCATCTCCGTCACCTCTTCCGGGCGCTCGTCGATCAGCAGCACGATCACGTAGCATTCCGGCGAATTGGACGTGATGCTCTGGGCGATGTTCTGCAGGAGCATGGTCTTGCCCGCCTTGGGAGGCGACACGATCAGCCCTCGCTGCCCTTTCCCGACGGGAGCGCACATATCGATGAGTCGTGCGGTGAGGTCCTCGGTGCTGCCGTTGCCGCGCTCGAGGACAAAACGCTCCTTGGCGAACAGGGGCGTCAGGTTCTCGAACAGGATCTTGTGCTTGGCGTTCTCCGGTGCCTCGAAATTGATCTCGCTGACCTTCAGCAGGGCGAAGTAGCGTTCACCCTCCTTGGGAGGCCGGATCTTGCCGGCGACGGTGTCGCCGGTCCGCAGGCTGAAGCGGCGGATCTGGCTGGGGGAGACGTAGATGTCGTCCGGACCGGCGAGGTAGGAGCTGTCCGCGGAGCGCAGAAACCCGAAGCCGTCCTGCAGGATCTCCAGCACACCGTCGCCGTGGATATCCTCTCCCTTCTTCGCATGGGCCTTGAGGACCGCGAAGATCATGTCCTGCTTGCGGGAGCGGGCCATCCCCTCGATGCCGAAAGACTGGGCCAGTTCCGCCAACTCGCTCGCCGGCATCTTCTTGAGTTCGGTCAGATTCATGACAGTTGCTTCTGGTCTCTAGCTGTAGTCGTGGGTTCCGGATACGTACCGGGGTTCCGGACGGATGTCCACACAAGACCCCCGCGCGCCGCGGCCCGAACATGCACCGTGCGACGTCCGCTCGTCTCGACCCGGTGCCGCGGAGCCGGGATGAACGGGAACGGTCTGGAGGGACTCGTATTCTAAATCGTCACGCCGGAGGCATTGGGAAGGCCGCCGGCCCTGCGTACCTGCATTCAGAGATTGCTGTCGATAAAGGCGGTCAGCTGCGACTTGGACAGCGCGCCGACCTTGGTGGCCTCCACCGAGCCGCCCTTGAACAGCATCAGCGTCGGAATGCCGCGAATGCCGAACTTCGGCGGCGTTTCCGGATTCTCATCGATATTGAGCT
>SLLM01000105.1 GCA_007134055.1 Ectothiorhodospiraceae bacterium | reverse complement strand
TGTTCCGAACCGCATCGTTGTAGTTCATGGTGTGAAGCAATCCCCGTCTGCCCGGGCCGTGGAGACCAGACCCCTCGTCTCACCGGCATCGCCGTGATCGCCCCGGAATCCACTCTGGCAACCCTGCGACGAACGGAACCCCGGGCGGCCCCATCAGCTTCAACGACAACCGGCTCCCAGTCACCAGTTCACGCAGCATCGGCGACTCCAGACCGGGACCATGGCTGGGCTGAAGTGACGGTTCCGGGCCGGGGTCAGTAGTTTGCGACTTCGATCAGGTTTCCGTCGGGATCACGGAAGTATACCGAGCTCATGGCACCCAGGGCGCCGGTCCGGGAAACCGGACCCTCGATGATATCCACGCGGTTCGCCGCCAGGTGGGCAATGACATCGTCCATGGGCAGTTCCGTGATGAAGCACAGATCGGCAGAGCCGGGCACGGGCCTCTCCGCCCTGGGTTCGAACTCCCGCCCGGACTCGTGGAGATTGATCTTCTGCGCGCCGAAGGCCAATGCCTTGCGTCCGCCACCGAAGGTGTCGACGCGCATGCCCAGTACCCGGGTGTAGAAGGTGCAGGTGGCGTCGATGTCCCTGACGGTAAGGACGATATGATCAATGGATTCGATATTCATGTCTACCGGGGTTCCGTTACTCGCCTTCCGAAATGTACGGCCTCGGGGCCGTCGGGGACCGTACCGCTCGCCCCATACTGGGTAAAGCTCATCATGTAATCTCCTCTGTCCGCGGCGGAGACGACCGCCTCCCACCAGCGGGCCAGGTCATGGTCCGGCAGACCTGCCTCCGCCGCCACGTCCACACGCGAGCGCAGGAAAGGCAGCCATTCCCCGGCCAGGTCCAGCCCGACCAGGGGAGTCACCGTCACGTCCTGCAGGCCAGCACTTCGGAGCAGCGGCACCAGCCTGCGGCCGATCCGGCCATCCACCTGCCGGTCCACGTTGGCCTGGACGATTTCGCGGGTGGTCGCGGGATCCCCCGGATACACGGCAAGGGTCTCCCAGTCCGCCTCCACGAGCAGCACACGGCCCCCGGGGCGAACCACACGGCGCATCTCCGCGACCACCCGGGCCGGATCGGACACATGCAGCAACAACCAGCGACAGAACACGGCATCGAACCGGCCGTCGCCATACGGCAGCCGGCGGGCATCGCCCACCTCGGTGGCAACCCGGTCGCTGACGCCGCTTTCCCGAACCAGATCCCGGGCGCGGTGCAGCAATCCGGCGGAGAGGTCCAGCGCGTGGACAACGCCATCGGATCCGACCTGCCGCGCGATGACTACAGTCATGTCACCGAGACCGGCCCCGACATCGAGGATGCGTTCGCCCGCCCCCGCCGCGAGCAGGTCGAGCCAGCATTCCCTGGCACGGGCCTCCGAAGCGGTGTCACCCATCTGGCGCAACCGGGTGGCGGCCGCTTCCACGGCTTCCGGGCTTTCCAGGGCGGCCCAGCGGTCCCTGCGGGAGGTGTTCATCGGCAATCCGCCTCGTGCGGCCGAGAGCGCTCCGGACGGTCGCAAGCGGCGGATCATTCCGTTCCCGCACGACCATCCGTCTTTCGTGAAGGGTAGTACCAACGTGTACAGCCAGCGATCAGCGGAAGGTCCACCGCCGGAAAACGCCGGGCGCCGGACCCTCCACCCGGGTCGATGCTGCCGCCGTTCCGTGACACCCGGTATTCAGGCCTGCACCAGTCTCCCCGATTCCGCAATCGGCTCCCGCTGCATGGCGATCCTCGACAGCAGGGTCTCGACGAAACCATCCACGGCGGATTCCGCCTTGCGAATGGACTCCGCAAGGCGTTCACCGCCCTCCTCCTGGAACTCGATTGCCGCGTTGCGGATGTCGGTAATACCGATGAATTCCAGGGCAGTGCGAAGGCCCGGCTCCAGATGATTCATGTGCGCCAGCTCGCCTCCGGGGTCGAAACCGGACCCGCCCCGGGCGGAGAGCACGACCGCAGACCGTGGCCGGTCCGCCAGCAGGGGAACATAGGGGTTGTCCGGTTGCTCCGGCGCAAACGCCACTGTCCGGCCAACCCGGACGATGTTGTCGATCCAGGCCTTCAGCGGCGCTGGCATGCCGAAGTTGTAGAGGGGCGCGCCCAGCACCAGCACATCCGCCGCAACGAGTTCCTCCACCAGAGCGTCGCTTTCCGCCAGGGTATCTTCCATCCATCCCTGCTGCCCGCCCCCCGGGGCAAAGGCTGCCTGAATCCAGGCGTGGCTGACGGGCGCCGGCGGTTCGCGCCCTATATCCCGGTACACGATGGTATCCCCAGGCCTGTGGACATGCCATTGGTGCACGAATCGATGGGTCAGCCGACGGGTCAGCGACCCGTGCTCATGGATTCCGCCGATTCCCGGCCGGGCACTGGCATCCAGGTGCAGCAATCGCAGCATCTCGGACTCCTTCTTAAAATGAATCATGTTCATGCATGGCTTGACAGCACCAACAAACTAAACGGACTCTAATAAACGCGACAAACGATGATTATTTCTCGATATGAATAAGTTGAACTCATCCACCAATGGTCGCAGGCTGCCGTCCCTGTCCGCCCTGCGGGCATTCGAAGTGACGGGCCGCCTCGGCAGCGCCAAACGGGCCGCGACGGAGCTTTCCGTGACTCCAACCGCCGTCAGCCACCAGATACGGCAGCTGGAAGAAGCGCTGGGTATCGCGCTGTTCGTGCGCCGACCGCGACAGCTGCTGCTGAACGCCGAGGGCCGCAGGCTGCAGGCCGTGCTGACCGAGTCCCTGGACGCTATCGCCGCCGTCGTCGCCGAGCTGCGCTCGCCTTCACAGCGGATCCGCGTGACGCTCTCGACCACGCCCGCGGTGGCGGCCCGATTACTGCTGCCCTGGGTCTGCCTGCTACGCGAGTCCCACTCAAGGCTGGACCTGCACATCCACGCTTCCCATGAACCGGTACCACTGGACGGCATCACTGCAGACCTGGCAATACGCTACGGCGACGGTCACTGGCCGGGACTGTACAGCGAGGAGCTGTTCGACAACGTGTTCGTTCCCGCCTGCAGTCCGGCACTGAACCTGCGCCATCCCGCGGACCTCACCCGGCACACGCTGATCCATTTCGAACCGCCCGGCGGCAGAACCCGCCCGGTGGACTGGTCGACCTGGCAGCAGTGTGCACGGGCCCCCGGGCTTGATGTCTCGGCCGGGATCGTGTTCTCCGACGAGACCCACATAATCGCTGCCGCAGTGGATGGACAGGGCATCGCCCTCATGAGCAAGGCGCTGATATCCAGGGAGCTGCGAGACGGCCAGCTGGTGGCCCCTTTCGGGCCGGAGTTCCCCGGGCACCCGTTCCACCTGGCCTATCCGGTGGAGCGGCGGGACGACCCGGGCATTCAGGCGATTCGCGCGTGGGTGATCGACCTCCACGGGCAACAGCAGTCGGCCGAAGCATGAAGCGCACGCATCCGCAGACAGCCCGTCACCGCGGAGACCGGCCGGGCCGGCGTGTTCCGCTTGCTGTCGCGGCGATCGCCGCTACCGCCCTGACCGGCCTGGCGCCGGCGTCCTTCCAGGGCTGCGCCGGACCAGGGGAACCCCGGTACGATCTCGCGCCCCTGGAGCGGACGGATACGGAAATCCGTGCGGCGAACGGCAGCCTCCTGCTTGCCCTCGGGGACCTGCCCGGAACCATCCCCGTCGACAGGGACACGGCATTCTCGGCCACCCAGCGGATCACCGATGCTTCCCTGGCCCCGGATCACGCCTATCTGGCCGTCGCCACCAGCGGCACGGCACACGGCGCCGCCTGGCTCGCCCCAATGCGCGCAAACCGGATGCACCCCATCGCCTTCCAGTATGGTGGGCGGGTGGAAATCGGCCCCTGGAGCGCCGACAGTCGGTACGTGGTCACGGCGAGGGAGACGCCTGCACCCGCGCGGCTGCTCGCGGTGATTGACCGCAACCACCTCGGCGACACGGTCGCGGTCAACTCCATTCCCGTGCGTATCAGCGAACACGGCGAATCG
>SLLM01000110.1 GCA_007134055.1 Ectothiorhodospiraceae bacterium | reverse complement strand
CGCTCATGCGCCAGCGCCCTCGGGGGGCGATTTCCTGCAACTCTTCCACCAGCACGCCATCGGCGGTAAACAGTTCCTGCGGCCGGTAGCTGCGCAGCCATTCCTCCAGCAGGCGCAGATGCTCCGGATTGTCCCGCGCCGCCGGCAGCGGCACCTGGTGCGCACGCCAGCTCCCCTCCACCCTGTGCCCGTCGACCTCGCGCGGCCCGGTCCACCCCTTCGGCGTACGCAGCACAATCATCGGCCAGTGCTGCCGTCGCACACTGGCGGAACGGCCCGCCCCCCGGCGGATATCCCGGATGCGGTCGAGGCACCGATCCAGGGTTGCCGCCATCATCTGGTGCATCGTCGCCGGGTCGTCCCCCTCGACGAAATGGGGAATCCAGCCGTACCCCTGCATCAGTTGCGCGAGCTCCTCCCGGGGGATCCGGTCCAGGAGCGTGGGATTATTGATCTTGTAGCCGTTGAGATGAAGGATGGGCAGGACCGTGCCGTCACGCACCGGATGCAGGAACTTGGCCGAATGCCAGGCCGTGGCCAGGGGACCGGTTTCCGCCTCGCCATCGCCAACGGCGACCGCCACGAGCAGCTCCGGGTTGTCGAAAGCGGCGCCGAACGCGTGGGACAGGGAGTAGCCCAGCTCCCCGCCCTCGTGGATGGAGCCGGGGAGTTCCGGAGTACAGTGGCTGCCGATACCACCGGGGAAGGAAAACTGGCGGAACAGCCTGCGCATCCCCTCCTCGTCCCGGGAGACGTCCGGATAGACCTCCGAATAGGTGCCCTCCAGATACACCGGGGCGATGACCCCCGGCGCGCCGTGGCCCGGTCCGGCCAGGAACAGGGCGGCCTGCTCCCGGGCCCGTATGATCCGGTTCAGGTGCACGTACATGAAGGCCAGCCCGGGACTGGAACCCCAATGTCCCAGGAGTCGGCGCTTGAGGTGTTCCGGTGCCAGGGGTTCGCGCAGCAAGGGGTTGTCGCGGAGGTAGATCATCCCGGCCGCGAGGTAGTTGCAGGCCCGCCAGTAGCCGTCCAGGCGCCGCAGCTGATCGACCGTCAACGCTGCGGATACTCCCGGCGTGTGATCGCTGCTGGTTGCCGGCATGGACACCTCCTCGGCGGGACATGACAGGGCTTCCGGATCAGTGTACCCGGCGGATGACGCTCCGTTGCGTTACAGCGGCCAGACCAGCAGCAACATGGGGATGGATACCACAACCACCAGGATCTCGACCGGCAGACCCAGACGCCAGTAATCACCGAAGCGGAAACCGCCCGGGCCGAGTATCAGGGTATTGTTCTGGTGACCGATGGGGGTGAGGAACGCGCAGGAAGCGCCGACGGCAACCGCCATCAGGAACGGGTCCGCACTCACACCGAGCTGCGCCGCAGCACCGATGGCAATGGGGCACATCACCGCCGCAGTGGCGGCATTGTTCATGAAGTCCGACAGGGTCATGGTGACCACCAGGATGAGCCCCAGGGCGACAACTGCGTTCCCCTGGGCAACGTGCGTGAGTAACGTCCGTGCCAGCAGGTCCGCGGTACCGGTACTCGCCATCGCCCCGGCGACCGGGATCAACGCTCCCAGCAGCACGATCACGGGCCAGTCGACGGCATCATACACCGTTCGCGGCGGCACCACCCGAAGGGCCATGGCCGCCAGCACGCCGGAGGCAAAGGCGATGGCCGCGGGCACCAGGCCGAACACCGCGCCGCCCACGGCAGCCGTCATGATGCCGGTGGCGGTGATCGCCTTGTGCCGGTCCGGAATGCGCAGCGGCCGCTCCGCCAGCGGCACGCAGCCAGTGCCGGAAGCGAAGTCCGTCAGGGTCGCCGGCGGGCCCTGCATCAGCAGTACATCCCCGGCCCGCAGTTCCATGCTTTTCAGCCGGGACATGGAACGCTCCCCATGCCGCGAGACCGCCAGCAGGTTGATCCCGTACCGGTCGCGCAGGCGCACGTCCGTGGCGGAGCGCCCGACCAGCGTCGAGTCGGGAAGCACGGCAAGCTCCATCAGCACGATCTCGTCGGATTCGACGGCGCGCTGCCCGTCATCGCCAGCCTCCGGGTCCGCGCTCCCCTCGCCTTCGTCCGAGTCGTTGTCCTCGCGCACGTCCTCTTCCAGGGTCAGATCCAGACTGGAGAGGGCAGCCGCCAGGGATTCGGGCTCCGCCTCGATGACCAGGATATCCCCGCCACGCACCCGGCGCGCCGACCCGGGAGCCGGAACCCGGACCTCGTTGCGAACCAGACCGACGACCTGGGCATCGGCCTCCTCCAGGGCCACCTCGATCTCCCCCAGCGTCATGCGCGTGGCCTTGCCCTTGTCCGGAACACGGGCCTCGGTCAGATAGGCGCCGGTTTCAAAACCCTCGGCGTCGACACGATGTCGGGCCGGCACCAGACGCCAGCCGAAGAGCAGAATGAACAGGAGACCGGCCACGGCCACCACGACGCCGACCGGGGCAAAATCGAACATGGCGAAGGTCCCGAGGCCGGTGTCGGCACGGAATCCGGAGACGATCAGGTTCGGCGGTGTACCGATCAGCGTGGTCATGCCGCCGAGGATGGAACCGAAGGCCATCGGCATCAGGATCCGGCCCGGCGGCATGTCCTGCTTGGCCGCCACCTGCAACGCCACGGGCATCAGCAGGGCCAGGGCGCCGACATTGTTCATGAACGCGGAAAGCACGGCAGCCAGCCCGGTCAGCGCCATCATGGTGATCACCGGCCCGGACTCTCCGGGAACCACGCGCCGTGCAAGCGCATCCACGGCCCCCGATGACTGGAGCATGCTGCTCAGTACCAGCACGCAGGCCACGGTGACCACGGCGGGATGACCGAAACCGGCGAATGCTTCCGCTGCGGGCACGAGCCCGGCGAGCGCACAGGCCAGGAGTGCGCCGGCCGCAACCATGTCGTGGCGCCAGCGGCCATGGACGAACGTCGCCACGGTCACCGCCAGGATGGCGATGATAGTGCCCTGGTCCCAGGTCATGAACCCCCGCCGCTCCCCGGGCGAGGGGCGGACTCGGCCTTCCTCCGCGGTCGGCTGGCTCCCATCCCCATCAGTACCGGGTGGGATCCTTGTACATCAGGCAGCCGGGAACCGACGTGGCGAGCTTCTCGTTGAACCAGGCGATGGTGCCTTCGCGGGCGCGCGCGCCGTCGGGATCATTCAGGTATACCTTTCCCGGGGAGACGCCGGTGAGAACGATCACGTGGCCGACACCGTACCAGTAGCCCGCGCACCAGAGCGGGCCGTGATTCCGGAGCAGATCGGCCAGATCCGCCTCGCTGTGCGTGTTACGCACCGGCAATGCCTGCATGCCGACCTTGCCCGCCAGAGTGACGAATTCCTGTGGAAAGAGACCTGTGGAGTCGGCCCGGGCATAGGCCCCCTGGGCAGTGTTCATCGGCCCCTGGCGTCCGGTTCTCCCCTGCCAGAACAGCCAGATCATCGTCGCTGCCGCATGCCAGCAGGAGTTGGGTTTCTCCTGGGCGACACGCGGCACATCCAGGCGAACGTCACCCCCCTTCAACGTCAGCCCGAGCACCCGCTTCACCAGATCGAGCATCTCATCCCCCCTTCACGAAAACCGCCCCGACCCCGACGCCGGGACGCACCCGCCCCCTCTCCCTAGCGCTGCCTGCCGGAAGAATCGCGTTCATGCCATGGCGCAACGCGCCCGACCGTATCCCGGCGAACCGGGTTGCCCCGCTCCAGTCCGCGCCCCGCGCGGGGGTGCGGAAAAGCGTCACCGGGTCTTGCCAGCCTTTCAGGACGTATTGCCAGGTCTCAGCATCCCGAAAGGTTTCTAGTAACCTCCCCCACCGTAGCCACCGTCACCATGCCGGCAGGCCAGTAGCAGCAGCGGAATCCCGGCGATCAGGACCCACGTCAGGGTGAGCGACGCAAAATTGCGAAACCTTTTCATCACGACCTCCCGTAGCGCTCCTGAACGATCTCGACTGCCCGGCTCCACGCCACTTCCGCCGCCGGGATCGTGACCCGGCCGCCGGAACAACCGGTACGGCGCTACTGGTTCCCAATTCTAGTTCAGGTCGAGCGTGGCGGCAGCCTGCGTCGACACCCCCTGCGCCTCAGCGGCCTCGACCTGGGCCCGCAGTGCCCGCTGAAATCCGGAACGCTCCCACAACCGCCGGCCGTACCCACGGACGGCGTCGGACATCGCGGCCTCCAGCCCGATCTGTTCCGCCAGGTAGACTGCGTATCCCACAGAGATATCGGCGAGAGTAAAGCGTTCGGCGCACAGGAAGGGGGACTGCCCTACTGCGTCATCCACCGCTCGCAGACGGCTGAGGAACCAGCGGCGGTAATCATCGGCCACCCGGGGGAGCCGCCGTTCCGGCGGCTCGAACCGTTCGTAGCGTAGCACCAGGGTCTGCGGAAAGGTCAGCGTTGCCTCGCCGAAATGCAGCCAGTTCAGGTAGGCGCCGAAGTCCGCCTCGTTCGCGGACACCTCCAGGGCACCGGGCGCATGACGACTGGCGATGTACTGGCAGATGGCCACCGATTCGGTCATGCGCAGGTTTCCGTCGAAGAACGCCGGCACCGTCCCCAGGGGGTTGATATCGCGGAACTCCGGTACCCGCACGCGCGGTGGAAAGGGGTGCACCACCAGGCGGTACGGCAACCCCAGTTCCTCCAGCAGCCACAGAGGCCGGAAGGACCGGGCGCTGATGCAGTGGTGAAGGACCATCATCAGGAGTTCACCTCCGGCAGTGGTGATTGCGGTATCGTAGACTACAACGTGGCGGACCACAGCAATGCCCGCCGTCTCCGCTCCGGCGCGGAACGCCCACCCACCCCACGTATCGGGAAGGATCGCCATGAAAATGCAGGACAGGGGAATCATCATCACCGGCGGCGCCAGCGGCATCGGTGCGGCCACCGTGCGCCGTACCGTCACGGAGGGCGCGCGGGTGATCATCGCCGACATGCACCAGGAAGCCGGGGATGCCCTGGCACGGGAACTGGGAAGCGAGCGCTGCCGGTTCGTTCAGACCGACGTGGCCAGCACCGACTCCGTTACCGCCCTGTTCCGGGAAGCCGCGGACTTCTGCGGAGTGGACGGGGTGTTCAACAATGCCGGCATCGGCGGCCAGTCCATGGCAGTGGACTACAGCGACGAGGACTGGCAGCGGGTGGTCGAGATCAATCTCGGCGGCGTATTTCGGGTCGCCCGGGAGGCGATGCGGCACATGCAGGGAAAGGGCGGCAGCATCGTCAACTGCGCGTCCATCCTCGGCCACTTCGGCCAGACGCAGACCGCCGCCTACAGCGCCGCCAAGGGCGGCGTCATCAACCTGACCCGGACCCTGGCGCTGGAGGGTGCCGGCCAGGGAATACGCGTGACCAGCCTGTCCCCGGGATACATCGCTACGCCGTTGCTTGATGCCCTGGACAAGGATGTACTGGACTTCCTGACCGGACTGCATCCCGTCGGCCGCCTGGGAACGGCGGATGAAGTGGCCAACGCCGCCGTATTCCTGCTGTCGGACGAAGCCAGCTTCATTACCGGTGTCGATCTGCTGGTGGATGGCGGATTCACCGCAGGAAAATCCTGAGCCGGCGTTGCCGGCCACGACACCGGCCACCGTTGCACCCTTTCGGCGTTGAGAGCCGCGGCATATCGGGTACCAGGAGTACTTTCGTACCCTCTGGGCGCGGCGGCTGGTATTATTCGGCTGCCTGCTGGTCCTCGTGATGCTGTACGCGAGACGGGGCCCCGCCGGGCTCAAGAAGTACCTGTGGTGACCGTGTCGTGAAGCACGACATCCGTAGGTGACCGTGCCGCACGGGCAGGGCCTGTCCATCGCCACCAGTCCTGGAAGGAATCGGCGTACCCGACGAGGGAACGGAGCATCCGCATGAGCCAGGGAATCCGGGCAACCGGACTGACCAAGCGTTTCGGTGAAACCATCGCCCTGCGGGGAGTCGACCTGAGCGTCCGGCCCGGCACCGTACTGGGCCTGCTGGGACCGAACGGCGCCGGCAAGACAACCATCGTCCGCATTCTCGCCACCCTGCTCTCAGCGGATGAGGGCGAGGCCCGCGTCGGCGGTTACGATTTGCGCACCCAGGCCCATCAGGTGCGCCAGCTGGTGGGCCTGACGGGACAGTATGCCTCGGTGGACGAAAAGCTTACCGGCCGGGAGAACCTGGTGTTGATCGGCCGTCTGCTCGGCCTTGTCCGGAGCGAGGCCAGGCACCGGGCGGATACACTGCTGGCGGAGTTCCAGCTCGACGAGGCCGCCCACCGTGCCGCCAAGACCTACTCCGGCGGCATGCGGCGGCGCCTTGACCTGGCAGCCAGCCTGGTAGGCCGTCCCCGGATCCTGTTCCTGGACGAACCGACCACCGGCCTCGATCCCCGCGCACGCCTGGAACTCTGGGGCCTCATCCGCCGGCTGGTCACCGAAGGCACCACCGTGCTCCTCACCACCCAGTACCTGGAGGAGGCGGACAACCTGGCCCATGATATCGTCGTCATCGACCGTGGCCGGGTGATCGCCTCCGGCACCCCGGAACAGCTCAAGGCCCGCGCGAGAGCCCGGGCACTCGTGGTACACGCCCGGGACGAGGCGGATCTCGAGGCGGTGGAGCGGATTGTATCCGAGCTGACCGCAAGCCAGCCCGAGATCAACGGCTTGCGCGTCACGGCACCCGCCGCGGACCCCGACGTGGTGGCGCACGTGGTACGGCGCCTGGATGCCTCCGGCATCAGCGTCGACGAACTCATGCTGCGCAGCGCCAGCCTGGACGACGTGTTCCTGGCGATTACCGGCCACCATGCGGAGTCCGACGAAACTGCAGGAAGGGAGACAAGGCAGTCGCCATGAACCACTCCACCCCGGATGAACCGCTGGCCCCGCGGGTAACCCTGGGCCAGGGGTTGCAGCAGACCGCAACCCTGGCCTGGCGCACCCTGCTCCAGATCCGGCACAACCCCTGGGAACTGGGTGATTTCAGCATCCAGCCGATCCTCTTCCTGCTGTTGTTCCTGTTCGTGTTCGGCGGCGCCATCGCCGGCTCCACCTCGGATTACCTGCATTTCATGCTGCCGGGGATCATCGTGATGAACATGATTTTCGTCACCGTGTATGTCGGGCACGGATTGAACACCGATCTGACCCAGGGCGTATTCGACCGCCTGCGGGCACTGCCCATCGCCCGCTGGGCACCCCTGGCGGGGCGGATCATTGCCGACCTGATCAAGCAGGCCTGGTCCATCGTGCTGCTGCTCACCGTCGGCCTGCTGCTCGGGTTCCGCCTCGGGACATCCCTCGGGGAGCTGCTCATCATGGTCGCCCTGGTGCTCACGGTCGCCGTGGCGGTCTCCTGGGTCATGGTGCTGGTGGGCGTTGTCTCCAGGGATCCGGAGCATGTCCAGCTGTTCGGCTTCACCGCCCTGTTTCCCGTCACCTTCGTCAGTAACGTATTCGTCCCCGTGGAGACCATGCCGGGCTGGCTGCAGGTGGCTGTCATCCTCAACCCCGTCTCCCAGCTCGCGGACGCCTCCCGCGGGTTGCTGGTGGGTGGTCCGGTACTCGAGCCCGCCCTCTGGTCACTGCTCTGGGCGGTGGCGATTACCGCCGTCTTTGCGCCCCTGTCGGTATGGGCCCTGAATCGGCGCCTGGCAAGGAGCTGACGCCGCCGGGCGGCATGCAACCTTCTTCTCCCGAGCCCGCATACACCTCTTGATGCGCCCGCAGGATGTCTCTATCTATCTGGATATCAGGTACTTGCAACCTTTCCGGAGGTACGGGCCATGACCAGTCAGAACGTATTCGTTTTCGGACTGAATGACTTCAACCTCGACATGCTTCGGAACATACGTGGCAGCGAAAACATTGCCTTTCACAAGCTCCTTGACCGCTCCGAGCTGGTGGAGCGCATGCACTATCCGGTGGAGGAGATTCTCGAGCACGCCCGCAACCGGCTGCGGGCGAGTGGCGCCAGCGTGGACGGCATCGTCCACTACATAGACTTCCCCGTCAGCACCATCGTCCCCATCCTGGCACGGGAGTTCGGGTTGCCCTCCGCCTCGCTGGAAGCCGTGCTGCGTTGCGAACACAAGTACTGGGCGCGGGTGGAGCAGGCGAAGGTGGTGCCGGATTACATTCCCCCGTTTGCGGCGTTCGACCCCTTCGACGACGGTGCGCTGCAGCAACTGGAGCGTACCGTGGGCTATCCGTTCTGGATCAAGCCGGTCAAGTCGTTCTCCTCCTATCTGGGATTCCGCGTGGAAGGGCCACGGGACTTCCACGCCGGCGTCGGGCGCATCCGCGAGGAAATCCGCCGCTTCCGCGAACCGTTCGACTACCTGCTGGACATGGTGGAACGCCCCCGGGAGGTGGCCGGCATCGGCGGGGGACACTGCATCGCCGAGGGTATCATCGACGGTCACCAGTGCACGCTGGAAGGCTACGGACACCAGGGCCGCATCGAGGTCTATGGCGCCGTGGACTCCATCCGGCACCGGAACCGCTCGAGCTTCGGCCGCTACCAGTATCCATCCTCGCTGCCCGGGCATGTACTGGAGGAGATGACGGACGTGATCCGCCGTTTCATGCAGCACGTGGGCTACGACAACGCCCCGTTCAACGCGGAGTTCTTCTGGGACGAGGAGCGTGACCGGATCTGGTTGCTGGAGGTGAACACGCGCATCTCCGAGTCCCACTGCGATCTGTTCGAGAAGGTGGACGGCGTCTCCAGCCACGAGGTCGCGGTGGACCTGGCCCTGGGCCGGGAACCCGGGTTTCCCAAGGGCCGGGGCGAATACCCCATCGCCGCCAAGTTTTTCCTGCGCACCTATGGCAATGCCCGCATCCAGCGTGTTCCGAGTGCCGAGGAGATTCGCGGCATCGAACGTGACGTGCCCGGAACCACGATCCAGGTGCAGGTGAACCGGGGCGACGAGCTATCGGAGCTGATGGACCAGGACAGCTACAGCTTCTGCCTCGCCCTTGTGTTCATCGGGGGCAGGGACGAACAGGAGATCGTCAACAAGTTCGACGCCGTATGCTCGGCCCTGGACTTCGAGCTGGGAGACGCCGCGTAGTACGCCGCAATCCCGCCCCCGGCCCCGCCCGGGGCCGGCCCGACGACGCGGTTTCGGCGGTGCCGGATGGATCGCGCCGCGGTAACCGGCCATACTGGATGAAAGTCTTGGTACGGTACGCCAGCCACCACCGGGGTACGCATGAGCAAACACATCTTCGTCATCGGTCTCGACGATCTCAACCTTGCCGAACTGCAAACCGTACACAATGCTGCGGACTACACGTTCCACGGCCTGGTCCCCTACGAGACCATGGTCAACCCGCCGTCCTACCCCATGGAAGCCATCATGGCGGAGGCACGCCGCACGCTGCAGGAGGCGCCGGCGGTGGACGCCATCATCGGGCACTGGGATTTCCCCACCACCTCCATGCTGCCGATCCTGCGCCGGGAATGGGGCCTCCCGACACCCTCGCTGGAAAGCGTGCTCTACTGCGAAAACAAATACTGGAACCGGCTTGCCGGCGAGCAGGCAATCCCGGAATGCACACCGGACTTCCAGGGCTTCGACCCCTATGAGGACGATCCCGTCGCTTCCCTGGACCTCGCTTTTCCCTTCTGGCTGAAGCCCAGCGTGGCGTTCTCCTCCTACCTGGGATTCCGCGTGGAAAACGAGGACCAGTTGCGTTCCGCCATGAGCATGATCCGGGACAACATCCACGTATTCGCGGAGCCCTTCGACCACATCATGCAGTACGCCACAGACCGTGATCGGCTGCCACCGCGGGGCAACGGCGCAACGGCCATTGGCGAAGCGCTGATCTCGGGACGCCTGTGCACGCTCGAAGGGTATGTCCATCAGGGGCAGGTGGTCGTCTATGCCGTGATCGACTCCCTGCGTGCCGCCAACCAGGTGAGTTTTTTCAGCTACCAGTACCCTTCGCAGCTGCCCGATGGCGTCCAGAACCGCATGATCGCCAGCGCCGAGCGCATACTGAGCCACATCGGCCTGGATCACACGCCGTTCAACATGGAGTTCTTCTGGGACGAAGCCACCGACCGGATCTGGCTTCTGGAGATCAATTCACGCATCTCGAAGTCCCACTGCCCCATCTTCCACATCGCCACCGGGGCCTCCCACCACGAGGTGGCCATCGAGCTTGCCTTCGGCCAGCGGCCGGATTTCCCGCGTCCCGAGGGGCGATATCCCATGGCGGGCAAGTTCATGCCCCGGGTATTCGCGGACACCCGCGTGACCCGGATACCGACCCACGAGGAAATCGAGGCCCTGCAGCGGCAGTATCCGGAACTGATCGTCGAGGTAGGGGTGGATGAGGGCATGCAGCTGTCCGAACTGCCCAACCAGGACAGCTACAGCTTCGAGATCGCGGACATCTTCCTGGGCGCCCAGGATGAACCCGAACTGCACCAGAAATTCTACACCGTGATGGAACTGCTGGATTTCCAGTTCGCCGATGTGGTGCCCACGAACTACCGGTAGCCGCGGGTATCCGCCCCTGATCCGGGCTGCACCCTGCGGCGTGCATCCAGGGTCTGCCGGTACTCGCGCTCCAGCATGGACAGGACGGCCATGGAGGCATAGCCGTCCCCTTCCCTGACGCATTCCCGCGCGACACCCTCCTCGACAAAGCCCAGCCGGTCATAGAGTCGCCGGGCACGGCGGTTGCCCAGGGCGACGTAGAGCCAGAGCCGGTGGAAACGAAGTATGTCGAAGCAGTACCTGGCGAGCAGCGTCATCGCCCCTCGTCCATGACCTCGACCCTTGCCGGCAATGGCAATCCGTCGCAGCAGCACGCTGTGTCCGGGGTCGTCCGCTCCCTGCAGAATCGCATAACCGATCGGCACGCCGGCGTCCTCGACGATCCAGTGCAGACTATCGTTACGCTCCATGCAGCGCAGGTGTTGCTCCCCGCTCCACTGCTCCACGAAACGCGCGTTCTCCGGGTGAGATTCCACCGACAGCACGAAGCTACAGTCCCCCGGCGTACTCGGCCGCAACGCAACGGAGCCACGCCGGAGCAGGGGCCGGGGCGGTGAAGCAGGCGGGCACCGGGCGGAAGACGGGTCCGGGGGCACGCCCCCTGTCGAATCATCGCCATGCATTCCGGAAGCATACCAGTACCTGCCGGGCCATTGCCGGGCGACGACCACGTCGCGGGGGACGCAGGCGCGGGACGCGCGTTCGACGGCGACGCGACGAGGGCGCGTCCGGCGTATAGTCTTCTCCACGGTTCATACCAACCTCTCAGGAGTCATGATCATGTCCGAACCGGCTGGCCCGGTCAGACGCGGGGATTACCGGCCACCAGCCTGGCTGGTTGATCACGTCGATCTGCACCTGGCGCTGGCCCCGGACGCCACGCAGGTGCAGTGCCGCCTCCGGCTGCGCCGCAACCCGGCCTGCACGGAGGGCTCCGCCCAGACCCTGCGGCTCGACGGCAACGGCCTGGAACTGCTCGCCATTGCCCTGGACGACATCCCGCTCCCGGACCACGCCTACCGGGTCGACCATTCCGCCCTCACGGTGTTCCACCCCCCGGAGCGCTGCACACTGTCCACGGCGGTACGCATACACCCGGCCGCGAACACGGGATTGATGGGCCTGTACTACGCGGATGGCCTGATGTGTTCCCAGTGCGAGCCGGAGGCCTTCCGCCGCATCACCTACTACCCGGACCGGCCCGACGTTCTGGCGACCTTCCGCACCACGCTTGCCGCGGATCCACGCCAGTTCCCTGTCCTCCTGGCCAACGGCAACCCGGTCGCCCGGCGGCAACTCGGCGATGGTCGCCAGGAACTCGTATGGGACGACCCGATCCCCAAGCCCAGCTACCTCTTCGCCGTAGTCGCCGGCAACCTGCATCGCGAGCAGGCCCGCTTCGCCACCCGATCCGGCCGTCACGTCGACGTGAACCTGTATGTGGAAACCGACAACAGGCACCAGTGCGGCCACGCACTGGAAGCCGTGCGCAGGGCCATGACCTGGGACGAAATCCGCTACGGCCGGGAGTACGATCTCGACGAGTACAACCTGGTGGCGGTGAGTCAGTACACTATGGGAGCCATGGAGAACAAGGGCCTGAACATCTTCAATGACCGGTATCTACTGGCCAGCCCGCAGACGGCAACCGACCGGGATTATCGCGACATCGAAGCCCTGGTTGCCCATGAATACTTCCACAACTGGAGCGGGAACCGTGTCACCTGCCGGGACTGGTTCCAGCTCTGTCTCAAGGAGGGGTTCACGGTCTTCCGCGAGCAGCAGTTCGCCGCCGAGCAGGGTTGGGGGGCAATCCGGCGACTGGAAGACGTCCGCCTGATGCGCGAGCGGCAGTTCAGCGAGGATGCCGGCCCTCTGGCCCATGCGGTACGGCCGGATCGCTACACCGAGATCGACAACTTCTACACCGATACGGTGTACAGCAAGGGCGCCGAACTGGTACGCATGCTCCATGCACTGCTCGGGCCCGAGACATTCCGACGCGCCACGGATCTGTATTTCAGCCGCCACGACGGCGAGGCGGTAACGGTGGAGGACTTCCTCGCATGCATGAGCGAGGTCTCCGGCCGAGACCTGGCGCAGTTCGCCCGCTGGTTCGACCGCCCTGGCACCCCTCTGGTCACCGCTACCGGCAACTACGACGGCGACAACCAGCTCTTCCACCTGCAACTGACACAGGAATCCACCCGCCTGGCGGACGGCGGAACCGCGGAGCCCCTGCATCTGCCCGTCGCGCTCGCCCTGCTGGATCACCGCGGGAGGCACCTGCCGCTCGAACTCAAGGGCGACCACCGGCCGGCCGGCCACTCACGGCTACTGGAATTGCGCGAACACCACCAGCATTACGTGTTCCGGAATGTCCCCAGCCAGCCGATACCGTCGCTGCTGCGCGGCTTCTCGACCCCGGCGGCATTGTGTGTGGAACTCTCCGCGAAGGAGCTGCACACGCTGATCCTGCAGGATGACGATGCATACGTGCGTTGGGACGCCCTGCAACGACTCTGGTTGCTGGCAGTGCGGGAGGAAGGCGGAGCCGACGACACGATCCCAGGGGAGTTCCTTGCCCGGGCCATTGCCTCGCTACTGGACAGGGTTGGCTCCTCCCCCGGGATGACGGCGGAGTTGCTGGCGCCGCCTGCAGCGGCGAGCCTCGCGGCATGGATCCCGGAACCGGATATCGAGGATCTGCACCTGCGGCTGCAGGGTGCGATCGGCAGCCTCGCCAACACCCTCATGCCCGCCTTCGAAACCGCCTATTCAGGCTGCCGGGACGGCGCCAACTTCCAGTGCTCGCCAGCACAGGTCGGACGCCGTGCACTGAAGAACCGCTGTCTCGCCTACCTGGCGGCCTGTGGCGATGGTTCAGGGTACTGCCTGTCGCAGTACCGCAGCGCGGGGAACCTGACCGATGCCCTGGCCGCCCTGCAGTTGCTGGTGGACCTCCCCGGCCCGACGGGCGAACAGGTGCTGACGGATTTTCGCCGGCGCTGGGCCATGAACAACCTGGTACTGGACAAGTGGTTCGCCGCGCAGGCCCGATCGACGCGTGCCGATGCCCTCGAGCGGGTCCTGGCATTGATGCGCGACGCCTCCTTCTCCCACCATCGCCCGAACCGGGTACGCAGCCTCGTGGAGACCTTCTGCGCCGGGAATCCGGTCCGGTTCCACCGGGCGGACGGAGCCGGCTACCGCTTCCTGGCAGACCAGGTGCTGGCCATCGACCCGATCAACCCGCAATTGGCTGCCGGCCTCGCGCGGCACCTGCTGGACTGGCGCCCCTGCAACACACCACGCCGGCACCTGCTGCGGCAGGAAATCCGCCGTATCGGTTCCTGTTCGTCCTTGTCCACGGGGGTGGCGGAGCTCGCGGAACGGGCCCTGAACACCGATACTGTGGTGAATGATGGTGCGTACTGATACCGGCCGCCAGTCGGACCCAATCCGCCGCTCAAGGAGCAACCGATGTCCAGAAGAACGTCCTTTGTCGATTACGACTACGTTCGTGAACGCCTGGTTTCCCTGATCCGCATTCCCTCGGTCACCGGGCAGGAAGACGCCGCGGTGGGCCAGATCGCCAACTGGTTGCAGCGCCTGGACGTTGAGATCGATTACTGGAACGACGGCATCGCCTCCCTGCAGCGCGATCCCCGCTATCCCGGGCACGAGGTGGAACGTGCCTGGGCGCCGGTGGTGGTCGGCGTGCTGCGCGGCGAGCAACCCGGCCCCACCGTGCTGCTGACGGGCCACGTGGACGTCGTACCACCCGGCGACTACTCCCTGTGGAGCGAGGAGCCTTTTTCCGGAGTGGTCCGGCGCGATCGTGTCTACGGGTGCGGCGCCAGCGACATGAAATCGGGGCTCATCGCCGCCATGACCGCCTTCGAGGCGTTCGCCGAAAGCGGGCGCAACTTCCCGGGCCGCATCATCTTTGCCGCCGTACCCGCCGAGGAGGACAGCGGCCTGGGAACGCTGGCCGCGATCCGGGGCGGCTGGCAGGCGGATGCCGCCATCATCCCGGAGCCGACACTCTCCGGCAGCGGCATGCCGGAACTGGTCATCGCCCATGCGGGGGCCATGTCGCTGCGGGTGGAGGTGCCCGGAAAGGCCGCCCACGCCAGCAAGCGTACCCAGGGCGAGAGCGCGCTGGACCACTTCCTGAAGGTCTACGAGGCCATGCGTGCCGACGAACGCGCCATCAACGAGCAGGAAACCCATCCCCTGATGCGGGTGCATCCACTGCCCTACGCAACCAACGTGGGCATCATTCGCGGCGGCACCTGGTCGTCCACGGTGATGGATTCACT
>SLLM01000363.1 GCA_007134055.1 Ectothiorhodospiraceae bacterium | reverse complement strand
GCGGCTGGAGGCAGCCCGGGACGAGGCGTTCGTCCCCTATCGGGAGGCGCTGCAGCCGTTCCTGCGCGACGGTGAGGCAGAGCAGCGCTACCAGGCTCTCGACGACTGGGTCGAGCAGCGGGGCCATTTCTACGTCGGCGACGGCCCCTTCTACCTGCACGCGGCCTACCCCGTGGAACGCAGTATCGTGCTGCGTCGTTTCGAGGATTTTCCCGACCCCGGCGACAAGTGGCTGCACCTCACCCGCCCGGTAATCCCGGAACTGGATCTCGACGGACCCCTGGTACTGCGCTCGGGAGAAGCAGGGGATTTCAGGGTACACATCACTTTCGAGGGCGATCCCTACCCCGACGACCAGATCAGCAGCGCCCAGTATATGCTGTTCGATGGCGCCGGGATCGCCGCGGCACGTGGCGAAGCGGAGCCGGTGGGCGACGGTGAATGGGTCGTCGCATTGACGGCAGAGCAGATCGCCGCCCTCGGCAGCGGTGCCAACAGCCTGGAGATTGCGGTCACCACCCAGCGGGTGGCGCTGCCCGTCTTCGCATCCCACGTATTCGCCACGATCCCGGCGCCGACCGAGGAGGCTACAGGCAGCCAATGAGCATTCCCGACGTGGCCATACATGCAAACCGGGGCCAGGGGCTTGCACGCGATATCCGGCGCATGGGGATATTCGCCGGTCGACGATTGCTGGCGTTGCTCCTGACTGTCCTGATCGGTGTCTACCTCACCATCCTCATCGCCAACATGGGAGGGCGGGTCGACGATCTGCGCATGGTGCAGATTCGCGGGGAGGTGTCCGAACTTGTGCGGGGTGATCCTGCCTTCTTCGACCTGCCCAGTGAAGAGCGCAACGAACTGATGGAGCGGCAGGTACAGCTCGAGGTGGAACGGCTGAGACTGGACCAGCCCTTCATCCTGCGCAGCTTCGACTACCTCTACCAGGCGATGATTCTGGACCTCGGACGCGCGGAGCAGATGCACAGCGATGCCGGAGCCCGCGACGTCTACTCCATCATCGTCGAACGTCTGCCCGCCACGCTGCTGCTGTTCGGCACGGCCAACCTGCTGGTGTTCTTCATTTCCGTCTACATCGCGCTGATACTGTCCCGTCGCTACGGCGGCGGACTGGACCGCACGGTGATAGCCCTGGCACCGAGTTCTGCTGCACCAGCATGGTTTTACGGCATATTCCTCATACTTTTCTTCGCCTTTGTCGTGCCTGTGCTTCCCGCCGGCGGCATGGTGCAGGCACCACCGCCGGAGAACAGACTCGCCTATGCCGCGAGCGTTCTGCAGCACATGCTGTTGCCGGTTCTCGCCATGTTCCTGTCGCAGATATTCGTTTCCATCTATTCCTGGCGGACATTCTTCCTGATTCACTCCAGCGAGGATTATGTGGACATGGCGCGGGCCAAGGGACTGCCGCCACGCATGGTGGAGCGGCGCTACATCCTGCGCCCCACCCTCTCCCCCATCATCACCAGCTTCCTGCTCATGCTGATCGGGCTCTGGAGCGGTTCCATCATCCTTGAACAGGTATTCAACTGGCCGGGACTCGGCAGCCTACTGTTCCAGGCGATCGGCCACCGGGACACGCCGGTGATCATCGGGTCGGTAGTCATCTTCGCGTATCTTCTCGCCCTTACGGTATTCCTGCTGGACATCTTCTACGGACTTCTCGATCCCCGGGTGCGGGTAGGACTGCAGGAGAGTGAACGATGACCGGCTGGCTCAAGGGCCTGCGGCAGCTTCGGGGCTACCCGTCCGCACTGATGGGCCTGGTGATCATCACCTTCCTTGTTGCTCTGTCCGTGTACACGGTCATCACCATCCCCTACAGCGACGCTCTGGAGCAGTGGCGTGGCGGCGACCACTGGCGACTGCATCCGGCCAACGCATCCCCCGCCTGGATCGACCGTCTCGCGGGCGGCCGGGAAGCCCGGACAACCGTGATCCCCCTCGGGGATGCCCAGGTCGAAGAGGAGCCGTTCGAAGGCGGCCGGCAACTGCGGATACCGCTGGAATTCGAGTATGCCTACGACGGTTTTCCAGCGGAGATCAACCTTTTCCTGCGAGCAAGAGGACATGACCGCCCGCCGTTCGCCCGGCTGCTCTGGCGTACTCCCGACGGGCGGGAATACTCCCTGGGCGGGCGACGGATCGCCCGCGACGACCGTGTCTCCATCTCCCAGAACTGGCCGCTAGAGCGCCGACTCGGCCACGTGCCGCACGTGGGCCTGATGAAGGAGCCCGGTGACAACGACGAACCACGGGTACAGGCGGGGCGCTACCAGCTCCTGCTGGAAGCGGTGGTGTTCGACGACACCGCCGGAATCGAGGGCGAACTGGTCCTCTACGGCCGGGTACACGGTATTGCCGGAACCGACCACCAGCGTCGCGACCTGTTGCTGGCGCTGCTCTGGGGAACGCCCGTGGCCCTGGCCTTCGGTCTTCTGGCAGCCGTGGGCACCACGGTCACGACCCTGGTGATCGCGGCAACCGGCGTCTGGTTCGGCGGCTGGGTGGATGCCGTGATCCAGCGCCTCACCGAAGTGAACATGATCCTGCCGCTGCTGCCGATCCTGGTCATGGTGGGAACCCTCTACTCCACGAGCATCTGGCTGATGCTCGGCATGGTGGTGGCACTGGGTATTTTCAGCGCCGGCATCAAGATGTACCGCGCCATGCTGCTACCGATCCGCGAAGCCCCCTATATCGAGGCCGCCCGCGCCTACGGCGCCGGAAATGCCCGGATCATCCTGCGCTACATGCTGCCGCGGATCCTGCCCGTGCTGATTCCCACGTTCGTCACCCTGATTCCCACGTTCGTTTTTCTGGAAGCGTCGCTGGCCGTCCTGGGTCTGGGCGATCCGGTGCTTCCCACCTGGGGCAAGGTGCTGAACGATGCCCAGAGCCAGAGCGCGCTGTACAACGAACAGTACTACTGGGTACTGTCACCTGCCTTCCTGTTGATGCTCACCGGTCTCGGCTTCGCCATGCTCGGCTTCGCCCTGGACCGCGTGTTCAACCCCAGGCTGAGGACGAGCTGATGAGCGACACTCCGCTGTTGCGGGTGGAGAACCTGCGCCTTCACTACCGGAGCAGCGCAGGGGTCGTCCGTGCAGTGGACGACGTCAGTTTCGATCTCCACACCAATGAGGCGCTGGTGATCCTCGGGGAGTCGGGATGCGGCAAGAGTTCGCTTGCCAGGGCGCTGCTGCGCCTGCTGCCACGCAACGTGCACGCGTACTCGGGACAGGTATGGCTCCATGGTGAGGACGTCATGCAATTCCGCGAGGAGCGTTTTCGCAGGAATGTCCGCTGGATTCGCGTTTCCATGGTCATGCAGGCCGCCATGAACGCGCTCAACCCGGTAATCCGGGTCGGCGACCAGGTGGCGGAGCCGCTTCAGGTTCTGAAGAAGTGGGATCGTCGCCGGGCCGCGGAACGGGTAGCGGAGACCTTCGGC
The DNA here is from genome assembly GCA_007134055.1 of Ectothiorhodospiraceae bacterium. Taxonomy (GTDB): domain Bacteria; phylum Pseudomonadota; class Gammaproteobacteria; order Nitrococcales; family Aquisalimonadaceae; genus Natronocella. Next base: position 578 of record SLLM01000363.1, on the reverse strand, counting down.
CTCGTCGGCATCCCCACCGATTTCCTGTCACGGTATCCGTTCGAGCTGTCCGGAGGCATGCGCCAGCGGGCGGTGCTGGCCATGGCGCTGGTGACGCAACCGGATCTCGTCATCCTCGACGAACCGACCTCGGCACTGGATGTGCTCACCCAGGCAAGCATCATGAACGTGCTCAAGCGCATCAAGCAGGAGACCGGCACCAGCTACCTGATGATTACCCACGACGTCGGCACCTCCAGCGAACTGGCGGACCGGGTGGCGCTCATGTACGCGGGCCAGCTGGTGGAGCAAGCCAGCGCCACGCAGTTCTTCAACGAACCTGCCCACCCCTACTCCCGCCTGCTCATGGCCAGTGTCCCGCGCCTGCATCAACGCGAACGGCCCGTGTTCATCCCCGGTCAGCCACCCAGCCTGCAGAATCCGCCGTCCGGCTGCCGCTTCGCCGAGCGCTGCCCATCCCGCTTCACCCCGTGCGACGAAGAACCACCCGACTTTGCTCCGGCCGATCGCAGACTGGTGCGTTGCTGGCTATATCAGGAGGAATCGCGCCATGAAAGCGGCTGACCATCCTGCATCCG